>NZ_JBEZYD010000066.1:0-39563 GCF_040638335.1 Nonomuraea sp. NPDC026600
TCAACGAACTCGCCGCCGCCTACCCAGGCCGCATCAGGTAAAGCAAGACAGCACACAACACAAGATCGTCTTTACACATCTGAGGTTACAAGCTCGCGTTCGTGGCACACGACCTGCGCAAACGCCTAGACTGTTGGCTTGACCTGCGGCTATGTGCTGCGTTGGCTGATCGTGTCGGCGATGTGGCGTCGAACGTTGTGTTGGTCGACGGGTGGGTGGGGCGTGGGCGTGTGTCGCTTGGCGTTGTTCATGTCGAGCTGTCGAACTGTGCTGTGAGCGCGGGTGCGGGCAGCGTGGGGTGTGGCGGGTCACCGCCGTGCCCTGATGTCGCGGCCCTCGCAGAGGTGTTGAGTGTTGGCGCTCAGGCTGGGTGTGGTGCACGGCGTGATGTGGTCTGTGCTGCGCTGTGGCTGCGTGTGAGGTGTGCAGCGGCTTGGGCGTTCTAGAGGCTTGGAGCCTGCCCATGGGCCTGGTGGGGCTGTGCTGGCGTTTGAGGTCTGCTGCGGTGAGTCCTGGCCGCTCCGGTCTGCTTGGTGCTGGCATGCGCCCCGGGTAGATCCCCTCAGTCCCCACGGCTCCTGCCCTGCCCCTTCGCGCCGGGCCCCCTCTGTCACCAGGCCCGGCATGTTCTCTGTCACCCCTCAAAAGTGATGACCCGATCAGCGGTGAGCCGCTCGGCGAGAGACAGCACGGCCCGGCTGTTCGCGGCGAGTACCTGCCTGGCGAGGCGTTCGGCCCCCCAGATGGCGCTGAGACCGTGCTCTCGTTCGATGTCGATGAGGTCGCCGCATGCCAGGTCGGTGTACGGCAGTGCGCTGAACTCCCGCGCCCACAGGTCGCCGCCTGCGCTGATGGCGCACTGCTGCAGGCTGATTCCGCCGCTCTCGTACAGGGTGTAGCTGGTCGCCGGCGGGTTGAGCCGTATCTCGACGACCTTGAGGCCGAAGTGAGCGGCGAGTATGGCGTGCGCGGCCTCGTGTTCGGCGTGCGCCCTGAGGAGGCTGCTCATCGGACCATCTGGTTGGCGGCGTCGAGCCCGTACAGGTCGCGGTAGGTGGAGTGGAGTCGTTCGCGGCTGGAGCGTTCGGCGTCCGCCCGCCTGCGCCTGGCTTGGTGCGCGTTCTGTGCGTCTTCGCGGCGCTGGAGGTGCTCGGCGAACGACACCTCGCCGGCCGGTTCCGGCGCGTCCAGCGCCTCCACATCAGACTGCCAGGTGAGCGGCCCGGTGTGGCCGCCCCGCTGCTCAGCGGCGAGCCGTTGCGTGGCCTCGCCGGTGCGGTGCGAGCCCTTGACGAGGTCGCGGAGTTCTTGGAAGCGAACGTCATCCATGGTCGTTCTCCCTGCTGGTGAGACGGATCGTGAGATGTTCGGCCCTGGCCGCCCACAACTGTTCGGCGGTGGTGCCGGTGCGGTGGGCCAGTTCGGTGATGAGGTCGTGCGTGATGCCGACGAACGCTGCGACGAGGCCGACGGGCTCGGCGGCCAGGAGGTCGTCGAGGATGTCCATGTACACCCGGTCAGAGTCGGCGTTGGGGGTGTCGTCGAGCATGGCGGTGATGAACGCTGCCGTGTCGACCACAGCGGCGACGTTGATGGGGACGGTCATGAGCTTCCTTCGGTGGTCTTGGTGAACTGTCATCGGCGGGCCTGACTGCGCTTCAAGGTGGGGCAGTCGTTGTCGTGGTGGACGGTGGCGAGGGTGATGCGGCCTCGCTTCTGGAAGGTCTGTTCGGCGTCGCAGGTGTCGCACCCGCCGGCGACGGTGGCGCCGTTGAGGGCGGCGAGGAGTTCGCAGATGGTCATGCGGCATCGGCGGGGATGGGGGTGATGAGGTAGGCCGGGGGGCGTTCATCGGTGGTGCAGTGGGGGACTCGGCTGCCGCCTACGGTGCCGTCTGGGCCTGCTCCGTGGGTGTGCTGGGAGCGGCAGTAGGGGCAGGACGGGATGATCCACAGCCAGCAGTCTCCGCGGCGGGTAGGCGGGGTGAGGATGGCGGGCGCTTCGGTGATGGTGACGCGGGTGATGGTCGCTGAGGGGGTCATAGCTACCTTTCGAGGTCGCATTTCCGCAGGTCAAGGGGAGTGTGTAGGGTCACTTCGCGTTTTCGCAGGTCAGATGGGGTGTGTAGGGAGATGTAGGGTTCTCCGAAAGTCGCCACGCGCGCACATATGGGCGATAACCGGGAAACCCTGCATGTCCCTACACTTCTGCAGGTCAGAGCGTTTTCTAGCTGTCATCGGGCGCCGCCAACATGAGCCCGTGATAGGCGACCCCGGCCGCCCCTCGCTTCTTCGCGAATCCGCGCTGACTCATCGAGTCAGCGAACGCCTTCTCTGGGGTCGGCATCTCGCCGTTGTCGTAGCACCACTGATTCCAGGCCGCGAAGAGGTCGCGCGCCTTCACGTGGCTGTGCGGGTTCGTGATGATGCGCTCGTCGAGGAAGCGGCCCAGGGCGTCACTGTCGGCCTGGTACGCCTCCGTGCGCTTCCGTACGGCCTCGGGCGGGTTGAGCCCCTGCTGCTGGTAGTCGAGCCACCCCTGATACGCCCAGGCGAGGATGGCGGGCGCGGCGTCCCGTAGCCGGTCCGACAAGGTGGTGTCCCGCTCGCGTTCGGGGATGACGACGTCGAACGGGACCACGAGCAGCCGCCGCCACACGGCGGGGTCGTCGCCGGACACGGCGGGCAGGTGGTTGGTCAGCATGATCAGCGTGTGGGACGGGTCGAACGTGATCGGGTTCTTGTGCATCAGGTTCGCCTCGATGGGGTCGCCGCCCACGAGCCGCTTCATGGTGGCTTCGGCGAAGCGCCGGCCTTTCTCCGTCTCGGAGCAGAAGACGAGGCGGGCGCCGCGGAGCCGCATCTTGAACGCGCCGTGTCGCTCGTGCTTGGACTCCATGAGCATCGCGGGGTCGATCTCGATGGCGTAGTCGCCGAACGCGGCCATGAGCGCGTCCCGGGTGGTGCCCTTGCCGTTGGCGCCCATGCCGGTGAAGATCAGCATCACGTGCTCGGTGACCTTGCCGAGCATGGCGTAGCCGATAAGCCGCTGAAGGAACGCGCGCACCTCCGGGTCGGGGAGGATGCGGACGAGGAACGCGTCCCACTCGGGGCTGCCCTCGTTGGCGAAGGCGGCCCCGGCCGCCTTGGTGATCAGGTCGGCGCGGTCGTTCGCCTTGATGGTGCCGGTCTTCAGGTTGAGGGTGCCGCCCGGGGTGTTGAACAGGTACGGGTCGGCGTCGAGCGCCTTGGACGCGGTGCTGATCGGCGGGAGGGCGGCGGCGAACTTGAGCATGCCTTCGGTGCCGGATGCGTTCTCCGTCTTGCGGGCGTCCTTGTAAAGGTCGTCTCGTTCCTGCCCGGCCGGGAGAGCGGCCACTTCCTCAAGGGCGTTCTTGGCCGTGGCGACGGCGGCTTGGATATCGGCACGCTGGTCGTCGGCGGCCCAGCGCGCGCCGTCCCAGCGGTGCCAGCCGATGCCGTGGACGTGGCGCAACGTGTTGCTGTGCTCGGTGACGAACCGTTCGGCCATGCGGAGGTGGCCGCGATGCTGCGGGGTGTTCTTGGTCGCGTTCTCGGGGCGCAGCTGGTGGACGATGGCCAGCGCGGTGTTGCCGTCGACTGCGGGCGCGACCAGGTCGCGGAAGTCGTCGCGTTCGGCGCGGCTGCCGTATCCCTGTGAACGGAGCTCTTTTGCGGCTGCGCTGAACGCGGCTGCACTGGTCGAGCCCTGGGTGATCAGGGTGTAGGCGCCGAACTTGTCGTAGACGCGCTGAGGCTCGAACTCCGTGTTGGTGGAGAAGACCCACAGATTGTCGCCGTCGTTTCGGCCAGTGGTGGCGGAAAGGTCGCTGGTGGCGTTGGGGTGGAGCCACCGGACTTCGCCGCCGAATCGTCCAAGGCAGGTCCATCTGAGGCGGCCGATGAGGATCTCTTCCCAAGTGGCGCGCTCGTTGTAGTCGTCGCCGGGGCTGAGCTCGTCGTCGTCGCGGAAAGCGCGCGGTTGGGTGAACGGTAGGGCTTGGCTGGGAGGGGAAACGGCGGGCGGCTGTGGGAGCTGGATGCCGTAGATGAGCGGGGTGAGCTCGCCCAAGGGGTAAGCGATCCCTGAGGCTTCCACGATCGTGCAGGGCCGTTCGAGCCCTGCCTTGCGGTTGACGGTCCCAGGGATGCGCAGCACACGCGGGAGGTCGCCTACGGGCCCGTACTCGTAGCCGAGCCGGTCAGCGGACGCCTTGACAACCTGCTGGAACCGCTCCGACAGCCCGCTTATGGCCGGGAGAGTGTCGGAGCTGATCAGGTACGGCTCGTCGAACATGTGCCACGTGTAGAGGCCGCCCCCGGAGTGTTGCCACAGCGTGGGTTCGGGCAGGCCGGATTCGGCCATGATCCGCCTCGCCGCCGCTTCGTCCGGGGGGAGGATGCCGGTCGTCTTGTGGCCGGGCCCGTCGATGTCGAGGTCGGTCCAGAAGCCGGGCAGGGCGAGCGACAGTTCGGCGTCGCCGCGCCTGCCTGCGGGGGGCGGTTCGCGCAGGGTGGTGACGCGGACGTAGATGCCCTGCTTGCCTTGTCTGTCGAGCTGGGTGACGTAGGAGGTGGCGGCGTCGATGCCGTTGGGGTCGGTGCTGAACGTGCTGCCCGGCCAGTTGCCGGTCGAAACGACGTTGAGCAGCCCCTTGGATCCGCCGTGCAAGGTGGCCAGCGATCGGCGCACCTGGTCGGCGTCGTACAGGTTGTTCACGCGGACCGCCGTGTGCTCTTTTTGCGCTCCAGGCGTCTGGGGTTGGGCCGGCGCATCAGGCGCCACCGCCGCCGTGCTGTGAGGCAAGTTGACGTTCCACGAATGCGACCAGGGACGCACGGGGGATGAACCGCGCGCGACCAACGGTGAAGCTCTCAATCTCACCACTCTTGATCATTTCGAAGAGCAGCGTCCTTCCGATGGGGAAGACGGTAAGAGCCTGTGCTGGTCGATACGCAATAGCTTCGTTCACCTCTACTCCCTCCAGGGGTATAGGTTCGCGCACCTACTTGGCTTGCGTGTCCAGAGTTGCACGCGAGGAAGCTCCGCGCAAGTCCGCTAGGTTACGCGAGCACGTCAGCGAACCTAGACGGACATGCATACGCGGGATAGGTTTGTCGGCATGGATGACCGCGAGACCCGATCAGCAGGCGGACGCCCCTACAAATGGGTGGCAACAAACGGGCCACACGGCGGGATGATCAACATGCGCCTCCAGCCGGACGACGACGGCCGCTTGGTCGTCACTGGCCTGCTGGTCGAGGGCGTTCGTATCACGGCCGATTTTCTGCGGCTCATTCAGCCGGCCCGCGTGGAGGCAGGTTTCAACCTCCTGGCCTCCCTGCGTGAGTCGCCTGGTGACACCCTCGACCCCGGCCCGGACGATGGGCTGACGCTCGGCGAGATCCGAGGGCAGGCGTACGGGGTTCACTCCGGCTCCACGATCTTCGCTGCCCACCCGGACTACACGCCCGACCGGCAACCGCTACGGCGTCCGGACGGTTCGGATCCGGACACCTTCTATCAGGAGGTAGCCCAGGCGTACCGGTCGGCGGCCATGGAGAGTCAGCGCCCCGCGGCCGTGCTCGCCGAGGAAGCGGGGGTCCCGGTCACCACAGTGCACCGATGGATCCGCGAGGCCCGGCGCCGCGGATCCCTTCCCCCCGGACGAAAGGGCACGGCAGGATGAGCTCCCGCAAACCGAATCTACGATCGTCGATCTATCTCGGTGGCGACGGCTGGTGGCACGGCCGCGTGACGATGGGCGTCAAGGACGATGGTTCGCCCGACCGGCGGCATCGGAAGGCCCGCACCCAGACCGAGGTGACTCGGAAGGTCCGCGAGCTGGAGCAGGAACGCGACTCGGGGAAGACCAGCAAGCCGGGCCGTAAGCCGACCGTTGAGCAGTGGATGACCACGTACCTCAACGACATTGCGGCGAGGAAGCTCGCGCCGACGACATTGGAGAGCTACTGGTCGGACACCCGGAATTGGATCATCAAGCATCTGGGCAAGCACCGCCTCGACCGGCTCTTGCCCGAGCACCTCGACGCGCTGTACTCGCGGATGCTCGCTGAGGGCAAGGCCGAGAGTCACGCCCTGAAGGTGCACCGGATCCTGTCGCGCGCGCTGGAGGTCGCCGTCCGTCAAGAGAAGGTCGGGCGCAACGTGGCGAAGCTCGTCGACGCGCCTGGAGCGGGCGATGAGGAGATCGAGCCGCTGAGCCAGCAGGAGGCGCGCCGCATCCTGGCCGCCGCTGAGCACCGGCGCAACGGCGTCCGCTGGTCGGTCGCCGTGGCCCTCGGGCTTCGCCAGGGCGAAGCTCTCGGGCTGCGCTGGAAGTACGTGGATCTCGACGCCGGAAGCGTGCGGGTGTGGTGGCAGCTCTCGCGGCTCACCTGGCGGCACGGCTGCAACGATGTCGCGAAGTGCACGGAGGCCAGGCACAAGCGGGCATGCCCGAAGGACTGCCCCAAGGCCAAGCGACCATCCGGCCGCCGCCACGCATGCGTTCCGACCGACACCAAGGGGCTGTGCGCCAAGGACTGCCGGAAGCACGCGAGCACGTGCCCCGAGCGGACCGGAGGCGGCCTGGTCTTCCGCAAGCCCAAGGGCAAGTCCAAGAGGACGATCCCGCTGCCGCCCGAGCTGATCCCGCTGCTGAGGGCGCACCGCATCCGGCAGAAGGCCGAACGGCTCGCGGCCGGGGCCGCGTGGGAGGACAACGACGTCTTGTTCGCCCAGCCGAACGGCCGGCTGATCGACCCGCGCGACGACTGGGACGACTGGAAAGACCTCCTCCAGGTCGCCGAGGTTCGAGACGCACGGGTGCACGACGGGCGGCACACGGCGGGCACGCTGCTGATCGAGCAGGGCGTGCACGTCCGCACGGTTCAGGAGATCCTCGGGCACTCCGACATCCGTCTCACCCAGCGGTACACACACGTCGCCTCGCCGATGGCCGAAGACGGCATGCAGCGGATGGGCCGCGCGCTCTGGGGCGCGAATTGAGACCCGAAGTGAGACCCCGGCATGACGAAGGGCGCCCCCTCCGAGGAGAGAACGCCCTGGTCAACTACTGGAGCCGCCTTCGGGATTCGAACCCGAGACCCCTTCATTACGAGTGAAGTGCTCTGGCCGACTGAGCTAAGGCGGCGCGCCGTACAGCGTGAACGAGTCTACAGGAGCCCAAGGGGTTCTTGCTCCCTTCGATCAGCCGATGCCCGGACAGAATGTCCCGTCCTGAGGTGGCGTGCCGGTCAGCAGGTAGTGGTCCACGGCGTCGTCCACGCATGTCGAGCCGTTGAAGTACGCCGTGTGGCCGTCGCCGTCGTAGCCGAGGAACACGCCCGAGTCGAGTTCTTCCGCCAGGGCCTGTGCCCACGCGTACGGGGTGGCCGGGTCGCGTTCGGTGCCGATGACCAGGATCGGGGCGGCGCCTTTGGCGGTGAGTGGGCGGTTTATGAGGGTCGGCTTGGCGGGCCAGAAGGCGCACGGGAGCGAGCTCCACATGAGGTAGGCACCGAACCTGGGCGCCTCGCGTTCCGCCTCCGCCGCCGCGGTCGCGTAGGCGGCGACGTTCTTGGGATAGGGGCTGTCCACGCAGTTGATGGCCATGTTGGCCTCGGTCTGGTTGGAGTAGGCGCCGTTGTCATGGCGGTCGATGAGCTGGTCGGCGTTGCGGAGGAGCAGTCTGCCGTTGCCGTTCAGGGCCTGGCGGAACGTTTCGGTGAGCTCGGGCCAGGAGCCGCGGTCGTAGAGCGGGGTCAGCGCGCCCAGCGTGGCCAGCGCCTCGGTGGCCTGCCGCCCCTCGCCGGGCAGTGGGCTGGCGTCTGTGCGGTGCAGCAGGTCGGTCACCTCGGCCAAGACGCCGTCGACGGTACGGCTGCGGAACGGGCAGTTGCCTTCGGCCAGGCAGGACTCTATGTACGCACGGAGGGCGCGCTCGAAACCCATGGCCTGGTCGGCGTTGAGCTTCAGCCGGGAGATGGCCGGGTCGAGAGCGCCGTCGAGGACGAGGGCTCGAACCTTGCCGGGGAACATATCCGCATAAACCGCGCCCAGGAAGGTGCCATAGGACTTGCCGAGGTAGGTCAGCTTCTGGTCGCCGAGCGCCTGGCGCAGCGCGTCCATGTCCCGGGCGGCGTCAACGGTGCCCACATGCGGCAGCAAGCGGCCGGCCCCAGCCTGACAGCCCTTCGCGAACTCGCGTGAGCCCTGCTCGAGCGCGACCCGCTCCTGCGGCGTGTCGGGGGTGGCGTCCAGGGCGACGAACGCGTCGAGCCGCGAGTCGCTCAGGCACTCGACCGGCGCCGACTCGCCCACACCACGTGGATCGAACCCCACGACGTCGAACCGTTCGCGTAGCTTCTCGCCCAGCATCGATCGGGCGGCCCGCGCGTAGCTGACGCCGGAACTTCCGGGACCGCCCGGGTTGACGACCAAGGAGCCGATCCGGTCGCCGGTGGCCGGCAGCCGGACCACACTGATCTTGATGTGCTCCCCGTCCGGGGTGCCGTAGTCGAGCGGCACCGAGAGCTTCGCGCAGTCGAACCCGTCCCCGCAGTCGGACCAGCGCAGCCCGCCCGCCGGCTCCTCTGTCAAGGCACAGCCGGCGGCGAACAGCACAGTCGCGGTGACAACGGTCAGTGCTCGAAACCACACGCTCCGGAATCCTACGCGTGTCCCGCCTCCCAGCCACCCGGCCCTCAACAGATCTACCGGCGTTCCACGCGGCATCCGGGCCAGGCAAGCCTCGCCACCCCCCATGCCACCCCCGACCTTCCCCAACTGGCGAGCACGACCGCGAGCGGGAAGTTCACGAGCACAGCCCGTGAACTTCCGCCCGTTGTCCCTGGTAGCTACCCGCCAGGGGCCGGCGTGCCGCCATCCTCTCCGTACATCTTGTCGTGCTGCTGCCGTGGCGAGCAGACCGAGGCCGAAGGACACGCACAACGCCTTCCGCCATCGTCCAGCCGAACCGTCACCGTGTCCGCCGGAACGTTATGCCCAAGGACACTTCCCTCCCCCTGCGGCGTGCTCACCCGGCTTCCGGTACGCGGCATTCTGCTGCGGGTCTCGACATAGAGCGGATGCTCGTACTTGAGACAGCACATCAACCGCCCGCACGCCCCGGCGATACGCAAAGGATTGACCGGTAGGTCCTGGTCCTTGGCCATGCGTACGGAGACCGGCTCGAAGTCCTTGAGGAACGTGGCGCAGCACAGGTCTCGGCCACATGGGCCGATGCCACCCTGCAAGCGTGCCTCGTCACGCGGGCCGATCTGCCGCAGCTCCACCCGGGCCCGCAGGTTGCGGGCCAGGTCCCGGACGAGCGCGCGGAAGTCGACCCGATGTGGGGCGGAGAAGTAGACGGTGTAGATGTTGTCCTGGTCGAGGTAGTCGACGCCCACCACCTTCATCGGGAGCTCGTGCCGTTTGATCAACCGCTTGGACACGCTGCGGGCCTCGGCCCTGCGACGCTTGTTGGTCTCGTCGCGGGAGAGATGCTCCTCTCCCGCTATGCCTGCACACACCGGCATTCCGTCGATGTCTTCACTCGAATATTGCGGCGCCCACACGCACTCCGCCACCTCAGGCCCCGAGTCGGTCGGGACCAGCACCTTGTCGCCCACCCTGGGGGTGTGGCCACCGGGATCGAGGTAGTAGAGCCGCCCGTAGCGGGTGAAGCTCACGGCCATGATCATTCCCATGGGCTCGAGCTCGCCTCCTGACGGCCTAGGGGGTTGGTACGGCCTTCGGTTGCCACATTACGTGTGCGGGCACGCGCGGCGTGAGAGCCCTACCCCGGCTGGGAGTCGCTGCAGGACTTGCCCTTAGGAATCGAGATGCCATAGTGCGTCTGAAGCGGGAACTGCTCAATCAGGCACTTCTGGTTGACGACGGTGGCGACACCGGGTAGGCGTTGCAGCTTGGCGGTCAGGTTGTCCCAGTCAGCATCCGGCCTCATCTGAAGGCGGAACGACTCCGGCATGTCCGATGGCTTGGTGTGCTGAACGAGTGCCTTGTTGCCCTTATAACTGTGCAGGAAGTTCTCGTACGCAGCCTGTCGGCTCTCGAAATATGTCGACTGAACGCCGGGTATCGCGGCGATCTCCTTGCCCAGAGCTCTCCGCTGGGCAGGCGTGATGGCCTTGCCGTATTTGACGTACTTGGGATGATCGTTCGTCGAGTCAGGCGCGGCAACGGCTCCGCACGACGCCAGGCTCGACTGCTCCCCGCAGAGAAAGACAGAGATCGCTGCTTTCTTCTCCCAATCTGAGCCCATCTCGCTGGCAGCTTCCGCCGGAAACGTGATGCCGCCCACGCCTTCCATGGACTTCATCTTGGCCAGCGACACCATCGGATCGGCTCCCGGCCGCAGTTCGACCTGGAACGAGGGGGGCAGATCGGTCACGTCGATCGCGTCAAGCATCGCCTTGTCGTCGGCGTAGTCTTGGCGGAAGCTCGCATAGGCTTGGTCCTGACTCACGTATAGGACCTGTTCCACCCCCGGCTCCGCTTGCAGAGCATCCATGATCGCCTTTGTCTGCTTAACGGTGACGCTGCCTCCAGGACAGGCTTGGCTCGGCGACAGCTTCCCGCACAGAAAGACGGATGCATCCGCGTATTCCTGATCGACAGACGGGTTGGCCACCGCCGCCCGCTGCTCGTCACCCGGAGAGATGAGCACGGCGGCGGTCACGGCCCCCGCGAGCACCACCGCCCCCGCCGCCGCCAGCAACCGGAAGTCGACCCGCACCCGAGGCCGCCCCGACGGCTGCAGGGGCCTCAGCATGCTGGTGTCAACGGTCGCCCCCGCCTCGGCCAGCGCCTCGCGCAGGCGGTCTTCCATTGGGCTGTTCATGAATCCTCCCCAAGTGCTCGGCCGAGGGCGGCGAGCCCTCGCGCGATCGTGGATCTGGCGGTGCTCCCGCTGATCCCCATGGTCTCGGCGATCTCCTGATCGGACAGGTCGAGGTAGTAGCGCAGCGTCAGCGCCTCGCGCTGCCGGTCCGGCAGCTCTCGCAGGGCGCGCAGCACCTCGCGACGCTCCTCGCCCAGCAGCGCCGCGCTCTCCGCCGACCAGACAGGCGGTTCGTACGGCACGGCGCGGCGGAAAACCGTCGCCCGCCTCCGCATCACCGACCGGCAGCCGTTGAACACCGCCGATCGCACATAGGTCAGCGCCTTGTCCGGATCTCGCAACCTCCCTCGGCCTGCGTGGGTACGGGTGAACGCCTCCTGGACGACGTCCTCGGCGGTCGCCTGATCACCGACCATGACCAGCGCCAGCCGGACGAGACCCACATGATGCTCGGCGAAGATCGCCGCGACATCGACGCGTTTCCGTATCAGAGCCCCTCCAGGGGACAGCTGCTCGACTTTCACATAACAGAGACGTCCAACAGCCCCATCTGCTGCTCTGGTCACACGCTTTTACTGAGCACTTTTACGGCCGGCCCAGTGGGCCCCACCCTCCATACGGAGCTGGCCCCCGTCCAGGGACACGCTCCTGCGGTTTACGGGGCCGGGCGCCGTGACGTGCGCCTTCTTGGCCATCTGCTTCGGTGTCCGGTCGCCCCGAGCCGACAGCCCACTACCCGGCGGACCAGCCGCCCCATACGGCGGACCAAACCGCCCAACTGCCGTACGGCGCCAAGAGTCGCCCTACTGCCATACAGCGGACCAAGCCAACCGGCCGCCACACAGCGGGCTGAGCCAACCGACCGCCACACAGCGGACCAAGCCGACGAAGCCGACCAACCCGCCTACGCAGCCGACCGGAGGGACAGCATCATCGCCTCGACCGCGATCTGCGGGTTGACGTTGGCGTCCAGGCGTTCGCGGCACCGCATGATCGCGTCGATCCGTCGCAACGTCTCCTCCGGCGTCGACACCTTGGCCAGTTGGTCGAGGTCGAAGCGGATGTCGTCGTTGGCCAGCTCCACCCCGGCCGAGAACTGCATGGCCAGCACGTCCCGATAGAACGACACCAGCTCCAGCAACGCGGCATCGAGCGAGTCCCGCTTGATGCGCGTGGCACGCGACTTCTGCCGGTCCTCCAGCTCCTTCAACGCCCCCGCGCCACCCCGCACCAGCCCGCGGTTGAGGCCCTTGCCCGTGGACCCCTCGCCGTAGATCTTGCGCAGCTCGGTGGTCTCCGTCTCGTTGAGCGCGGCCGTCGCCGCCGCGGCCTCTTCCTCGGCCGTTTTGACCAGGCGTTCGGCGGCCGAGACGCACTCGCCGACCCCGGACAGCGAGCGGGGGATGGCCAGGACGGCCTCGCGGCGCCGGCGTACGTCCTGGTCCAGGGCCAGCGCCCGGGCCCGGCTGATGTGCCCCTGAGAGGCGCGGGCGGCGAAGTGGGCGGTGTCCCAGGGCACGCTGTCGCGGGTGGCCAGCACGTGGGCGACGGCCTCCGTGCCGGGGGTGGCCAGGGTGACCACGCGGCAGCGCGACCGGATGGTGATCATCATGTCGTCGGCGGCCGGTGCGCACAGCAGCCAGACCGTGCGGGGTGGCGGCTCCTCGATGGCCTTGAGCAGGGCGTTCGCCGCCGACTCCGTGGCCCGGTCGGCGTCCTCGAACAGGATGACGCGCCAGCGGCCCTGCGTCGGCGCGCCCGCCGCCCGCAGGATGAGCTCGCGCGTCTGCTTGACGCTGTAGGACAGGCCCTGGGGGCGTACCGTTTCGAGATCGGGGTGTGAGCCGATCAGCACCTGGTGGCACTGGTCGCAGTGACCGCAGCCACCGTCGGGGCAGAGCAGCGCCGCCGCGAACGCCCGCGCCGTCTCCTCCCTGCCCGAGCCGGGCGGGCCGGTGAACAGCCAGGCATGCGTCATGCCCGCGCCGCGGCCACCCGCCACGGCGTCACCCGCCGCCGCAGCGGCCCGCGACAGCACGGCCACCGCCTGGTCCTGACCGACGAGGTCAGCGAAGACGCTCACCCGACAAGGTTAGTCGCGGATGGCGGGCATCGTACCGGTGACGTCCTCAGACTCCTGGGGCACCGGATCGGGCAGGATCTCGTGCACCCGATCCTGGATCAGCCGGGTGATCTGCTCGGGCGGCAACGTCCCGTCGACCACCAGATAGCGGCCGGGATCGGCGGCGGCCAGCGTACGGAACTCCTTGCGCACCCGCTCGTGGAAGTCCAGCGGCTCGGACTCGATCCGGTCCGCCGCGCCGCCCAGCCTGGTCAGCCCCACCTCGGGCGGTGTGTCGATCAGCACGGTGAGATGCGGCACCAGCCCGCCCGTGGCCCAGGCGTTGACCTTGGACACGTCGTCGGGATCGAGCGACCGCCCCGCCCCCTGGTAGGCCAGCGACGAGTCGACGTAGCGGTCGGAGATCACCAGCGAGCCGCGGTAGAGGGCCGGCCTGATGACCTTCTCGACGTGCTCGGCCCGGTCGGCGGCGTACAGCAGTGCCTCGGCGCGCGCCGACAGCCCGCGTTCGGCCGCGTCGAGGAGGATCGCGCGCAGCCGCATGCCGACCTTGGTCGAGCCGGGCTCACGGGTCTGTACGACGTCGAACCCCTGGTCGCGCAGCCAGATGGCGAGCAGCCGCGACTGGGTCGTCTTACCCGACCCCTCGCCGCCCTCGAACGCCACGAACAGCCCCGGCACCTGCTCTGCCGCCTCGGACTGCGGCCGTTCGCCACGCACCGCCGCGATCAGGTCCTCGGAGAGCGAGACGCCCTTCCTGTCGTCCATGTGCCGCAGCGCCAGCACGCCGACGACCGTCGCGAGGACGCCGCCGATCACCAGCACCAGGTTGGAGCCGTCGAACTGGTAGACCAGATCGCCCAGCCGCACCGGGTGCGCGCCGAAGAGCGCGGCCAGCGGGTTGGCCGCCGCCACCACGAACAGCAGCGTGACCCGCGCGGTCGACTGCAGGAACGAGAACGTCCTGCCGCGCATCGAGTCCTCGACCTCGAGGCCGATGAGCGTGTAGCCGATGATCCACGCGATGCCCGCGCACGCCCCGAGCAGTACGGTCAGCATGACCACGATCACCAGGTTGTGCACGAGGGCGATCGCGATCAGCACCAAGCCCGCCACGGTGATCGCCAGGCCGAACAGCCGCCGCCGCGACAGCTCGCGCAGCAGCCGCAGGCCGAAGAACATGCCCAGCGCCATGCCGACGAAGACCGCGGCGAACACCACTCCGTAGGCCGCGTCGCCGCCGCCGAGCGCGCCCACGTAGATCTTCGCGACGCCCACGACCGCGCCGCCCGCCGCGAACGCGCCCAGCATGCCGATGATCAGGCCGCGCACCAGCCGGTTGCCGCCGACGAACCGCCAGCCGTCGACGATCTGCTTGAGCACCGACGGCGTGGAGATGGCGCCGTCACGCTTGGGGATGCCGCGCAGCGTGAAGATCAGGAACGCGGACACCAGGTACGCGCAGGCGTTGACGACCAGCGCCGGCCCGGTCGGGTCCATGCCGGACAGGAACGGCACGGCGCTCTTCAGCACGTCGCCCACCACGGACAGCGCCGTGAACAGGATCGCGGCGATCGGCGCGCTGCCATAGGTGACCAGCAGATTGAGCTGGTTGGCCGATTCGAGCTGGTCCTTCGGCACCAGGTTGGGGACCGTTGCGTCCTTGGCCGGGACCCAGAACAGGTTGACGCACTCGACCAGGATCGTCGCGACGATGATCCACTGATAGCTGCCGATCAGCGGGATCGACAGCACCACGGCGAACCGGGCCAGGTCGGAGGAGAACATCGTCACCCGGCGGTCGAACCGGTCGGCGAACGCTCCCGCGAGCGGCCCGAGCAGGACGGCGGGCAGCATCTTGGCGATGAAGACACCGCCGACGGCCAACGACTGCATGCGGTAGTCGCCCTGGGTCAGGTTTCCAGCGAGGGCGGTGAGTGCCAGGATGTTCAGCCAGTCGCCGAGGCTGCACACCGACATCGCCGTCCAGAGCCGGCGGAAAGATGCGTTTGCCAGCACATGTGTCGGTTGGCGTCGGCCACGGGCGGTCATGATGTCAGCGTATCCAGGTGTTCGCCGGAAATGGGAAGACAGGAGACCAGCCGGATGTACCCGGCTGCTCGTCGCTGAGGGTATTACGTATGCGGGCCGACGCGCATGATACACACCTCGAATAGGCCCCCGAAAACACCAGACAGATCCCCATCGTCCCGTTAGTCCGGTTTGTACGGCCGGGCGAGCTCCACCAGAGGCTGCCAGCCGACGCGGACCGGCTCAGGCAGCACCAGCTCATCCCACAACTCCACCAGCAGCAGCCCGTCCAGGTGTTCGAGCAGCTCGTCCTGGCTCCCTTCCCGCAACAGCATCGCGTACGCGTCCCGTCGATCCCCGCGATCGGCCAGGTCATAGACCCTGCCGCCGAGCCGTACGGTAGCCAGGGCCCGCAACGCCGGCAGCCGGGTCAACCGGCTGGGCACGAAGAACGGGCGGCCGTCGGCGGCCCGGTGGGTGGTGAACTCGACCTTGGCCTCCAGCGTCAGCCGGAACCCGGCGGCGTCGAGGATGCGCCCAGCCGTTTCGAGCGTGGGCGACTTGCGGCCGTGCTCGTAGGCCGACAGCGTCGTCCGCGACGTGCCGCTCATGCCGGCCAGCGCCTTCTGGTTCATGTTGGCCGCGTGTCTGGCCTGTTTGAGCAGCAGGCCGCCGCGCTCCGCCCAGAACGTGACGTCGGGCGGCGAGCCCCCGGGCACCTCGCCCCGCTCGGGCAGCAGGCCACCGAACACCCCCTCCACCGGGGAAGAGATCATCGCACCTCCAACGTATCCGCTTGGATACTACGCCCTGGCGGGCTGAGTAGCCAGCGGATCGCGGAAAGTCAGGAGCGCAGCTCAAGCAGTGTGATCTCGGGCGGCGCGCCCACCCGGACCGGCGGCCCCCAGAACCCGGCGCCGCGCGTGACGTACACCTGCACCCCGTCGACCGTGGCCAGCCCCGACACGACCGGCTGCTGGAACGGCACCACGAGGTTGAACGGCACCATCTGCCCGCCGTGCGTGTGCCCCGACAACTGCAGATCGACGCCGTAACGCGCGGCCTGCTCGACCTGCACCGGCTGGTGGGCCAGCAGAACCGTGGAGCGGCTCGGGTCACGACCGCCGAGCGCCTTGTCGAAGTCGGGCGCGTCGTTCGCGGTGGCGCCATTGAGGTCGTTCACCCCGGCCAGGTCGAGCACGCCGCCCTGGTGCCGGATCTCCACCCGTTCGTTCCGCAGCGAGCGTACGCCGAGCCGGTCCAGCTCCTCGACCCACTCACCGGGACCGTTTCTCGTGTAGTACTCGTGGTTTCCAGTCACGAAATAGGCGCCATAGCGGGATTCGAGGCTCCGCAGCGGCCTGGCCAGCGCGCCCAGCTCAGCGACCGAGCCGTCGACCAGGTCTCCGACGATCGCCACCACGTCGGCCCGCAACCCGTTGACCATCCGCACGATGCGCTCGGTATGCCCCTTGCCCGTGAGCGGCCCGAGGTGGATGTCGCTGACCACGGCGAACCGCAGGCCGCTCAGCCTGGAATCGAGCCCGGGCAGCGTGACCTTGACCGCTTCGATCACCGGATCACCCAGCGCGGCGCTCATGCCGTACCCGACCGTGCCGAGCGCGCTCACGCCCGCGACGGCGGCGGTGGCCCGCCCGAGGAAGAGCCGCCTGCTCATCGCGTCGATGCCGGCTGGTGGCGCCTCAAGGGGCGGAGCCACAGAAACCGGCCCAGCAGGCACCGTCACCGGCTGCACGACCTCTGCCTGCGACGAAACGACCCCACGCCCCCGGACCAGCGCGAACCACGCCACCAGCCGGGGGATCTCCAGCAGGATCAGAAAGATCACCAGGTAGAACATGATCGCGACCCAGAGATACCCCGGCCACGCCAGCCACTGGAACATCTCCAGCCGCGACCCCACGAACGTCGCGACGACCAGCAGGATAAGCCCCACCAACCCCCAGCTCAAACCCTTGCGTAACCGCCCGGGCCGAGTGGTCGACCGCACCATCCGCTGCCACAGATAGAGATGTGCCAGGAACACCGCGCCCACGAAGCCCAAGACCACCACCCGAGCAATGCTACTTACGACTTGGCCGCCGGCTTCTTCGCGGGTGCCTTCTTGGCCGGCGCCTTCCTGGTCGTCGGCTTCTTCGGCGCCGGAGCCCGCTCACGCCGTTCGGCCAGCAGCTCCGCCGCCCGCTCGATCGTGATCTCCTCGACCGTGTCGCCCTTGCGCAGCGACGCGTTCGTCTCGCCATCGGTCACGTACGGGCCGAATCGCCCCTCCTTGACCACGACGGGCTTCTTGGAGCTGGGGTCGTCACCCAGCTCGCGCAGCGGCGCCGCGGCCGCCGCCCGGCCCCTGCCGCGTGGCTTGGGCTGCGCGAACAGCGCCTTGGCCTGCTCGATGGTGACCGTGAGCAGGTCCTCCTCCGAGGTCAGCGACCGCGAGTCGGTGCCCTTCTTCAGGTAGGGGCCGAACTTCCCGTTGTACGCGACGACCTCATCGCCCTCCAGCTCGCCGACGGGCCGGGGGATCGACAGCAGCTTGAGCGCGTCGTCGAGCGTCACGGTGTCGAGCGACATCGTCTTGAACAGCGAGCTCGTCCTCGGCTTCGCCGCGTCGGCCTTCTTGGTGCGCCGCTTCGGGGTCTCCTCTTCCGGTGTGGGCAGGATCTCCGTGACGTACGGCCCGAATCGCCCGTCCTTGGCCACGATCTTGTGCCCGGTCACCGGATCGACGCCCAGCTCACGGTCGCCGGTCGGCCGCGAGAAGAACTCCTCCGCCTTCTCCGCGGTCAGCTCGTCGGGCGTCATGTCCTCGGGGATGTTCACCCGGGAGCCGTCCCTGTCCAGGTATGGGCCGTATCGCCCCACCCGGATGACGATGTCGGTGTCCCTGATCGGGAAGGAGCTGATCTCCTTGGCGTCGATGTCGCCGAGGTCGGTGACCATCTCCTTCAGACCCTCGTCACCGCCCTCGCCGTAGTAGAAGCGCTGCAGCTCCGGCAGCCGCTCCGCCCGGTCGTTGGCGATGTCGTCGAGCACCTTCTCCATCTCGGCGGTGAAGTCGTAGTCGACCAGGTTGCCGAAATGCTGCTCAAGCAGGTTGACCACGGCGAACGCCAGGAACGAGGGCACCAGCGCGGTGCCCTTCTTGAACACGTAGCCGCGGTCGAGGATCGTGCCGATGATCGACGCGTACGTCGAAGGACGCCCGATCTCCCGATCCTCCAGCTCCTTGACCAGCGACGCCTCGGTGTAACGAGCGGGCGGCTTGGTCGAGTGGGCGGCCACGTCGAGCCGCGAGACGCTCAGCGCGTCGCCCTCGGCCAGGTTCGGCAGCCGCTTCTCGGAGTCGTCACGGTCGGTCGACGGATCGTCGGCCCCCTCCACGTACGCCTTCAGGAAGCCGTGGAACGTGATCGTCCGGCCCGAGGCGCTGAACTCGACGTCCTCACCGGAAGCGGACGCGCCGCGCACCTTGACGGTGACCGACTCGCCGACCGCGTCCTTCATCTGGGACGAGACGGTCCGCTGCCAGATCAGCTCGTACAGGCGGAACATGTCACCGGACAAGTTGACCTCGCCAGGAGTGCGGAACTCCTCCCCAGAAGGCCGGATCGCCTCGTGCGCCTCTTGCGCACTCTTGACCTTGCTGGTGTAGACGCGGGGTTTGTCGGGAACATACGCGGAGCCGTACAGCTTGATCGCCTGGGAGCGCGCGGCCGCCACCGCCGTCTCCGACAGCGTGATGCTGTCGGTACGCATGTAGGTGATGAAGCCGTTCTCGTAGAGCCGCTGCGCCACCTGCATCGTGTACTTCGCGGAGAAGCCCAGTTTCCGGCTGGCCTCCTGCTGCAATGTGGTCGTCCGGAAGGGAGCGTACGGCTTGCGGGTGTACGGCTTGCGCTCGACGGACTTGACGGCGAACGACGATCCCTGGAGCCTGCCCGCCAGCTCACCGGCGGCGGCCTCCGACAGGTGGAGCACGTCGTTGTTCTTGAGCACGCCGGTGCTCGCGAAGTCGCGGCCCTGGGCCACCCGCTTGCCGTCGACCAAGGTCAGCGTCGCGGTGAAGTCGCGCGGACGCTCCTCGGTCTTGTTGGTGTCGAACAGCGCCTGGAGGTCCCAGTAATGGGCGGAGGTGAACGCCAGACGCTCCCGCTCGCGCTCCACCACCAGCCTGGTCGCCACCGACTGCACCCGGCCCGCCGACAGCCGCGGCTTGACCTTCTTCCACAGGACCGGGCTGACCTCGTAGCCGTAGAGCCGGTCGAGGATGCGCCTGGTCTCCTGGGCGTCGACGAGGCGCAGGTTCAGGTCACGCGGGTTGGCCACCGCGTCCCGGATCGCCTGCGGGGTGATCTCGTGGAAGACCATGCGGTGCACCGGCACCTTGGGCTTGAGCACCTCACGAAGGTGCCACGCGATGGCCTCGCCCTCACGGTCCTCGTCAGTCGCCAGGTAAAGTTCGTCGGCATCCTTCAGCAGCTGCTTCAGCTTGCTGACCTGCGATCTCTTGTCAGGATTGACGACGTACAGCGGCTCGAACTCGTTCTCGACGTTCACCCCGAGGCGTGCCCACGGCTCCCCCTTGAACTTCTCGGGAATGTCATCGGCCCGCTCCGGCAGGTCACGGATGTGACCAATGCTGGACTCGACCATGTAGCCGGCACCGAGGTATCCCAAGATCGTCTTCGCCTTGGCGGGCGACTCGACGATCACCAGGCGGCGGATTCCGCCGGTGCTGCCGTTGTTGGCTGGCACGCTGCTTCCTACCTCACTGTTCGCTTGCAATTCCCCCTGCCGGGAGCCGGCACTGATCTGAAAGGTAACCCGACTCGCGGAAATTTCCTTCCCCCGGGACTACCCACTAGCTTCCGGACCCACCCACAAGCACGCAGAATAAGCCCCATCGAGCGGCATCGCGCTCTGACTCACCCTGGAGACTAATCGTTGTGCTCGACTACTCCTACATGGATATCTTCATTCCGCGCGATCTCTCCCGCGAAGCAGCACGTCAACTGCTCACCGAGCACGCGGAGTACGGTAAGTGGGAGCTCTCCCGCGTACGTCTGCACCCTGACGGAAGCCGTCACGTGCGGTTGCGCCGCAAGGTCATGCGCGTCCGCAGCACCTTGTGATCGGACATGGCTTTGCCCGCCCCGGGCCGCGCCCCCGGAACGGGCAAAGCGTCTTTCGCTACTCGCTCACCGGCTGTGAACGGTAGACGTTCTTGTCATTACTTCCGGCCGAGCCGGAAGCGGCGGGTGGCCGCGAACAGCGTCGCCGAGGCGGCGAACATCGCGCCCAGAACCAGCGCGAACAGCGAGCCGGTCGTCATCCCGGTGACCCCCGCGGGCTGAGACGCGCTCATCAGGCCCAGGGCGCCGGTCGGTAGGCTGCCGGTCGCGGACTTCACCACACCGCCGACGGGGGTGGAGGCGACCAGCGAGGTGGCCGGAGCGAGGGGCGACTGCGAGTCCGCGGCGCGAGCGGCGTTGGCGACCGGAGCCTTACCGTTCTTGACGTGCTTGGCCGGAGTGACGTGCCTGGCCGGAGTCACGGGCTGACCGGCCAGACCCGGCAGCTCGGGCAGCTCGGGCAGGCCGAACACCTCCTGCAGGTCCCCGACTAGCGGCATGTCGTCGACGAGGGGCAGTTCGGGCGAGCCGCCACCGCGCATCGGAGTGATTTTGCCGACACTCTGCAGGCCGCCCAGGACCGGCACCGGGGGAAGCGCGGGCAGCACCCCGTCGGACTTGGAACTGACGACCTTGCGGTAGCTGTAGTGGCCGTGGGGGGCGTAGTCGTCCACCGGCTTGCCGACGCGCGAGCCACCGAGGCACCCGGCCGCGGCGTCGCCCAGGACGGCCACGGCGTTGCCGCAGACGTTGACCGGCGCGGTGATCGGCGCGACCACCTGGTTGCCGGCCAGCACCCCGCCCTTGCCGGAGGTGGTGTTGCCACCCGCACCCGGGCCACCGTGCGACGAGACGCTGGCCCCGCCCTTGCAGTGGGCCTCGGCCAGCCCGAGCACGGCCACGGCGTTGCCGCAGGCGTTGATCGGCGCGGTGATCGGCGCGACCACCTGGTTGCCGCTCAGCACCCCGTGCTTGCCGGAGGTGGTGTTGCCACCCGCACCCGAGCCGCCGTTCTTGACCGAGGCTCCGCCCTTGCAGCCCGCGAACGCCTTGCCGATCACGGCCACCGAGTTGCCGCAGACGTTGATCGGCGCGGTGATCGGCGCGACCACCTGGTTGCCGCTCAGCACCCCGTGCTTGCCGGACGTGGTGTTGCCACCCGCACCCGGGCCACTGTTCTTGACCGAGGCGCCGCCCTTGCACCCGGCGTGCCCGTTGCCGACGGCGTTGCCGCATGCCGTGATGGGCAGGCTGATCGGCGCGATGACCTGGTTGCCGCTGCCGACCGCGAAGCGCCCGTCGGTGTCGTTGCCCGTCGAGCCGTGAGGGCTCCGGTAATGGGTGTGCCCGCCATTGGTCACGGACGAGCCGCCCTTGCAGCCCGAGAACGCCCTGCCGAGCACGGCGGCCGAGTTGCCGCAGATGTTGACCGGGGCGCTGATCGGCGCGACGACCTGGTTGCCGCCGAGCACGGAGCCACGGCCCGAGGTGGTGTTGCCGCCGGTGCCGACACCCTTGTTCTTGACCGAGGCGCCGCCCTTGCAGCCCGCCGTCGAGCTGCCGAAGATCGCCAGTGCGTTGCCGCAGACGTTCACCGGAGCGGAGATCGGCGCGTTGACCTGGTTGCCACCGAGGATGCTGGAGTCGCCCGAGGTGTGGTTGCCGCCCTTGCCGCCCCTGCCGCCGTTCTTGACCGAGGCGCCGCCCTTGCAGCCGGCGTCGGAGCTGCCGATCAGGGAGAGGGCGTTGCCGCAGGCGTTGATCGGGGCGCTGATCGGCGCGTCGACCTGGTTGCCGCCGAGCACGGAGCCACGGCCCGAGGTGGTGTTGCCGCCGGTGCCGCCACCCTTGTTCTCGACCGAGGCGCCACCCTGGGAGTCGGCGCGGGACTTTCCGACCACGCCGACGGCGTTGCCGCTGATGTCGATCGGCAGCGAGACAGGCACGTTGACCTGGTTGCCGCCGCCGATGGAGGAGTCGCCGGAGGTGTCGGCCAGCGCGGTGCCGCTGCCGAGGGACATGACCGCTACCGCTAGCAGAGCCGCGGGGGCCGAAGCCGTCGCCCACGTACGCATGATGAATGCTCCTACTTGGTTCATGGGGAGATACCTGACAGTTCGCGGGCAGCCGAGGGCATGCGAGGTCGCAGAACGCCGCGCACAGCGGAGACCTCGGGGAAATCGCGAACCAAGATGACTGACATGTCACCCGCTGGCGGAGGGGATCGAGCCGCGCTCCGCCGCCGTACTTACCGGAATCTGTGGCGGGGGTCAGTCAGGTGAGAAAGAGGGGTCGTCCGCCGCTGTGCGGACGACCGGAGGAAGCACGGACGCCAGGGGGGCGCGCCGAGCCTCGATACGCGGGTCATAGCAGGACCTCGCGATGTCTCCCATACCTGGCCCGAAGGGGCCGCTGCCACCGCCGTTGGGCACCAGACCATTGGTGTCCAGGATGTCGCTGGCAGTGGAAGAAGGTGGCAGGCCGGGATCGGACTGGCTGTTGAGCCCGTCGACCGTCCGCCCCGCCATCGCCTCGGCGTTGTCCGACGCCGAGACCTTTCCGTCAGCCGTGGGGAAACCGTCCATGATGGACCCGGTGACGGTGTGAGGTGTGCCGGCTGCTGTGGTCGTATCTGCCGCCGTTCCTGCTGCCGCGGTGGAATCCGCGGCCGCCGGAGCGGCGGAGAGCATTCCGAAGAGAACGGCGAGCAGCCATCCCGCGGTCAGCAGGGCGCCGACCGCGACTGCTCGTGCGATGACCTCGCGGGCGCCGGCCGCGAACCGCGCCATCCGGGCGGCCCGATCGGCGATCGCATCCTCTACGGGGATGCTCACGGGCACGCGCCGAGCAGCGAGAGGCATTACCCTCCACTGCCGCACCGGCATGCGTGCCACGTGACCCTCCCTCAAAGCGCTCCAGAACCGACCCCACAGTGTGAGGCCGGTCCATGGACTCACCCCTCAACGATCCGTAACCGTAGCATCACTCAAAGTCGTCGCAAGAGCTTTTCAGCAGTAATCCAGGAAGCGGTCAAGCACCCGCACCCCAAACCGGAGCGAATCAACCGGCACCCGCTCGTCGACCCCATGAAACATCCCGGAGAAGTCCAGGTCGGCAGGCAACTTGAGCGGCGCGAACCCGTACCCTCGGATTCCCAGCCGGCTGAACGACTTGAGGTCCGTCCCTCCGGACATCGTGTACGGCACGGCGCGCCCGGCCGGGTCCTCGGCCAGCAGCGCCTCGACCATGGCGGTCACCAGCGGCCCCTCGAAACCGAACTCCAGCGCCACCTGGTGCTGCACGAACTCCCTCGTGACGTTGGGCCCGAGCAGCTCGTCGATCGTGGCGAAGAACTCCTCCTCGAACCCCGGCAGGAACCGCCCGTCGATCACCGCCGAAGCCGTCTGCGGCACCACGTTCGACTTGTAGCCGGCCTCCAGCATGGTCGGATTGACCGTGTTGCGCAGCCCCGCGCCCAGCATCCTGGCCACAGGGCCCAGCTTGGCGATCGCGACCTCGGGATCGCCGCCGCCCAGTTCGTCCAGGAACCTGCTCATGGTCGGCGTCAGCCGTACCGGCCACTCATGCCGGCCCACGCGCGCCACGGCGTCGGCGAGCTCGGTCACGGCGTTGTCCAGGTTGAGCATCGACCCGTGCCCGGCCCGGCCCTGCGCGGCCACCCGCATCCACGCCATGCCCTTCTCCGCGGCCTCGATCAGGTAGAGCCGGCGATCCGTCCCGATCGACACGCTGAACCCGCCGACCTCCCCGATCGCCTCCGTGACCCCCTCGAACAGCTCCGGATGCTCATCGACCAGGAACTTCGCCCCGTACTCCCCGCCCGCCTCCTCATCGGCGGTGAACATGAGCACCACGTCCCGCCCAGGCCGGCGCCCCTCCCTGAGCCGCTGCCGCACGACCGCCAGGATCATCGCGTCCATGTCCTTCATGTCCACGGCCCCGCGCCCCCAGACGCACCCGTCGACCACTTCCGCCGAGAGCGGATGATGCTGCCAATCCCCCGCGTCGAACGGCACCACGTCGAGATGCCCGTGCAGCAGCAGCGCGTCACGCCCTGGATCGGTGCCCTCGATGCGCGCGACGACGTTCGCCCGGCGGTCGTCACTCTCCAGGATCGTCGCCTCAAGCCCCACTTCGGCGAGCTTCGCCGCGACGTACTCGGCCGCCGCCCTCTCCCCGGGCCCCGCGTTGTCACCGGCGTTGGTCGAATCGATGCGGATCAGATCACAGCACAGCTCGACGACCTCGTCCTCGGCCATGACGGCTCCTTCGCTCGGGTACGAATTCCCGTCTCATCCTCCCGCCGGAATCCTGGTATGACGCACCCCTCAGAGTTTGCTAACCTTACGGAGCCGACGCGGGATGACGGTCTCGCGTGCAGGCACCAAGTCCGGGTGGCGGAATAGGCAGACGCGCTAGCTTGAGGTGCTAGTGCCCTTTGCGGGGCATGGGGGTTCAAGTCCCCCCTCGGACACAATTTGATACATGATCGCCTGAGCTGAGCTCTGGCGATCAATTTTTTTTGGGCCGGGTCATAAGGCCGAGTTGCTCGTACACATCAGCCTTGTCCTGTGGATCGGCGCTGTGGAGCAGTTTTCGAAGGTCGCCGTGCTCGGTAGCCATGGCAGCGATCTCCTCCCCGGTAAGTCTTTTAGGAACCTTGGCGATCGCCTGGTCCAGGCGCATCTGCTCGACCTTTCGCCTGGCTTCTGTCTCGGTGATCCAGCCGGCCACCACCACCGGGTCGGTCCCGGCATCAAGAGCTGCGCGACAGCCCACCGGCTTGCGCTCACACTCGGTGACGGATCGGCCTGCGTCCGCGAGCCGGGGCGAGCTCTCCAAAGCGGACATGACCGCGAGTCAGGTGAGAGCGGCTGGAGTCAGGCGCTCGCCACAACCCTGGAGATAACAAATTGATAACGCACGGGGTATGGGTCCGCTAGAGTTCGTCTCGGAAACCGCCTTCCGTCGCTATGCCTTCCGTCGCGCGATCCATGACCTGACCTGTCCCCAGCGTCAGCTCGTGCGCCGGCCTCTTCTCGGTGGCATGGGTATCGCTCTGTCTCCTGCGAAGGCGGAACCCACGTTGAGCAATCCCTCCACTCCCGAGGACGAGAGTTCGCTCGTCGTCACAGAACGGGCCGAAGTCGCCGACGGTGTCGCCTGCTTGACGCTTCGTCGCCCGGATGGCGAGCCGCTCCCGAAGTGGCAGCCTGGTGCCCACATCGGCCTGCTGCTCGACAACGGCCTGGTCCGGCATTACTCGCTGTGCGGCGACCCCGGAGACCGTTCGTCGTGGCGCATCGGCGTGCTGCGCGTCCCGGACAGCCGCGGCGGCTCGGCCTATGTGCACGGCAAGCTCCACGCCGGCACGCCGCTGCGGGTCCGGGGACCGCGCAACACCTTCGTCCTGCGGCCGGCCGATCGCTACCTGTTCGTGGCGGGTGGCATCGGCATCACTCCGGTGCTGCCGATGATCGCCGCGGCAGAGGCCGCCGGGGCGCGGTGGCGGCTGCTGTACGGCGGCCGGACGCGCTCCTCGATGGCCTTCCTGGACGAACTGGCCGGGTACGGGGCAGCCGTGGCCATCCGTCCGCAGGACCAGCACGGTCTGCTCGACCTCGACGGCTATCTCGGCGAGCCGGACACCGACACCCTGGTCTACTGCTGTGGCCCCGAGCCGCTGCTGGCCGCAGTCGAGGAACGATGCCGCGCGTGGCCGTCCGGGGCGCTGCGGGTGGAGCGGTTCCAGGCCAAGGAGCAGGAGGAGACGGCGGCGGACGCCGGTGCGTTCGAGGTGGTCCTGTCCCGGTCCGGGCGCACCCTTCACGTGCCGCCAGGCAAGAGCGTGCTGGAAGCGGCGCGAGAGGCTGGGGTCTCCGTGCTCTACTCCTGCGCCGAAGGCATCTGCGGCACCTGCGAGACAGAGGTACTGAAGGGCGAGCCCGACCACCGCGACTCTGTACTCAGCACGGAAGAGCGGGAGTCCGGCGAGACGATGATGATCTGCGTCTCCCGCTCCCGCGGCCCCAGGCTGGTCCTCGATCTGTGACGGCTCTGTCGCCCTTGACCGCTGCTTTCCGTGAGAAGTACACCTCTGCGACAGACGAAGCGCACGCTCATGCCCGCCGGAGAATCGGGAGAATTCCATGTCCGTTCCTGAAAGCGTCGACCTGAGTCAGCTCAGCGCCCCGGCCGGGGGCTCCCGGCGGCTGACCGGACACCTGGCCCGGCCCGAGGGTCCGGGGCCCTGGCCCGGTGTGGTCGTCGTGCACGAGGCGCTCGGGGTCGACGACGTCATGCTGCGGCAGGCGCAGCGGCTCGCCCGCGCCGGTTATCTGGCTCTGCTGCCGGATCTGTTCACGGAGGGCGGTGTCGGGCGCTGCCTTGTGCCGACCATGCGGGCGTCGTCGTCCGGCCGCGGCCGGGCGTATCAGGACATCACCGCGGCCCGGACTTTCCTGGCTGAGAGCCCCGACTGCACCGGAGCGGTGGGCATCATCGGCTTCTGCATGGGCGGTGCCTTCGCCTTGATGTCCGCGGGGAGCGGCAGTTTCGACGCGGCCTCCGCCAACTACGGCATGCTCCCCAGGAACCTGGACGAGACCCTGGCCGGGGCTTGCCCCGTCGTCGCGAGCTACGGCGGACGGGACCGAATGCTCAAGGGAGCCGCGGCAAAGCTGGATTCGGCGCTTGGGCGGCTCGGCATCGTGCACGACGTGAAGGAGTACCCGCAGGCCGGGCACGCCTTCCTGAACGACGCGGAAGTCGGCCCGCGCCTGCTGCGGCCGCTGTTCCGCGTGACCGGCATGGGCCCGCACCCAGAAGCGGCCGCCGATGCGTGGCAGCGCATCGAGACCTTCTTCGACACCCATCTCAAGCCGCCATCGACTGCCCGGTGATGTACGGCATGTGCCCGTACCCCCGAAGTCCTCGGCACCATCACATCGAGCGCTCGATCGCCGGGCGCTCCCCTCCCATGAGAGTGGAGTTCATGAGCACCACCCAGGCAGAGCAAGGCACCCCGGCGGCGGACGCGGAGAAAGGCTGGCACGTCGACGACCGCTGTCTGAACTGCAACATCGCCCGTCAGCTCGCCCCCGGCATGATCGCCTACAAGGAGGGCGGAGAGTACGGCGGCCTGTCGACCGTCATCCGTCAGCCGGAGACCGAGGCGGATGTCGCGAAGTTGTACATGGCCGCGCACGCCTGCCCGACCCGTTCCCTCCACCCACCGGCCGACGACTTGGACGCGAGCTCGGACCCGTACCCGAAGGCCCTGGATGAGGAGGCGATCGTCCTGCTGTGCGGGCATGCCTCCCCGCAGACCTACGGTGCCACCTCCTACCTCCTGCGCCGTCCCGACAGCACCGCGATGATGATCGACACCCCTCGCTGGAGGCCCGCACTCGCCCGCCGCTACGAGGAGAAGGCCGGGAAGATCACCGACGTGCTGATCACCCACCTCGATCACGTCGCGCACGCGCGCAAGTACGCCGACGCCTTCGGCGCCAGGCTGTGGATCCACGAGGGGGACCTGCACTCCCTGCCCGACGCCGACCACATCATCCGCGGCACGGACCCGGTCGAGATCGGCCCCGGCGTCATCGCCCACCCCTTCCCCGGACACACCGAAGGCAGCACGCTCTTCATCGCCGACGAGAAGTACTGCTTCACCGGCGACGCGTTCTTCTGGTCGAACTCCCAGCAGACCCTGGAAGTGGCTCACAGCGTCGTCTACGACTCGATCAAGACCCTTGCCGGGTCGGTGGCCCGCGGGGCCGAGGAGCTGACCTTCGAGTGGGTACTGCCAGGTCACGGCGATCTGCATTACCTCCCCGCGGAGGAGGTCGACTACGGGGCGGTCCGCTACTGACGGGCTGAACGCGGAGCATCCCCACCGGGCCCAGGAGCGATCGCGAGAAGCGCCCCTGGGCCCGCCCACCGCGGCGGTCGGGCCGGCGCGCGACCGGACCCACCCCATCACGAGGCTGGCTGAGCGATGTCTGACATACCAACACCCGAACCCAGGACTGGCCGCACCCGCTCCTGGGCCGCGCTGGCCGCCCTGTCCCTGGGGCTCTTCATGATCGTGGTGGACACCTCGATCGTGTCCGTGGCCGTACCGACCATGGTCCGCAGCCTGAACACCGGGCTCAACTCCGTCGTGTAGGTGGCCAGCGCCTACCTGCTCAGCTACGCCGTGCCCATGCTGTTCACCAGCCGCCTCGGCGACCGCTACGGCCTCAGGAGGGTGTTCCTCACGGGACTCGCGGTCTTCACCGCCGCCTCCCTCGCCTGCGCCCTCTCCGCCACCGTCGAGACGCTGATCGCCGCCCGCGGCGCGCAGGGACTGGGCGCGGCGCTGCTGACCCCGCAGACCCTGACGCTCATCACTCACCTGTTCCGCGACCACAACCGCGGCCGGGCGATGGGCATCCTGGGCGGGGCCGCCGGCCTGGCCACCGTCACCGGCCCTCTCCTCGGCGGCATCCTGGTGGACACCCTCGGCTGGCAGTGGATCTTCTACGTCAACGTCCTCGTCGGCCTCGCGACGCTTGCCCTGAGCCTGCTGGCGATCCCGGACTGGCGGCCAGGCCACGCACACCGCTTCGACGCACCCGGCATCCTGCTCTCCGCCGCCGGGCTGTTCCTGATCGTGTTCGGCATCCAGAACGGCAAGCAGTACGACTGGGGCGAAATCCTCGGCCCCATCACCGTGATCGAGATCATTGCCGCCGGGGCTGCGCTGCTCGTCGCCTTCGTGGTCTGGCAGCGCGTCAACCGCAACGAGCCCCTGGTGCCCCTGCGCGTCTTCGGCGACCGGAACTTCTCCGCAGGCACCCTCACCACCACAGCCCTCGGCTTCGCGATGACCGGCATGTTCCTGCCGCTGGTCATCTACTTGCAGTCCGCGCTCGGCCTGTCGCCCACCGAAGCCGGCCTGCTCACCGCGCCGATGGCGCTGGTGTCCGGGCTGATGGCCCCGTTCATCGGCCACCTCTCGGACCGAGTGAACGCCAAGTACCTGGTGATGTCCGGACTGTTCGGCATGGCGCTCGGCCTGGGCCTCATCGCGCTCCAGGCTTCCGCGGACATCCCACCGTGGCAGCTGATCCCCGGCCTGCTGGTGTGCGGGCTCGGCATGGGCTTCGTCCTCGTCCCCGTCAACACCATCGCCATGGGCTCCGTTCGGCCCGAACAGCGCGGCGCCGCCTCCGGCATCTTCTTCACGGCCCGTCAGATGGGCGCGGTCGCGGGCAGCGCCACCATCGGCGTACTGCTCCAGACACGCATCGCGGCATCCGTGGCCGACGAGGCGAAGACCGCGGCCAAGCAGTTGCCGGCCGTCAACCGGCCGGATTTCCTGGAGGGCATGCGCCGAGCCGCCGAGACCAGCCAAGGAAGTCCCGGCCACACCGCCGACACTTCCCTGACCCTGCCCGCGCACCTGGCCCACCTGGGGCAGCAACTCGCCGAACAGGCTGTACGGAACGGCCTCACCCAGGCCGCGAGGGAGACCCTGCTTCCGCTGATAGCCGTCCTTCTCCTGAGCACTCTGGCGGCTAACGCGATGCGCCGCAAGAACCCACGTCCGGACACTCCCGAGCCTGCCGACGATGCAACTGCTGTGCCCGTGGACCTCAGGGCCTCGCTTGATCATCGAACGGGGGCAACCGGTCGAGGGTGAGGTCGGCTCAGGAGCCGTAGTGCTCAAGATGAGACCGCCCGGGCACATGTGCGCGCCCGGGCGGACCTCGCGTCGTCAGAGCCTGTCGACGATCTTCTGCAACTGCTCGACCTCGGCCTGCTGGGCGGTCTCGATGGTCTTGGCCAGCTCCTTGGCCTTCGGGTTCGAGCCGCTGGTCTGCTCGGTCTCGGCCATCTCGATCGCACCCTTGTGGTGGGCGATCATCTGCTCGGCGAACAGCTTGTCGAACGCCTTGCCCTTGGCCGCCTCCAGCTTCGTCATGTCCTCCTCGGACATGACGCCCGGCATGGCGTGTCCCATACCGCCCTCGGGCGCGGACTTGCCCCAGTCGGTGAGCCAGCCCTTCATGGTCTGGATCTCCGGGTCCTGGGCCGCCTTGATCTTGGTTGCCAGTTCCTTGACCTCGGCGTCGGTGCCGCGCGTCGAGGCCATGTCGGCCATGTCGACCGCCTGTTCGTGGTGCGGGATCATCATCTGCGCGAACATCACGTCCGCATCGTTGAACGTCGCCGACTCCGATGGCTGGGCGCTGGTCGTGACGGCGGCCGGGGCGTTGCCGCTCGCCATCTCGTCGTGCCCGGCCGAGTCGCCGTCGGAGCCGCTGCTGCCGCATGCGGTGAGCAGGGCGAGTGCGCCTGCGGCGACGGCGTACGAAATCTTGTGCATGATTGTCTGATCTCTCGGTTGGTTGGGACCTCCGGCCTGATCGCGGACAGCCTCGGAGTCCGTCCGCGCGAAGCAGGGGCCTATATGAGCAACATCGAGAGACGTGCAAGGCGCAAGGAGGTGCGCTTGGGCGGCGGCCTGGCGACCTGTTGAACAGGTGAGAGCGACCATGGGTCGCGGAAGGTCCGGCGCCTCGCCTTGATCCAGGCGGCCAGCACCAGCACGATCACGAACGAGGTCAGCACGGCCAGGCACACGCTCGTCGGATCGAGCCCAGGCATGCCGCCTTCGGGAACGAAAGCCCGCATCCCCTCGGGAACGAACTCCCGCACCATGCCCGCGGCCGACGAACCGCCGTGCCCACCCTCGACATGGCCCAGCGTGTGCATCCCGTACACGCCCAAGGCGAGGATGACGAGCAGGAAGCCGCGCACGACCCGCAACGCGAGACGCCGCTCCACGACTCCCACCAGCCTTCCCCCACCGAACTTCTACTAGCGAGCATCGTAGCGGCCTGCCGGGTGCCACTGTGGAGAGTTACGGCACCCGGCAGGCAGCCGTTCAGCAGAAGTACGGTTCAGACGGCGGTCAGCTCGTAGCCGGCCTCTTCGACGGCGTCGCGGAGGCGGGTCTCCTCGGCGGACCCGGCCACGGTGACCGTGCCGCTGGTCAGGTCCACCTCGACGCCGGTGACCCCGTCCACCTTGGCGATCTCCTCCTTGACCTTGCCCGCGCATCCGCCGCAGGTCATGCCGCTCACCTTGTACGTGCTGCTCATGGCATCTCCTCTTATTTCGAAAACTAACCCCTCGGGGGTATTTTGCACCATATACCCCTACTAGGTATAGTCCGCGGCCATGAGAACGCTGAACACCATCGCCGTCGTCGGCGCCTCCCTGGCCGGGCTGCGCGCCGTACAGACGCTCAGGAAGGAAGGCTTCGCCGGCGACATCACCCTGATCGGCGCGGAACACCACCTGCCCTACAACCGCCCGCCCCTGTCCAAGAGCATGCTGAGAGCCGACGACGAGATCACCTTGCCCGGCGCCGAGGACCTCGGCGACCAGTGGCTCAAGGGCCGCCAGGCGGTACGGCTGAACGCGGCCGGCCGGCGACTCACCCTGGACGACGGCTCAGAGATCGGCTACGACGGGCTCATCATCGCCACCGGCGCCCGCCCCCGACGCCTTCCCTCCCACCCCGAGGGCGTCCACACGCTGCGCACCGTCGAGGACTCCTTGGCCCTGCGCGCCGAACTGCGAGCCGGACACGAGCACGTGGTCGTCATCGGCGGCGGTTTCATCGGCGGCGAGGTCGCCTCGACCGCCCGCGCCCTCGGCCACGACGTCACCCTTGTCGACGCCTCCCCGTACCCCATGACGAACGTCCTGGGCGCCGAGGCCGCCCGCTGGCTCGCCCACCACCACCGGGACAACGGCGTCGACCTGGTCAGCAAGACCCGCGTCACCGGCTTCGAGGTCGACGGCCGGGTGACAGGCGTGCGGTTGAGCGACGGCCGTACGCTCCCTGCCGACCTGGTCATCGCGGGCATGGGCGTGATCCCGAACACCGGCTGGTTGGAGAGCAGCGGCCTGACGCTGAGCGACGGCGTGGTGTGCGACGAGACCTTGTTCGCCGCCCCGAACATGGTCGCGGCGGGCGACGTCGCGCGCTGGCCGCACACCCTGTTCGGCGGCGAACTCGTACGCGTCGAGCACTGGGCGAACGCCAGCGACCAGGGCGCTCTCGCCGCACTCAACCTGCTCGCAGGCCCGGAGAACGCCAAGCCCTATGCCGACCTGCCCTCCTTCGCCACCCACATGCACGGCGCCCGCATCCAGACCGCCGGACTGCCGCACCTTGCCGACGCATCACACATCGTGACCGGATCACCCGGAGAGGACCGCTTCGCGATCGCCTTCGCCAGGAACGGCGTGCTCGTCGGCGCGGTCGCCGTGAACGCCCCCAAGGACCTGATCCGTCTCAAGCGCGCCACCGCGGCGGCCGACCGGCTGGACTCTCTCACGTGACCCGTGGGCGCAATCTACGATCCTCGGTAGCATGAGACGGACCGCAGATAGAGGAGACCGTCTGATGGTGCGCGGCCTGGGACAGCTGGAGTCCACGATCATGGACCGCATGTGGGCCGTCAAGGAGCCGGCCTCGGTCCGAGACGTCCTCGAACACCTGCTTGAAGATCGCACTCTCGCCTACACGACCGTGATGACCGTGATGGACAAGCTCCACACCAAGGGGCTGCTCAAGCGCAAGCCGGTCGGCCGGGCCTACGTCTACGAAGCCGTGTCGTCGAAGGAGGCCTACACCGCCGACGTGATGCGCGATTCACTGGCCAGGAGCGGCAACCAGGCTGCCACGTTGGTGCACTTCCTCGAACGGCTCAGCCCCGAGGAGACCAGCGCGCTGGAGACGGCTCTTCAGGTCTACCCGCGAGCGAGGCGCAGCTCATGACGGTGGCGGTCATCCTCGCGCTGTACGGGATTTCCGCGGCCGCGCTCCTGCCGAAGCTGCTGGCCCGGGCCGCCTGGGCCGACCGGGCGCCGAGACTGGCGATCGCGATGTGGCAGGCGGCGAGCGCGTCCGTGGTCGCCTCGGCGCTGCTGTCAGCGTTCGCCGCGGCCGTGCCCGCCTCCGTGGTGGGGCACGGGCTGGCAGGGCTGTTCGAGGCCTGCGCCATGCTGCTGAACGACGGGGCGACCCTCAGCACCACCAGCACCCGCGTCAGCGTCGCCGTCAGCGGGCTCCTCTTGGCACGCCTGACGTACGCGGGTGCGGCGGTCCTGCTCGGCACCCGCAGGGAACGCCGGCGGCACGCCAACGCGCTCGCCCTCCTGGGCCGCCACGACCGTGATCTGGATGCGGTTGTGGTCGACTACGACGAGCGCCTGGCGTACTGCCTTCCTGGAAGAAACGGGCACGCCGTCATCACCACCGGCGCGCTGCGATCACTGGCCCCCGAGCAGGTCGCCGCCGTGCTCGCCCACGAACAGGCCCACCTGCGCGGACACCACCACCTGGTGCTGGCCGCCGCCGACACCTTGACCCGGGCCTTCCCCGGTGTACCACTGTTCGCGCGGGCGCGGACAGAGATCGCCCGGCTGGTCGAACTGCTGGCCGACGACGTCGCGGCCCGCCGCCACCCGCGTGTCCACATCGCCGCCGCGCTGGTGCGGCTCGCGACGGGCGAGGCGCCCGCGTTCGCGCTGGGTGCCGGCGGCGCGACGGCGCTGGCCCGGGTACGCCGGATGCTGGGTCCGCACGCCCCGCTCGACCGCTGGGAACGTCTGGCGGGGATGCTCTCGGTGACACTGCTGCTCGCGGGCCCCACCGCGTTGGCATTGGTGCCGGGAGTGAGCGCGTTCCTCGCCCACCACTGCCACGAGTTCCTCTCCCTCTGACCGCCGGGCACCACGGGCTCTTCAAGGTCACCTCCCCCACCGCTCTCACCCGCGTCGCCGACCGAAACCAGGACCACATGGGCTTCACCATCACCGGCCCGAATTCCTTCCTGGCCAGCGGCCACCCCTCCGCCGAGAACGTCTCACCGGATCGCCCGCCGCACCTCGGCCTCATCCGCTCCACCGACGCGGGCACCACCTGGAAGACGATCTCGCAGGACGGCACCGCCGACTTCCACTCGATCCAGCTCGCAGGCGAGAACCTGTACGCCTTCGACAGCCAGACCTCGAAGGTCTGGCGCAGCGTGGACGGCGGCGCCACCTGGACCGCGACCGGCAAGCTCCCCGGCCAGGCCGCCGCCTTCACCGCCGTGGACCGCCGGCGACTGCTGGCCGCCCTGGACAACGGCACCGTCCTGGAGTCCAAGGACGGCGGCAGAACCTTCGTCACGGCCTACACCCCCGCGCGCTGAACACGCACAGCATGATCCCGGCAAGGAGTGCGGCACCGCGGTCCTGGACGTCAGCGGTCTGTAGTGGGCAACGGAGCAACACGTCGTCGCGCGACTGGGTGATCGAATGCGGGTACCGGCTTCGCCCCTATGAGAGATAGTACCGACCGCTCCCAGCAAAAAAAGCTGCGAACAGGCCAGCAGCCCCGTTCACTTCTGTACTCTTACGCCCCAGGTTAGATAGTTACGAGGAGGCATCGTAGTGGCCGTGCCGACAAGGCTTGGGCGGATGGCAGTGGTTGTGGCGCTGGCGCTGGTGGCATTGATCTCCAGCCCAGGCAGCGCCCTCGCCGCGCCGACGCCCACTCCACAGGCCAAGGCCAAAGCCAGAGCGAAGCTGGTGAAGCTCAACGAACGGGCCGACAAGGTGGTCGAGCAGTACAACCAGGCCACCGAGAGCTACACGAAGGCCAAGGGGAAGTACGACGCCCTCAACGCCGAGGTCGGTCGCAAGGGCGTGCAAGCCGACGCCCTGCGCAGGGACCTCGTGGCGGTGGCGGTGAACAACTACCAGTTCGGCGAGTTCGCGGGCTGGCAGAGGTTTGTCGTCGAGGGCGCCCCTGAGACGACGCTGAGCGGCATGGCCTCACTCGACCAGATGACGCAGGCCAGGGTGGCGAAACTACGCGCCTATGAGGCGACCACCAAGGACCTGCGCGATCGGCGCAATGACGCCAAGACCGTCCTGGCCGAGGCCGACGACGCGCGCGACAAGGTACGCGGGGAGAAGACGGAAGTCGAGAAGCTGGTCGCCGAACAGACCAAGATCCTGCGCAAGCTGGGCGCCTTCCAGTCCGGCGACCCCAACAGCACGGGCATCAAGTACACCGGCCCGGCCTCCGGTAACGCCCGCATCGCGCTCCAGTTCGCCTTCGCCCAGGTGGGCAAGCCCTACCAATGGGGCGGCACGGGACCGAACTCCTATGACTGCTCCGGCCTCACCCAGGCCGCCTGGCGTACCGCGGGGGTCGAGTTGACTCGCACGACCTACACCCAGTGGAGCTGGGGCGCCAGCCGTCGCGTGGGGCTGGACGAGCTGCAGCCCGGAGACCTGCTCTTCAGCAAGGGGCTGGGACACATGGGCATGTACGCGGGAGACGGGAAAATGGTCCACGCGCCGCAGACCGGAGACGTCATCAAGGTGGTCGACCTCGACGACTACTGGCGCGCCCGCCTGCTCGGCGCGATCCGCCCCTGACCTCACCGTGCCGCCCTCCGCACTGTCCGGCGGGCAGCAGCAGGGCGCGGCCATCGCTCGCGCCCTGGCCAACGACCCGGCCGTGCTGCTCGCCGACGAACCGCCGCGCCTGGCGCCTGACGGTCCGGGAGATCCTCGCCTACGAACAGGCATGTTCTCGTCTGGCCTCACTCGCCGCCCGGAGGAGCCGGTTCCGCGAATCGCTGACCGAGAATGTCGGTATTTCTAGCCATAATGGGTTGAATATGAAGCCGAAAATTGAGCTGTTCTGGCCGGTCAGCGCCGATGAAGCCCTCCGCGCCGAGATCCACAGAGTCTTGCGAGCCGTCGTCGAATCGGGAGGCGCGGTCGGCTATCTGGAGCCACCCGGCCGAGACGAGGCCGACGCCTGGCTGGCCGGCGTGCTCGATGCCGTACGACGCGACGATGCGGCCTTGGCGCTGGCCCTTGTGGACGGACAGGTGGAAGGAATGGGGCTCTGGATGCGTGGGTCGGCGCCGATCTTCACGCGCTCCGCCGAGATAGGGAAGATCATGGCGCACCCCTCGGCGAGAGGACTCGGACTGGGCCGGTTGATCGTGAGCGCACTCATCGAGCACGCACGACAGGCCGGCATCGAAACCCTGACGCTGGGAGCGCGCGGCAACAACCTCGGCGCGATCGAGCTCTACGAGCGACTCGGCTTCCGCGAGTGGGGCAGATTGCCCAACGTCATCGAGGTAGGTGACCTTCGCTTCGACGATGTCCGGATGTACCTGGAGCTGGGACGAGACGCCAAGGTCGTCCTGCATGGTTCACAGGCGGGTGGACCTGGCTCCTCACCCCGCCGGCAAGCAAGGACCTGACGAAGACCCGTGGGCCGGCGTTCCCGCAGGTGGTGCGCCGACCCGTCGGGGTGACCGGCCGTCGGTCAGGCGTCGGCCAGGCGGGTGCCGTCGTCGATCAGGCGGACGGCGCGGCCGGTGGCGGCCGAGCGGGTGGCCGCGGCTCCCACCAGCACACTGCGGATGCCGTCGCGGTACCCGGCCGGGCGGCCCAGCGGGTCGTCGCCGGGGCCGCGGAAGACGTCGTCCAGCAGCAGCCGGTCGCCGCCGCCGTGACCGCCCGCGCCCTGCTCGATCGGGATCTCCTCGCGCTCCTGCCAGTGCCGGTGCAGGGTGAGCCGCTCCCAGGCTCCGGCCGCGTGCTGCTTGGTGGCGGCGCTCGGGTCGATCGCGGCGTGCGGCGGCGTCCACGATCGCTCGCAGACCTCCAGCTCGACGCGTCCGGCCGTGCCGTTGAAGACGACCCGGTAGCCCTCGAAGGGGGCGTGCGCGGTGAGGGAGTAGGTGAGCATGGCCCGGTTCGCGTAGCGGACGAGGACTGACATGTTGTCGTCGATGGTCACGCCTGGCCCGAAGACGTCCTGGTCGCGGATGTAGCCGTCCTCGTGCTCGGCGTCCAGGTAGAGGCGCTTGAGCCGCTCGTCGGTGGAGATGTCGAGGATGAAGGGGTCGGTGCCCAGGCCGGGCGCGCCCTGGCCGCGGTCGGGGCGCGGGCCTCGGGGCAGGGCCTGGCCGTAGAAGCGCAGGTCGGTCTGGGCGAAGACGAGTTCGGGTGCCGCTGCGAGCCACCAGTTGACCAGGTCGAAGTGGTGGGTGGACTTGTGGACGAGCAGGCCGCCTGAGTTGACCTTGTCGCGGTGCCAGCGGCGGAAGTAGTCGGCGCCGTGGATGGTGTCGAGCGCCCACTCGAAGTGGACCGAGGTGACCTCACCGATCTCGCCCGCGCTGATCAGCCGTTTCACCGCCGAGTTGCGCGGCGAGTAGCGGTAGTTGAAGGTCACCACCAGCTTGCCCGGGTTGCGCTCGGCGGCGGAGGCGATGGCCTCGCAGCCCTCGGCGTCCACCGTGAGAGGTTTCTCCACGATGACGTCGAGCCCCGCATCAAGGGCTGCGACGACGTAGCGGGCGTGCGTCGCGTCCACCGTGGTGACCACGACGGCGTCGGCCAGCTCCAGCAGCTTGCCGAACTCGTCCGGACGGAAGCGGGGCACCTCGCCGCCGATGCGCTCGGCGTAGTAGTCCATGCGGGTCTGGTTGGTGTCGCAGAGGCCGACGATCGTACCGGTGTCCCGCCAGTCGCCCAGCAGGGCGTCGACGTACATCCGGGCGCGGTGACCAAGGCCGACGAAGGCGTACCTGGTGCTCAACTTCTCTCCCCGAGTAGAAATGACGGGCCGGAGCCGCTGACGGCCCCGGCCCCGCGGTACCGGCCTCAGCCGGCGAGGGCGGCGTTGGCCTCGGTCAGGAACTTCTGCGCGGCGGCGTCCGGTGTCGTCTTGGCGAAGACGACCTCCTCGGTGACGCGCTTGAGGATGTCGTCCACCTGGAGGGCGCCCTTCGGCGGAGCGGCGATCGGGCTCAGCTCGCTCCTGACCTCGTCGATGAAGGCCAGTGTCTTCTGGTCGACGGCCGGCAGCTTGTCCTTGACGGCCGCGAGCACCTTGGCGTTGATCGGCAGGCCGCGGTCGCTCAGCAGGATCGAGGCCGCGTCCGGGTCGTTGGTCATGAAGTCGATGAACTTGGCGGCTTCCGCGGGGTGCTCGGACTTGGCGGCGACCGTGTAGAACATCGACGGCTGCAGGAACATGCCGCTGGTGGTCGCCTCCTTCGTCTTGGGCATGCGCAGCAGGGTCAGCTCCTGACCGGACGCCTTGGACAGGCCGCCGAGCTGGTTGCTCCACCACATGCCCGTCGCACCCGTGTTGGTGCCCAGCGGCGACTGTTCGACCCCGCCCGCGATCAGCTCGGAGCTCTTGGCCGCGTCAGGCGAGGCCTTGGTCTGGATGAGCTGCTGGTGGATGCCCCACCAAGCCTTCAGCGTGTCAGGCGAGACGCCCAGCTTCTTACCGTCGTAGAGCTTCTCGCCACGCTGGGCCGCGAAGATCTGCAGCCAGGCGGGGTTGTAGTTGTACTCGGCTCCGGTGAGGCCGGTGCCGCTCGCGCTGATCTGCTTGGCCAGGTTGATCCAGTCGTCCCAGGTCCAGCTCTTGTCGTCGGGCACCTTCTGCTTGGCCTTCTCGATCGTCGCCTTGTTGACGAGCATGGAGAAGGCGTTGACGCCGGAGGGAATGGCGTACTGCTTGCCGTCGATGTTGCCGGCGGCGAGCGCCTGCTGGTCGAAGTCGGTCGTGGTCACCTTGCCCGCCATGTCGGCCAGGGCGCCGCGTCCGGCGTACTCGCCCAAACCGCGGATCTCGATGCTCATGACGTCGGGGGCGTCGTTCGCCGCGACCTTGGTGGCGAGTTTCTCGTAGTAGTTGGCGAAGTCAGAGAAGTCGCCCTCGACGTTGATGGTCGGGTTCTTCTCCTCGAACTTCTTGATCACCTGTTCGGTGAGCTTCTGCCGGGAGTCGCTGCCCCAGTACGAGAAGCGGAGTTCGACCTTGTCTCCGGCGGCCTTGTCGCCGCTGTCGCCGCAGGCGGCGACCGACGTCAGCACGGTGGCCGAGAGCAGGGCAACCGTCCACATCTTCCTAGGCTTCACGGCTCTACCTCCTGGTTGAGAGTTGCGGGGGGTGTTACTTCAGGCCGGTGGTCGCCACACCACGGATCAGGTACTTCTGGCCGGCCAGGAAGAATCCGAAGATCGGCCCCAGTGACACGATCGACATCGCGAACATCGGCCCCCACGAGGACTCACCGCTGGAGTCGAGGAACTGGCGCAGCGCGACGGCGACCGTGAGGTTGTCGGAGTTCGTGAGGTAAAGGTTCTGACTGAAGAAGTCATTCCAGGTCCAGATGAAGGTGAAGATGCCGGTTGTGGCGAGGGCCGGGGTGCAGAGCGGGAGGATCACCTGGAGGAAGATCCGCCAGTAGCCCGCGCCGTCGATGGAGGCGGC
>NZ_JBEZYD010000067.1:0-39116 GCF_040638335.1 Nonomuraea sp. NPDC026600
TTCAGGCGATTGGCCGCAACCCTCTCCGAGCTCTCCCACTGATAACACAGAGTCACATCGAACCGTCAGCCGTTCGACTTTGAAATCGCCCTGGGGTTCATCGGTGCGGAGTTCGAGTTCGAGTCGGGACGGTGGGCGCGAAGAGCTCCGGCGGCGATCTCCACATGCATCCCGGTTGATCCTGCCAGCGAGGCATCGCGTAGCGGCACCTGCCGGCGACCACGTGAGGGTTGTCAGAGGCGATAAGGCGTCCACTTACCTCTGCTGTACAGCCCGAAGTACAGCAACATGCGCCCACAACAGCACATGCCGCCGAGCGCCATCGCACATCTGATCAGGCAGACAGCCGTGCTAGCCCGGTCACGCCGTTGACTACGGATCAGAAGGTTGGGGTTTCGAGTACCTCCGGCCGCACATAGCCCTACCAGGGAGTTCCTTGATCTCAAGGGACTCCCTGAGTCGTTCTTCGGGGCCGACTGTAAGCAACAGGCCCTCGTCCGCAGAGGTTCACCACCGTTTGTGGTTGTCGGATCACTGGGTTGGTTCCGCCCGATGTACTCGTCTACGGCCTTCGAGATGAGCCACGATCGAGGCGGCGCCAGGCGCAGAACGACTTACCAGGGCGGCCAGCCGGTGAGCTAGCCGCCGGTTAGCAGCAAAAGCGCAGGTAGTCCTGAAGGCTGGTGAGCATTCGCGTGGCGTTTTCGAGGTCGCCGCGATACAGCGCCTCCATACCGTCGCGGCCGGAACCTGGCAAATGGTCTTGGTTAGTTAGCTTCGGTAATTCTGTTCCTGTTTGTCTTGATCGTTCTCCTGGCGAGGTTTGTTGATCCACACGGGTGTCGTAGCCCGGGCGGGGCGGGCGTGCCGTGAGGGAAGCGTTCGGGGTGGGCAGAGTGGGCGGCGGCCAGGACGGTGGCGCGCTGGTCGCGGACGGCGTGGGCGCGTCCGTGGTGGACGTCGACGGGGTGCTGGTACTGGATCCCGGCACAAGGCTGGTCGCACGCGACTGATTCTTCGACCAGTACGTCGGGGTATCACCGAAGGGGCTGTTGGGGAATCAGACTGTACTGTGCGACCGTGTTAGCGGGTGTGGACGGCTCTGGTCTGCTGGCCGAGACGGCGCAGCACGCCCAGGAAGACCGTCACCGAGCCGGTGCAGGCGAGCAAGCTGATGGCCGCGACGGCGATGGGGCGAACGAGCAGGTAGGTGCCGAGCGTCGCGTGCAGCAGCAGCCAGATGCTCAAGGTCACGTTAAGCAGGCGATGACGGCATGCATCGCTCCTGAGATGTCGGCCGCCTCACCGCCGGCGCCTACGCCGATCTGTACGGCCAGCACGCCGATGAGCAGGTAGTTGACACCGCATGCCACGAACCCTCCCCGGGCGAGCCCTTCAAGCCAGCGGCTTGAGGCCGCCTGGCGGCCCGCGGACTTGACCCCGCTCTTCACCGTCATCACAGACCTCCAGATGCGGTTAGTCGGTCGGCTAGTCGGTCAGCGCCTTGCGTAGCTGGCCCAGGACGTTGCGCAGGATGCGGGAGACATGCATTTGGGAGAGTCCGAACTCAGCGGCGATCTCGGCTTGGGTCTGGTTGCCGTGGAAGCGCAGCAGCAGGATGTGCTTCTCGCGCGTGGGCAGGGCGTCGATGAGCGCCTTGACGGACTGCCTGCCGATGACGGTGTCCAGTGCTTCGTCGTCCTGGGGCAGGAAGTCGACCAGACTGGAGGAGTCGCCGTCGTTGTTGACGGGGGCATCCAGCGACAGGGTGCTGTAGGCGGCTGAGGCGTCCATCGTCAGCAGGACGTCTTTCTCCGACAGGCCCATCTCGAGCGCCAGATCGGCGACGGTAGGCGAGCGGCCCAGGCTCTGGCTGAGGTCGGCGGACAGCTTGTTCAGCTTCGAGCGGCGTTCTTGGTAGACGCGGGGAACCCTGATGGCCCACGCACGGTCCCTGAAATGCCGTTTGACCTCGCCCGCCATGGTGACGGCCGCGTAGCGGCGAAAGTCGTGCCCGAGGCTGACGTCGAACCCGTTGATGGCCTTGACCATGCCGACGTAGGCGGCCTGCAGGAGGTCATCCACGGGTTCGCCCCGGTTGCGGTAGCGGCGCGCGAGGGATTTGGCCATCCAGGCGTGCGTCTCAACCAGCCGCTCGCGCAGCCGTGCCTTGTGCGCTTCTGAGGTCTGCGGCCGGACCATTTCGATCAGGAGCTCTTCGGCGGTCATCTGTTCCAGGCCAGCGTCCAGGACGGCCATCCTTTTCCTTTCCGGTGCCTTGCAGACGCCCGGCGGTCCGCCGGTGGACAGTCGGTGGACAAGGGCGGTCAAGGTCGGCGGGACGTGGAGGACGGCCGGAGTCAGCGTTCAACCGCACCAACGGGACGGGGTTACCGTGACGCGTCATCACGGTCGGAGGCGTCGGCGAGTGGCAGCAGCCTGTGCAGGGTGTCACGGTAGGAGCGCAGGGCCATTCTGAGCTGCTCGGTGTCGTTGTGGCTGGGGTTCTTCCACCGGCCCTGCAGCTCACGGATGCGGCTTTCCAGGGCTTGATGGACTGAGGCCATCACTTCGTCCAGGAGCGAGTCGGCGCGTTGCACCGCATCGCGGGGATCGTCGACGAAGGACGCCTGAAGGTCGCGCCAGCAGGCCTGAACACCGGCCGGGTCGCTGTCGAGCAGAGACACCGCTGGTGCCGGCGGTGGTGGTGGCTGGGCCGACTGGTCGAAGACGAGCTTGTCAGACGGTGCCGTCGGCGGGGCATCGTCGGCGCTGTGGTGTTCCAGAGCGGGGACGGGTACGGGCCGCAGCGGCGGTGTGTCGGCGGATTCGTCGGTGCGGTCATCAAGGCGTTCGTGGTCGTTGCGGATGTCCATGTCGAGTCACCTTTGCTGGGAGTCGTCCTGGAGTACCGGTTGCTCATGGCGGGCTTCGGTGGGTTGAGGGTGGTGCTCGTCGCCGTTGTCGAGGAGGTCCTGGAACAGGACGCGATAGTGCACCATGGCCTGCCGCAGGTCCTCGGTGGAGGCCTCGCCGGGGGCGGCGCGCCTGCTGATCTCGTGGGCCTGGCGGTAGTGGTGCAGGGTACGGCCGTGCGCCACCGACAGGTCCGACAGCTGCTGCTCAAAGTCTTCGGTGGGATATCCACGATCGGCCATGGCGGCCGTGACCAACTCGTCGGCCTCGGTGACGGCGGGACCTGGTGCGTCGACGAACCGCTCCTGGAGCGTGGTCCATTGCTCGGCGTACGCGTGCCGGGCCTCGGGGGTCAGCGGCGTGATGTCGAGCGTGGCGACCCGCTTCTCTCGGGCGCGCAACTCCTGCTCGGCCTCGCCCCGGTCGTCTCGATCATTGATGAGGCGTTCGTATTCGGGGCCGAAACGCCGGCGAAGGCGTTGCCGGCGCTGGCGCAGCACAACGAAGCCGATGGCCAGTATCAGGACCACCGCCAGAGCGACGGCCAACCAGGTCATGGCGGACATGTCATCCTCCTGAAGATGTCGATGTCTTCGCGCGCCCCGGCAAGGCCGGGTCAAAGGCAGCGAGTTGGACACGGGTTGATGGGCGGCAGCGGTACGCCGAGACCGGTGTGCCGACCGGTCCTGACCGCACATACCGGGCGCCGCTGCACAGGCGGACCGCACGGCTTCAGACCGGCTACGGTCACCCGGATGGCCTTGGTGCTTCCCTTTTCACAGGCGACGATCGTCCGGGGCCGCCCTGCGAGTACCATCCCGTCTGCCGTCATAGTCAGGAGGGTCTACCAGGGTGGGTGGCGGCCGGTCGTCGATGACGTCCTGGCGGCTGCGGACGGTCGACTGGCTCCAGCGTGATCTGTTGCGCAGCAGCAGAGGCAGCAAGAGACCGACGGCGCCGCCGAGCATCAAGATGACACCTACGATGCGCAGGTCGAAGCCGCCCGCCGAGCCGCCCTCCAAGGCGAAGGTGAGGATGGCACCGAAGACGATGACCGCGATGGCTGCGGCAATGGGCATCACACATCACCCCTGCCGCGGCAGGCGCCTGAGCTGCGGGGTGAGTTGGGCGGGGTCATCGGCGGCCGGCCCAGCGACCCGAACGCCGACCCGAACGCCGACCGGTGATCAGGTTGTAGCCGAGCAGCAGGACTGCCGCACCGACGATGGCGCAGATCCAGGTGGACAGGTTGAAGAAGCCCTGGATGCCGGCGACGTGGAACACCTGCGTGGCCACGAAGCCGCCCAGCAGCGCTCCTACGACGCCGAGCACGAAGGTGATGATCAAACCCTGCGGATCCTTGCCGGGGACCAGCATTCTGGCCACCACCCCGGCTACCAGTCCGAGGATGATCCAGGCGATGATGCCCATGGCCGAACTCCCTGTGGCGGTGCATCGATGTCTGCGCGGGATCGGCCTTCCGGACCGGTCGAAGCAGGAGGGCCGGTCGCCGCGGGATTGCTGGCGCCGACGGTCGTACTCGTTCGCCCCAAGCCAACACCCCCGCGTACGGGGCGGAAACAGGCGATCCGGAAAGGATTTATCTGCAGAACCGATCAGCAGGAGAAGGGGCTCCGTGGCGCACCCAGAGTGGAAGCCCGGTGTATCACACAGGCTCATCGCTGTGGCTGGTGGCTGTCGGAGCATCTTCGCCGGGTGTCGGTTCGGTGGGCTGGGCGACGGATTGCAGCCAGCCGAGCCGTTGGGCGAGTTGTCGGGCGCTGTCGATGACGGCGGCGATGTGGGGCGAGGAGTTGGCGTTGTGCCACAGGAGTGACCAGGGGTAGTGCGTGACGGGTTCGGTCAGGGGCCGCCAGGTCGTGCCCGGCCGGTTGGAGGTGTGGGAGGAGGAGGGAATGCAGTGCACGCAACGGTGCTGGAGGACGAGGTCGGCGGCGGCGCGGGTGCTCTCGACGGTTCCCTCGTAGATGGTGGGTGCGAATCCTGCCGAGCGGCACAGCTCGATGACGAGCTGGTTGAGCTCGGGTGTCTGCGCTTCCTCGCCGAGCAGCAGCAACTCGTCGGCCAGGGCAGCGACGGGTACGGCGTCCAGGCCGGCGAAGCGGTGGTTGTCGGGCACCAGCACGCCGAGCGGATCGAGCCTGATCAGCTCGAAGGTCACCTCGTGCGGAACCTGGGAGGCATGCCCGATGCCGATGTCCAGGCGCCCGTCGGCCAGTTGCCGGTACTGCTCGGGGGTGCCCGCCTCGACCTGATGGATGGTGATATCCGGATGGGCGTGCTGGAGCTCGCGCAGGATCTGCGGCATCGAATCGTAGCCGGCGTCGATGATGCCGACCCGAAGCGTCGGTGTTGCAGCGACGGCGTTGCGCGCGACCTGCTTGGCGCGTCCCACGTGGTCGAGGATCTGGCGCGCCTCGATGAGGAAGGCCGTGCCCGCGGGGGTCAGGTCGACGTGATGGGTACTGCGATCCAGCAGTCGCACCCCCAGCTCGCGCTCCAGCCGCTGCACCTGCTGGCTCAGGGCGGACTGCACGATGTGCTCACGGGCCGCCGCCCGGCCGAAATGCAGCTCCTCGGCCAGCGTCACGAAATAACGCAACTGGCGCAGTTCCATGCCCGCCACCCCTTCCCGACCGGGCGGCGCCGATATGGACTGTCTTCCTGCACTTTAGACCCTCGCACGGCTTTGACAGCCCTGCCACTACTTGCTGGGCTTGGGAGTCTGGCAGGCGATCTTCGGGTTCATGCCGAGATAGTTGAGCGGGCCGGCCACGACCGTCACGGCGATGGTGGCCACCTGGTTGCAGTTCTCGACCGGTCCGGTGAAGTAGCCGCGTTGGGCCGCCGCGACGGCGCCGGCGATCAGCCACAGGACCAGCACTAACGACGCGAAGCGCATCGCTTCTACCTCCATCTTTGTGATTGCGCGGGGAGCGTTCGGAGGCGATGAGGGGAACGGCGAGTCGCACGGCTCATCGTGGGTGCGGCGGTATCCGGGCGGGACCAGTTCGCGGCCGGCCCCGCCGGGCGGCTTGCGGAGACGGAGGATCAGCGCTTGAAGGCGTCCTTGGCCTTCCCGCCAGCCTGCTTCAGGTTGCCCACGACCCGATCGGTCTTGCCCGCGGCCTGCAGGCGCTTGTTGCCGGTGGCGCGGCCCAAACGCTGCCTAGCCCAACCCTTGACGACCTGCGCCTTATCTCTGATCTTCCTACCAAGACTCATAGTGATTTCCCTTCACCGCCCCGCTCAGCCATCACCCAGGCAGACCATTGATCCGCCCGCCCGTCAGCCATGACCTCGTGCAGCGGACACTCACCGCGCTCAGGCGGCTTGGATTCTCAGTGTCCTTCCTGGCCTGTGGTGGGGAAACGAGCAATGATGAGGCCGGTTATCACTTCAATCGATGAGCGTACGTCGGGGTCGGGTCGCGGCCGGTGCCGTGCCGGGAAGATGCTGCTCACACGGTCCGTTCGTGGACGTAACACCAGCGCCAAGCCGTCAACGGCGCCAGCGCCCCGACCACCGGATGATCGGTCTCCCGGTAGTGCTCCCTGGCATGACCGCCCGGCGAATCGTCGGAACAGGCTACCCAACCACACGTCAGGCACACCAGCAGGCGCGTCCAGGACAGGCCGAGAATCAAGCATCCTGCGCACTGCGGCAATCCGTACTCAGCTCCAGGAGCCATATCAAGATGCTCGCACCGTGGCGCCTGACCGTTCAGGCTGCCGCGCGCGCTCACCTCCACGCCATCAATCTTCAGGGTCATGACGACCCTCCTCGGGCGACAGCCGGCACGAGGTGTGCCGACTGATCGCCTTCAGTAGATCCGATCGGCTCACCACCGGAAACGCGCAATCGCAGCAAGCCCCATCACCAGCCGCGATCGCCAGTCGGAGCACACCCCAATGAACGGGCGCCAGGGATGACGGGGATGGCCGGGAAGGCGGTGCCGACAGCGAGTCCCTGCCTTGAGCGCCACCGAGAGAGGCCCCGAGGTATGACTCCCAGGCAAGCGCCCCCGGGCAGGCAGCCCGCGCCGGGCCGCACCTGCGCCTGGCCGGTGATCGCCGCTGGTGATAACCCTGGCTGACATCGGTGGTTTCCGCTCCGGCGAGACTGCTAGATGATCAGATCACTGCACCGCTCACGCTGGCACCTTCGCAACGTGTTCACGCCGCAGCCTCGACCCTACGGCCCCTCTTGTCTCCCGTACTCCCCCGTAGGAGCCCGGCATGAGCACCAAGGACGCCGCCAGCGCCCCCGCTTCCGTGATCGCCGCCCTGGTCGAACGATTCGTGACCGCGCTCACCCCCATCACGGCCACCCCGATCACGGCCACCGACCAGCTCCTGCGCATCACCCCGCTTGCCAATCGTGCGGGCCTGTGGGTCGAGGGCGAGCTCGACCACTCCACCCTGCCCGACTTGAGGCAGGCGCTCGGTTCGATGGCGAGCGGCCGCGGCTTCTGTGTCGATCTGAGCGGCCTGGCGTTCACTGACGTCGGCGGGCTGCGCGCCCTGGTCAGCGCCGCTGCCGCTCTGCACGACGGCGGCGGCGACCATGTTCTGACGCTGCGGTCGGCGCCCCCACAGGTGCGACGCCTGCTCGAGCTCACCGGCTGGCACCAGACGCCCGGCCTCCACCTGCAGGCACCGACGCACCCCGGCTGACCCTCCAGGCTCAGCTCACTCATGAGCTCACCGGCCCCGAGGGATGCCCCCCGGCGTTGTGCCGCCGCCCACCTGCGCAGCACGGTCACCGACCTCATTCGACCTCATTCGACCTCATTCGACCTCATCGCGAAGCCCTATCGCCGCGAGCCCCGCATCCTGTGATGCCCCCGATCGGAGAACCCCATGACCACCCTCCACCCCCGCCTTGGGGCAGGTCTGTGGCTCATCCCTGCTGCCGCCACCATCGTTCACCTGCGCGGCGAGCTCGACCTCGCCACCCGCGAGGCGGTGCGCGAACGCCTGCTGCGCGCCCTGCAACACCGCACCAGCATGCTCATCCTCGACCTGTCCGGGGTGTCGTTCTGCGACGCCGCCGGGCTGAGCGTCCTTGTCGGCGTCCAACGCCAGGCCAGATCCCTGGACATCGCCCTCGGCTTGGCCGCGCCCCGCCCGCATGTGGCCAAGGTGCTGCGCCTCACCGGCCTGGACTGCAGCTTCCCGATGTACGGCACCACCCCCGGCACGGGTACGGGCGGGGTCTGGGGCAGGGTCGGGTCCGGCCCTGCGGCAGCGCGCTAAGACTTCGTGCGCCTATGTCTGTTCTCCTAGCCGACGGCCGGACGACCGCTCGGCCTCGCCCTGGTCTACCCGCCGTGGCAACAACCGAGCTGGACCGGCTACGCCATCAGGTGGTGCGCGAAGCCCAGATCGAGGCCGCCGCGATCATCGCTCAGGCCCGCTCCGACGCCGAGCAGATCATCACCTCAGCACAGATCATCGCCTCGGCCAATCTGCAGCGTGCGCGCAGCCAGCACCTGCCGCGGCGAAGGAGCCAGGCGGGCCAGGCCACGCAGCCGGCGCCCGCACCCGTCGACGGCCCCGCACCGATCATGGTGCTCAACGACCGCTGGCGCATCTACGCCCCCTTGAACGCCGACGCCAGCGCCATGGCCGCCCTGTACAAGGCCTACGAACTCGCCGACCCCGCCACCACCGTCGTGGCCAAGGTGTTCCACCAAGCCAACAACGACCCCCAACGATTCCGCACCTTTCTGCGGGAAGTACGCGGCATGCGCCTGAACCACCCGCACATTGGGCAGATCATCGACTCCGGCCAAGACCGCAGATCCCAAGCGGTCTACCTCATCTCCCCCCTCTACCAGCCGGGCAGCCTCAACCTCCACCTCCAACAGCGGGCAGGCGCCGGCGTCTCGCCGAAGTGGGGCCTGCAGGTCCTGGATCAGGTGCTGGCCGGGCTGCAGGCCGCCGCCCTGAGCAACATCATCCACCTGGACATCAAGCCGCAGAACATCGTGCTGGACGGCCCCACCAACATCAGGATCATCGACTGGGGAATGTCCCAGCTGCACCTGGCTGGCAAGAGCGTCTCGACGGTATCCCCCGGTGGCACCAAATGGTTCGCCAGCCCCGAGCAGCTCGGCGCCACCGACGCCGCCCCCAGCGGCCTGTCCGACCTGTACGGCGTCGGCGCCCTGGCCTACTGGCTGCTGACCGGCCTGGCACCACTGCGACGCGAGATCGGTACCGCCATCGGCACCGATCTGCTGCAGGTTCGCCACCTGATGCAAGCCGGCACCCGGCCCGTACGTGCCGATCACCTCACTCCGGACGTCCCCGAACACCTGGGCCGGCTCATCGACCAATGGCTCAGCTACACCCCCACCGACCGCATCCCGCACGGGATGGATCCCTCTGCCGCGCTCGGCTGGGCGCGCACGTCCTTGGGCTGACAACGCCTGTATCCGCATCCCGGTGGGAGACGTTGACTGCAAGTGCCCGGCCCCCTGGCCTTCCTCGGGCGTGCAGAGACATCAGTGCGAGGAGGCGGACCGGCGCAGGTCTTCTTTGGCGATCCGCTCGACGAAGGCTCCGGCCAACCGTGCCTTCAGTTCATCCACCGCCAGGTGTTCACGTTCGGCGACATCAATGTCCATGTACTCTCCCACCAAGGGGTTGAAGGGCGTATCTCGCCGAGCACCTCAGGGCCTGCTCACCGCCGCCCGGCTGTCCTCGTTGTGTGTTGTCTGCGGTGGGTTGGCCGTTGCCTGGCGGCGCAGGTCGATGATCGGCTGCAGGAGCCACAGCCAGCAGGTCGCCAGCGCCGCCGCGGCACCGAACACGATGGCGAGCCAATTGCTGAGCACGACCTCGGCCACCAGCGCCATCGCGGCGGTGATCGCGACCGCCAGGGATACCGCGCCGACCAGGCCCAGCTCGTTGGCGCGATGCACGATCTTCTCCTTCAGTCCGGTACGGAACAGCAACCGGTACGGAACAGCAACCGGTACGGAACAGCAACCGGTGCTGAACAGCGGGCGTGCTGAAACAGACCGAGGCGGTGGCCGACCCCGTTAACGCGATGAAGAACAGCCAATGGCCCGAGGTGTCCACCTTGGCGAAGCCACTCTGAAACGGCATCGCCAGCAGAAAGGCGAAAAGCACCTGCACCCCGGTCACCATGACCCTCAGCCCCTGCAGGAGCTCGGACAGTTCGCGGTCGATGCGTTCCTTGTGGCTTTCGTCGGCGCTGCTCTCCTCGGCGCTCACAGCAGAAGATTCGCCATCAGTGAGAAGGTGGCTTTGGTTTTCCTGCCGGGGCAACGCCATCGGCCTGACACCTCCGTGAGTCTTCCGTGACACCGCCACGGGGTGGATTTATCGATCGTGCTCTCGGCTCGCGGCCCCCAGAGCGCCCGCGGCCTACCGGTGGGGAGCCGCAGCGCCGTGTGGGAGTGTCATGGGTGATCGAGCGGCAGCCTGAGCCCGGAGGGTCCGCTGATCGCCGCCGATGAGGTCGTCGAACAAGGCGTGATAGTGCGTCATAGCCTGCCGCAGTTCCTGTATTGACACCCAACCGTCCCCGGCGCGCCCGCTGATCTCATGGGCTTGGCGGTAGTGCTCCAGGGTGCGGCTGTGTCGCAGCGACAGATCGGAAACCTGCTGCGCGAAGTCCTCGGTGGCATAGCCGCGCTTGGCCATGACGGCCCGTACCAGCAGATCGGCCTCGCTGACCGCGGGACCCGGCTCATTCACGAAACGCTCCTGGACCGAGACCCACCTCTCGGCATAGCCGCGGCGTGAGTCGGGATCGAGCGGCTGTATGTCGAGTGGACCCGATCGTGTTCGACGGGCTCGCAGCTCACGCTCGGCCGCTCTGCGGTTGCCCGCGGCGGCAACAGCGTGTTCGTACTCGGGGCCGAATCGCTCGCGAAGGCGACCTCGACGCCTCCGCAGCCAGGAAAAGCCGACGGCCGGCACCACCACCATCACCCCGACGATGACGGCCACCCACATCACTGCCTCGGCGGACATGACCGCCCCCGCCCCGGGTATCGCCGGTGCATCCCGTCCGAAGACAGGTAACCGGACACTGTCAGTCAACGCCGTCTGTCTGAAGACGGATATGGGCGTTTCAAGCAAAGCTCATCGCGGGAGCTGATCACAGCTCACGCCCCTCGACAGGCTGAACTGCCGCCTCGACCCAGGGCCGGCACCGTGGCGACGTCGAGATCATCCTCGATCCGCGCCAGGCCGGATCGAAGATCTGGACGATGCGCACATGCCGGTAGTTGACCATGGACAGTCCAACGACAGGATCGTGAGTCGTCTCCCGTTCCGCGGACATTGTCGTTCTGCGACGCCCCCGGGCTGGGCGTTCTGATCGGCGTCCAACGCCAGGCCGCATCCCTGGACATCGCCCTAGGCCTTGCCGCGCCCCGCCCGCATGTGGCCAAGGTGCTGCGCCTCACCGGCCTGGACTGCAGCTTCCCCATGTACGGCCACCACCCCGGCTCGGGCAAGGGAGCCCAGCACCGCGACAGTGCGCTGAGACCTCATGCGGCATATACCTATTCACTCCGTCGCCACCGGGACGACCGCTCAGCCGCGACCTTGTCTTCCCACCGCGGCAACAGCCGAACTGCACCGGCTGAACCTGTAAGAAGCCCACATCCAGGCACTGACCCCATTACCCCCTTCCGGCGTACTTGGTGGATCTGCCCTCACAGAGCGAGATCGCCGCCCGTGTGGCGTACAGCTTGATCGGCGACGGCTGGATTAGGGTGACGTTGGCTCGCCCGACCGGGGCAGCGCGGCGGCTGTAGTCGCAGATCGGGCCCTTGCGCCAGCCGATCCCCAGTTCGGGGGAGGCAAGGTCTTCGGCGCGCCGAGTTGGCCCCGCCGTCTGAGCCTAAATCCATAATCAGGGCTGCCGGTCTTCCTCTCCCCCTCGGCCCTACTTTTAGGGAGGGACCGATGAAGAACCTCGTCTCGGTTGGGCTGCGGCGCGCCAGGAGTTCGAGATCGGCAGGAGCGCCGACATCGGTTTCCGCCACGGTAGCCCCGCCGCAGGTCCGCTTGCCTGGCTCTTCCCGGCTGGCGGCCGGTTTCGCGCTCATTCCCGTCATGACCATGCTCCTCACCGCGCAGTCCGGCGCGAGCGCCCCGCAACCGCCGGTGGCGCTCGGCACGGCCGCGAACTTCGCGGTTCTGGGGGCCAGCACCGTCACCAACACCGGCGGCACCGTCATCACCGGCGACCTCGGGCTGAGTCCGGGTACGTCGGTGACCGGTTTCCCGCCCGGCACCGTGGTCACCGGAGCCATCCACGCGGCCGACGCCTCCGCCGCCCAAGCCCAGAGCGACCTGACCACCGCCTACAACGACGCCGCTGCCCGGACTCCCGCCACCACCGTGCCCACCGAGCTCGGCTCCACCACCCTGACGCCAGGGGTCTACGACTCCGCCGCGGGCACCTTCGGCATCACTGGAAACCTGACCCTCGACGCCCAAGGAGACCCGGACGCGGTCTTCATCTTCCAGGCCGCCTCCACCCTCATCACCGCCTCCTCCAGCACGGTGACCCTCACCGGGGGCGCCCAGGCCGCCAACGTCATCTGGCAGGTCGGCAGCTCGGCCACGCTGGGAACCGGCTCCAGCCTCGCCGGGAACGTCCTCGCGCTGACCTCGATCACCGTGACCACTGGTGTGAGCGTGAACGGTCGCATCCTGGCCCGCAACGGCGCCGTCACCCTGGACACCAACAGCATCACCCGGCCCTCCACCGGCGCCCTGGCCATCACCGTGCCCGGAACCGCGAACCTGGGTTCCGCGACAGCCGACCCCGCCAACGTGTCGGGCTCGCTGGGCGCGGTCACCGTGACCGACACGCGCGGTGGCCCGAGTACCGGCTGGACCGCGACCGTCAGTTCGACGAAGTTCACCACCGGCGGCGCCACCGCCTCCGAGACCATCGCGAAGAGCTTCATCCGCTACTCGCCCGGCGCGGCTACGTCCACGACTGGTAGCGCGACGTTCACCCCCGGCACCGCCGGCGATCTCGGCTCCACGCGCACCGCCTTCTCCGCCTCCGACGGCACCGGGGACAACTCCGCCACCTGGAACCCGACGATCACCATGACCCTGCCCGCCAGTATTGTCGCCGGAACCTACACCGCCACCATCACCCACTCGGTCTTATAGCATCCCTTGCCGCGATCAAATCGCCATGGTCGCCCTAAGCCGCCGCGGACTTCCGAGCTCGCTCAGCTGCCGCGCGGTGCCAGCCGGCCCGCTCGCGGTGTTCGCTGACGTCGCCGATGCCGAGGTCGGCGCATGCCTCGTGTTGCCGGGCTGTCCGTTCGTGCGCGCAGGCTGTGGGCTGGTAGGCCAGGGCGCAGCGCTCCACTGCTCCCGCCGCGTTGTGGACCACGAAAGCGATGTCTACCTGGCCGACGTCCAGCACGCCATCTTCAAGGCGTTGCCGGCGAGCGCGGATCTCCTTCAAGCGTTCGCCGGCTCGGCCAACCCGTTGTCGCGCTGCCTGCGCCAGGTGGGAGGTGTCTGTCGTTGCTGTCCATGCCTTCCTCCGCGTGCGCCACCAGCGGCGACACGCACTTGACCATTGACACGTAGCCCTAGCTGCGGATGAGAGTAGGGTGCGCCTTCATGGCGGGCATCGTTTTACAGCAGCGTCGTACAGCAACACCGCCATACACGAGCATTCGGCATCGACCCGCATCCGCCGTTACACCAGGGCGGGAAACTACTGACAAGGTGCCCGCCCTTCCCTACGGATCAGAAGGTTGGGGTTTCGAGTACCTCCGGCCGCACACATGCTCAAAGGCCCTCTGGGATCCTCCGGGGGGCCTTTTTCGTACCCACCCGTCACCCGATTCGGTGGTTGGCCATCTGATGCCCGCCCCACCACAGAGGGCCTCCGCTTCGCTCCGGGCGTCCTTCTGGGGGCGCCTGCGGCGCACAACGGGCTTCGCTTTCTGGGCGCTTCGCGCTTGCAGGGCTCAGGCGATGCTTCCAGTCGGGCCAAAGCCCCGACCCCTGGAGGTCCTCGCTTCGCTCGGACGCCCTCCCCAGGCAGGCTCCGCCTGCCAAGATCTTGCTTGGGCATGGTCCGTCCAATCAATGGACGGCAGGTGCGAAGTCACATTTTCGGGGCGGCGACCTGCCATGGTCATGTAGCCCACTGCTGCCCCCGCCAGCCAAAGCCTCCCTACGCAACTCGCCGAGCGGTATGGCACGTTCGCTATCGGTGGGGAAGATGGCCGTCGGCATCCTGTGTAGCGAAGGCTTGGTGCTCAGCGACGCCACGGTCGCCGAGGGTTTCCTGCTGGAGGCCGACACTGACGAGATCAAAGCCCTCGCCACCGCCGCGTACCACGCCGCCCACGGCCGAACCTCGTAGAGGATCGGCAGCGGCTTGGCAACGTACGTGATCACTTTCAGGTGGTCTCACTATGACCGTTCGTTGTGCCCTGAAGGAGCTACGTGAGCGCAGCCTGATCCGCAGCGTCCACGGCAAGGGCACCTACGCGCAGTTGCCCAACTCTTCCGCTGGCAGCGCCAAGGAGTGAGCTCTGCTGTACAGCAACCAGTACGGCACCGCCCAGCGACCAGCTGAAGGAGCTTGCTCCTCATGAATCCCTGGAGTTGATCGACAAGGCGTCTGCCCCCTGTAGCGGAGCGATCTCTCAGATGATGCGGATTCTGGGGCGCGAGGGGAGCCGGCGGGTAACGTGGGGGCATGAGCGCGCAGCCTGTCCATGATCCTCGGTACGACCCGGAAGCGATTCTTCGGGCGCTGCCGGAGAAGTGGCGTCCGGTGTTCCTGGCCCAGTATCACGAGGCGTGGGAGGCAGCGCGTGAGCCGGGTGAATACCATCGCCTGCCCGAGGTCCTCAACCTTTGGTGGCTGAACTCGATCGCCTTCTCCGATCCCACGTACGATCAGCGTGCTGAGGAGGCGGCCCGGGGCGCAGGCGAGGTCGTGGCGTTTGAGGAGGCGATTCCCGACTGGGAAGAGCGTCTGGCGCGGGCGCGGCGTACGTGAGCTTTCGCCCGGTTCTGTCTTCTTCGGCGTTGGCGAGGATGAAGGACTTCCCCGATGCTGCCCTGACGGCTCTGGTCGAGCGGACGGCCGATCTGCTGGAGGAGCCGTGGGATGCGCAGGTGCTGTATCCCGGACGTACGGACTACCGGCAGGCCACCTTCGGTGATTACGGCCTGCTTCACTTCCACGTCGATGAAAAGGCTGAGCTGATCACCATCTATGAGTTGGTCTGAGCTGGTTGATCAGCTGGACCCTGGGGCGCATGAACGACGATGTCTATTCGGGTCACCACTGGCGTTCCCTGTACGAGGGCGTCTTTGACCACGAGGGCGACGGGCTGGGCGACATGCTGCTGCGGTGGCTGGATGAGCATCCGGGGCACGTGGCGGAGGTGCGTGAGGTGGGCCAGCCCGAAAGTCACCTGATCCCTCTGGGGAAGCCTCCCAGGAGGGGATACAGCACGCTGGTGCGGTTGTATGCCGTGAACCGCATCCTCGACCTGCTCATCCTGAACTACCAGGATCCATCGGACGATTCGGGAGAGAGCCCGGACGAGGCTTACCCACCGGTCGGCATCTATCCCGCCTTCTGTGAGGCGCTGGGCGCCGACCGGATCGGCAGGCGGGGCTTCCATCCGTTCTTCCACGAGGTCATCGAGGTGCGGCCGGTCGACGATCCCGACGAGCCCCCCTCGATCGTCGAGGAGCGCTGGCCCGGTTACATGATGGGATCGATGCTGCTGATGCGGGCCGGGGTGGTCGTCACCGCCGGGGCACGGCATCTGGTTGCGGGGGTCGCCGATCGCTCCAGCCTGTATTGGACCTTCTGGCGCCGGTCACGATCCACCCACGACCTCTCGCACGGTTGGGGGAGCAACTCACAGTGGGGAACTGACTTCCGCCGCGACTACCTGGTCGACGGCCGATTGCACTACAACGCGGACGAGGCCCTGAATCCGCACCACGAGGAGCGGGGAGACGACGAGGACCTCGGCCCGGCGTCGATGATCGAGATTGTCCGGTACCGGTGCAGCACCGTCGTCGATCACGGTGATGACCTCTTCCCTTACAACGATCACCATGTCGAGCCGGCCCTTGCGGATTAACCTTAGGCACCCCGGCCCTGTCGGAAGGCGTGGAATCGATGAAGAGGACCTCATCCGAGCCGTGGCCGCGGAGGTGCTCTACAGCAGTGCCGTACAGCAACACCGCCTTACACGATCACACGTCGCCGGTCCACATCTACCGCCTGACCAGGCCGGGGCGCTCTTGACGAGGCGTCTACCCTTCCCTACGGATCAGAAGGTTGGGGTTTCGAGTACCTCCGGCCGCACAGAGCATCAAGGCCCGTTACCAGGGAAAACCTGGAACGGGCCTTCGTGTTTGTCAGGACAATCTCGGGATCTTGCTAACACCGCTGCTAACACGAGGCGATCACTCCTTGGTAGCGGACTTGTTAGAGTTCCGCCGTGATCCCGCAGGCCCGCTGAAAAGAGTTCTCGATGACGTTCCGGCAGCACATGGAGCAGGAGGCGGTGCGCACCCTGGCAGAGTTTCCAGAAGAGTCGGGGCCCGAGATATACACCGTCACGTTCCGGATCGACAGCGTCGACCAAGACCCCCGGTTCCCGTACCTGGCGATCGGCTACAACACCGAAACCGAGGTGGCCCGGCTGCTGGCGGAGCCGAGCTCGCCGGAGGCATGGGAGGCTCGCTGGAGTTACGCCTATTTCCCGCCGTCCGGGCTGGAGGGGCGCCGCATCGTTGGCCACCACCCCGAACACGATCCGGCCGGTGCTGAGTTGCACCGGCGGGAGGCGGTGGCGCAGGGCCTCTGGTACGAGGACGAGGACGGGCTCTCCGAACAACAGCAGGACGAGCGTGGCGAACGGCTTGACGAGCAGTTCCACGAACTCTGCGTCGATCTGGCGCGGCAGCTCCACGCGGATGGCCAGATCGCCGAGACCCTGGGAAGGCCACTGCCGGTGGTCCTCTATGACATGTTCAACCCCGACGAGATGTTCGCCTTGACCAGGGTTGCCAACCCGGCGGAACTGGTCACAGAGTTCCTGGCGGCGGACCCGGAGAGGCGCTGAAGAAGAGCCAGGGCAACCTAGCGCTGGCGGCATCAAGGCCCGCTACCAGGGCAAACCTGGAACGGGCCTTCGTATTTGTCCTGATAATCTCGGGATCTTGCCAACGCCCCTGTTGCACGGGGCGATCACTCCTTGATCGCCTGGGCGAAGACGTCGGCCGCCGAGGCTTCTGCCGAGCGGATCACGTGGGCGTAGACCCGCAGGGTGATCGAGGGATCCGCGTGGCCGAGCCGGGCCGCCACGACGTGCACCGGGACACCCGCCAGGAGCAGAGTCGTCGTGTGGATGTGGCGGAGGTCATGAAGCCGGGCGTGGGGGAGCGGACCCTGCGCTTCCCGTTCGTTGTGGCGCTTGATCAGGATCGGGAAGGGCGAGCTGACGGTGTCCGGGTGGATCGGTTCGCCCCAGCCGGTCGTGAACACGTACGTGCTGGCTCCTCGCCACTCGGGGCCGACCTTCAGCTTGTCCCCTGCCTGCATCTTTCGCTGGTTGCGGAGGACCTGGGTCGTCTGCTCGTCGATGCTGATGATGCGCTTCTGGCCGCTCTTCGTGCTGCCCTCGATGCCCTCGCCGTGCGAAACCGCAGGTCGGGCTTCGACCTGCGGAAACGGCCGTCACAGATCAGTTGAGAATCGTGACGCTAAGTGCGCGAGCTATGGGTTCGGCGTGTCATCACCTCGCTTCGCCGCGCATGATGCGCTGCCACAGCGTTTCCGCATCACCGACCTTCATCCATGGACTGTCGACGACGGTCCACGGGGAGACGGACCGGTCATGCCGCCGTATGAATCCCAGTCCGCCGGCCCTGCAGTGTTCGAAGACCAGAGGTAGGCACTCGCAGGTGTGGGCCCGGATGCGGACGCGATCCATACGCCGCTCGACGGGTGACCATGCCACCGATGTGGCGTCCCGCCGAGGCGAGGTGGGATGCATGCTGTGAAAATCGCCGAACGCGGCCACAGGCTCACCGTCCCTCATAGCGCACGAGTGCCCATGTCGGGTTGGCGATGCCCGAAGAGCACGGTCGATGAATGGGCGTTGGTGAGCGAGCAACCAGCTCGAACCGTATGGTGCGCCCTCACGGGGCGGCCAGCGGGAGCGCACGAGCGGAGCCCCACCCGGAGGGGCTCTGGACCTTCGCTCACCAACGCCATACAGAGAGCCTATATTAACCTGTCCTAACATGTCTACGCCATTGCTAAGCATGGCTGTTATATGCCAGAAGGTCCAGAGATACCTAAAGTCGTCCTATGATCGAGTGGGACCCGAGGCTCTACAAGTGGGAGCAGATAGCAAATGTCGTCGCGGAACGCATCGAAAGCGGTATCTACCCTTCTCTCACCTTGATCTCCGAGGTGAAGCTTCAAGAGGAGTTCGATGTTGCCCGTGTCACCGTACGGAAGGCCATGGGAGCCCTCAGAGACCGAGGCCTGATCACCACCAAGCCGGGCAAGGGCTCCATAGTCGCGCCGCAGTAGCCATGTCCAGTGTTCGACTCCCCAAGCATGTCCCGCTTTGCGGGGATCATGTGGCCGTAACAACGACAGCGACGAGCCCAAGAACAGGCACTCAGCCAGAAGTAGGCTCCTGGGCCGTGAACCAGCGGATCGACTACTACGACGACCTGGGCGCGCCTGCCCCTAACAGCCTCGTCCCGTCCGTGAACGTCGTGATCACCACGATGCCGGCGATGTGCTGCTTAGCGAAGGGCGGTCCCGGATTGGGAGCCGCCCTGTTCGGTTCTGGGGGTCAGCATCGTTGGACGCTGTTCAGGTAACTGTGTTGCTGCCTCTCCCTCGACATCGATGCCGGCCTGTCCGCCCCGACATGCGGTCAGGGATCATCCCTTACCAGGGGACGACGCCTTCGTCCTCGTAGAACGCGCCGGACGGGCCGTCGTTGGGCAGCGTGGCGAGCCGAATCGCCGTGGCCGCGCCCTGCTCGGGGGTGCGGGGGCCGTGGAAGCTGGTGAAGGCGGTCGCGACCAGGCCCGGGCAGGTGGCGTTGATCAGGATGTTCGTATCGGCGAACTGCCGGGCGTACTGGACGGTCACGGCGTTGAGAAACGACTTCGACGGCGCGTAGGCCGCCATGACCGGACCGATCTCGATGTCCGGGTCGGTCTGCCGGGTCACGGAGCCGACGCTGCTGGAGATGTTGACGATGCGCGGCGAGGACGAGCGCCGCAGCAGCGGGAGCATCGCGTTCGTCACCCGGATCACGCCGACGACGTTCGTCTCCACGACCGTGCGGACCAGGTCGAGGTCGAGCGTGGTCGGGTCCTGCACCCAGCCCGGATCCAGCTGTCCGGAGATGCCCGCGTTATTGACCAGCACGTCCAGCCGACCGGCCTCCCGCTCGATCAGGTCCGCGGCGTCGGCGACGCTCTGGTCGCCGGTCACGTCCAGCGGCACGCCTAGCGCGTCGACCCCGGCGGCGCGCAGCTTCTCGACGGCGGTCTCGCGCCGACCCGCGTCCCGCGCTCCGACGGCCACGCGGTATCCGAGGGCTCCGAGCCCGGTGGCGATCGCGTATCCGATTCCCTGGTTCGCGCCAGTGACAAGCGCGATCTTCGTTTCGTTCATGCCGTCCAGGCTCGCTCCCAGGTGGGCGCGCCGGCCAACACTGATCGAGTTCGCTGTCATACCCGGTGGGTATCGCTGGCGTACGCTGTGGCCGTGGACACCTTGGAGACTCGCGAGCTGAGGTACTTCGTGGCCGTCGCCGAGGAGCTGCACTTCGGCCGGGCCGCCGAACGCCTCGGCATGGCCCAGCCGCCGCTATCGCGCGCGATCCAGCAGCTCGAACGGCGCCTCGGCGTCTGCCTCCTGGAACGCAACCGCCGTGGCGTCGCGCTGACCGATGCCGGACAGGTGCTGCTGTCCGAGGGCCGCGCGACACTCGACGCGGCCACCGCCGCCGCCCGCCGCACCCGCCGCGCCGGCGGAGCCGACAACCCGGGCGGCGCGCGCAACCGTCTGGTGCTGGCGGTGAAGACCGCCGCAGTTCACGAACTGCTCCAGACGCTCCTCGACGCCTACGCGGCCCAGCCCGACGCCGCCGAGGTCGAGGTCCTGCAGTGCCGCATGTGCGACCAGGAAGCACGGCTGCGCGACGGCAGCGCCGACGTCGCGCTCATGCATGTGCCGTTCAACTCCCTCGCCGGGTTCGACAGCGAGGAACTCATGGCTGAGGGTCAGCTCGCCGTCCTGCCCGCCGGACACCCCCTCGCCGCGCGCAAAACCTTGTCCATGGCCGACATCAGCGACCTCCCCGACCTCCCACGAGCACGCTGGCCCAGACACGGCATTTACCCCCCCGGCCCAGGCCCTGAGATCCATGACCAGACGCAGTTGGCCCAATTGGTCGCCCTGGGACGCACCGTCACGGTCATGCCGGAATCCGCGCGCGCCTGGCTGTGGTCCGAGCACGCCGCCATCCCTCTGACCGACGCGCCCTCCGTCGTCACACACATCGCCTGGCCCACGCATAGCCGCTCACCAGCCCTGGCCAGCCTGATCAGGACCGCCGTACAGCTCGAATTCTCCCGATAGAGCTCTGTCACCGCCCGCGCCGCGGCGCGAGTGAGCTTGGCGCGAGCCGGTTTGCAAGTAGGCGCTCACATCACGGGCACCGGGCGCAGGACACGAGGTCGTCAGTCGAGGCCGTGACGATCGCTCACTTCGGTACTCGTCGTTATGGCTGGGGCGATCGCTGCCGCGGAGGTCGGTCGCGTGTTGACGGGGCATCTGCCTTGCCCTACGGATCAGAAGGTTGGTCTCGAGTAATCGCCGGACCCTCTCAACCGTTTGGATGAGAGGCGCGTCCAATGCATTGAACGAAGTTGCGCTGTCTGAGTCACTGGGGCGTCTCCATGATCCCTTATGGGATCCAGCGGAGAGGGGAGTAGGTATGGGGATCTTCAAGCAGGCCACGAACGACGCCTTGGCGGCCAATGCCCGAAACGCCGCAGCTGAGGGACGCACGGTATTCACGGCTCAGATCATCAGTGAGATCGGGCATCTCAACGTTTCCGGTGAGATCGAGAAGCTCGGCCGTGGCATCGAGGTAGTTGAAGCCCAGGGGTGGAAGCTCGACACCGTGAACACGCTCAAAGTAGACAAGATGACTGGGGATCGTCCGCTTTTCGTGTGCGTGTTTCGTCGTCACCAGTGGTGAGGTGATAGGCGACGCGCTGCCTGATTCTGCGCACAGATGGTTTTCATGTCCACGCCCTCTCCGTGCAGCCAGGTCGTCGCGGTGTGTCGGCGGTGCTGGTGGCTGACCGCGATACCGGCGCTGGCTGCTTGGCGGATGTCATCGTCGAACTCTCCGCCCACACGTCTGGAGCTGTCCGCGCCGGGGCCGATCAGGACCTATCTATTCGTGGCTGTGGCCAGGTAGTGACGGAACGCGCGGCGGGTAGCGGTGACGCGCACGGGTTCAGGCACATGGAGGGCGGCCTGCTCGCGGGCATAGAGGCGGATCAGATCCTGCATCCGATAGCGGCCAGGCCCAGCGGGTTCGAGAAGGCGGGCGTCTAGGAGGTGGTTGAGCGCGGTTTCGGCGCGGTGTTCCGGCCAGTCCGCGAGGGCAGACGCAGCAGGCACCGTGTGAGTGGGGGTTTCCAGCAAGCCGAGCAGGAGGAACGTGTGGGCGGCGTCGTGACCCACGGGTTCTCCCGGGAGGTGCTGAAGGCTGACTGCGATGCTGTCGCGGATCGCCAGGTCGGCGTGTTCGAGGGCATCAAGGCGGCGGTTGGGGTCGGCGAGCTGATCGGCCAGATAGGTCAGCGTCCGATCGGGCTGTGCAGCCAGGCGCGCCGCTGCGATGCGCAGCGCGAGAGGAAGGCCGCTGCACTGCCGGACGATCTGCTGCGCCGCATCCGGTTCAGCCCGGACTCGGCCGGAATCCGCGATGCGGGCGAACAGCGCGGTGGCGTCGGCAGGGTCGAGCCCGGTCAGACGAAGGTGGCTCATGCTGTCGAGCGAGGCCATGATCTGGCGGCTGGTGACGATGACCGCGCACGAGGGCCCGGCGGGAATGAGCGGCCGGACCTGGCTCGCGTCGAGCGCGTCGTCGAGGATGACGAGCAGTTTGCGCGTCGAGGTAAGTGATCGGTAGCGGGCGGCGGCCTCGTCCACGGTGGCCGGCAGGGCGGCGCCGTCAAGCCCGAGTGAGCGCAGCAGTCGGCAGAGGACCTCGAACGGCGGCAGTGGCTGGAGCCCGGCGGTGGCGGCGCCCAGGTCTACGTAGAGAACGCCGTCGACGAAGCGATCAGCGATGGCGTGCGCGACGTGAACGGCGAGCGCGGACTTGCCGATCCCGCCTGGACCGTGTATTGCAGCGACGGCCGGTAATCCGGGCACGGTGTCGGTGAGCGTCCGGCGCAGCCAGGCCATTTCCGTGGCACGGGCGGTGAACACCCGGGTGTCGGCGGGGAGTTCGATCGGGATGACGGGCTTGGCGAGTGTGGTTCGCTGCGCAGGAGAGGAGAGGTGGAGTGCGGGATCCTGCCGGAGCACCGCCTGCTGCAGCCGACGCAACGCCGCTCCTGGTTCGATGCCCAGCTCATCGAGCATGACACGGCGAGTCTTCTGGTACACCGCGAGAGCTTCGGACGATCGGGCGGCCCGATGCAACGCCAGCATCAGCTGAGCGCGAGGACGTTCCCGCAGCGGGTGGATCTCGGCATGGGCGGTGAGCACCGGCACCACCGCGTGATGATCACCAGCTGCCAGGCGTAGGTCCATGTGGTCCTCTAGCGTGGTCAGGCGCTCCTCTTCCAGTCGGGCGGACTCGACCTGGGCCCATGGGGCGGTTATGCCGACCAGCGCGTCACCTCGCCACAGTGTCAGAGCTCGTTGGAACAGCTCGTTGGCCGTCGTGATCTCGCCGTGAGTTCGTGCGGCGCGTGCCTGGCGTCCCAGAAGGGAGAACAGGTGGGCGTCGATGCGCTCGCACGCAAGGTTCAACTGGTATCCGCCGGAGACGGTAGCGATGACTTCGCCGTCCTGGTGCGGCGAGAGTAAGCCGCGCAGCTTCGACACCACGATGTGCAGTTGCTTGCCTGCTGTCGTCGCTGTGCTTTGGCCCCACACCTGGGTTAGGAGTTCTTCCGCGGAGACCGGCTGCCCAGCGCTCAGTGCCAGCCTGGCCAAAACCCCGACTCGGCGCTCACCGGTCAGTCTCACCGGCTCACCGTTCGCCGTGGTCTCCCATGGTCCCAGGATTTTGATCTTCAGTCCCATCAGGCTCTCCTTGTCATAGTGGACAACCGACGCGAGTGGATGGAGCCGCCGCTCGTAGGAGCAGGACAGCCAAAGCCATGCCGACGGCCGTCCTGCCCGGTGAGTCGACGCACAGCGCGAACGCCTCAAGCGCCGTGACCCCAATCCCGGCGATCATGCTGGTCCACAGCGTCTGGACGGACGACTCAGACTGGAACGGCGTCATCGCCAGGCAACGGCGCGGTTCATCAATACCGCCGCCGACCCCCGTTTGAGTGCTGGTCCACGTCTCCGCGTTCATCCCCGGCTGAGGAGAGAACATCGTCGGTCTGTCCGTGGTCATGCCGAAAGCTAGATCAACACCGGTCCCACTCGCCTGCGGAATGCCATCGGCTGACTCCGCGACATCGGCCAGAACTAGTCGATCACACAAGTCCTCACTGAATATGCGAGCAATCGTGAGAACGCCCGTCGCACAAGATCAACGGCAAGATAGAAAACCTCTCCATCGCTTTCACCTTCATTCCTGGTACCCGCTGCCCGTCGCAGGGGATATCCGCGCGGACTCGCCGCGACTGATCGCCACTCTATGAAGGCGCAGGGCGCACCGGTGTCCGGTGAACGCCCTACAACGAGGTCACCGTTCAGTTGAGCTCGGCGAGTGTGATGAGTCCGTCGTCGAGGGCACGACCGACGAGCTCACTCTTGGTACGAGCGGCCCGTCCCACGTTGGCGTACTTCACCCGCACCCGCGCGATATAGGTGTCAACGGTCTTTACAGTGATGTTGAGCTTCGCGGCCACGAGTTCCTTGGACGCGGACACGAACCACGCCCGCAGTACATCGGTTTCACGCTGGGACAGGCGTGGCCGGCCGGGATCGTCATTGGTGATGAGTGCCCCGGACAGCGACGGCGCGGTGTAGGGCTCACCCCGCGCGGCCGCTCGGATGGCAGGCACCAGGTGGTCGGGCCCCTCACGCTTGGTCAGGTAGGCGAGGGCGCCGAGGTCGATGCATTTGATCGCGGTCGCATCGTCGGTGTGCTGGGAATACACGACCACGCGCCTTCCGTTGTCGACCAGCCTGCGAAGCTCGCCGAAGTCCGGTCGGCGCGGCACCAGTTCCAGATCGAAAATCACCACGTCGGCTATGGCGCCGGGTCCGGTCCAGACATTGGCGAGCCGGTCCCCGGCATCGATGAGGTTGATCGGTGGCACGGCTTGGGAGCACCAGAAGTGCACGCCTGCGGCGATGGCCGCATGATCGTCTACGATCACCGCGGTGATCAGCTCGTCCGCTGCCGAATCGGCTGCCATCGGGCCTCCATCCAGACCGTATCGTCGTTGTTCAACGCCTCGACATGGACGCCAGGTGTCACCGGGCTCGGCACGTTCACCTCACCGCAGTCCGCGACCACGCTGACCGACACCAGGTCCCCACTGCCCATGACGGTGACCCGTGCCCGGGAGACGGTGGTGGCGAGCACGATGAGCACCGCATCGGTGAGATCGCGCCGAATGGCCACGGGCGGCTCGGGCCACTGGCCTCGTGCGTCCAGCTCCACCACGACGCCCTTGCGATCCGCCACGTCGATGCAGTGACGCAGCTCGTGCAACAGGGGATTCGCGACATCATCAGCCTCGGCGAACAGTCTCCGCATCCGGGCCGCCTCGATGGCGCACCGCCGCTGGACCACCGGGTCCTCGGGGCGCAGCGAGCCGTCGGCGAGCCCCTCCAGGAGCGGGATCGTGGTCGCCGACAACTCGGCGAGCCGCTGCTGCCTGCGGCCGTGGGACTCGGCGGCGACGGCCTCGGCGATGCGTACCCGCTCGATTTCCCTGCGGGAGGTCGCCGCCGCCGCGCTTAGGCCACGCATGACGGCTGCCACCACGGCCACGCACAGAGGAAGGCCGAACACGGTCACCGAGCCGGTGGCGAACCGGGCCAAGTCCCTCCGGCTGGGGTCATCGAGCAGGAGCAGGTGCAGCAGGGCAGTGAGCTCGTGGGCCAGCAGGAACGACGCGGTGGTCCTCAGTGGGCGATCGAGCAATACGACGATGCCCACCCAGTTGGCGGCGCCGAAAATCCAATCGACCTCGGTCGATGTGCGCCCATCCGGCAGGGTCACATACGACAGTGCGGACGCGCTGAGCACGATGGCGATGGCAGGCCCGCGCAGCCGGCTCCATGAACGCCCTCGAACGAGCAGCGTCGCCTCACCGGCGAGCACGGCTCCCAGCGCCGCGAAGGCGGCCAACTGCGTGAGCGGTGATTCATAAGTGTCCAAGTGACGCAGCAAGTGGGCCAGTCCGAGCCCGAACACGATTGCCACGGCGACGAGCAGCGTCGCGATCCGCAGACCGTGCCTTAGCTGCGCGCGCGTCGCCTCTTCGACGGTGTCACTCATTGGCCGGCATGCCACTCCAGCCGTACGAGGGTGCCCTCGCCCTCGGCGGAGGTGATCGTGGCCGTGCCACCGACGCGGCTCATCCTGCCGCGCACGGACTCGCGTATGCCGCGCCGAGTGGCCGGCACGTCCGCCGGCGAAAATCCCTTCCCCCGATCGGCGATGTCGAGTCGCAGTGTCCTCTCGCTTCCGCGCAGCCGAACGGTCGCGCGCGTCGTGCCCGCGTGGCGACGTACGTTGGTAAGGGTTTCCCGTGCCGCGTCGGCGGTCGCCTTGGCGATGTCGTACGGAAGCCGCAACTGCACGGGGGCGTCGAACTCCACGGTCAGATGCGTGGCGTCGAGGTCAGCGCGCAGCAGGTCGACGAGGTCTGCGTACGGCGGTGCCTGCCTGCTGTCAGAGCGCAGCCAGTCCAGATCGCGGCGCGCCTGCGGTGCCAGCCAATCCGCGTCCGAACGCACCTGCCCGATGCCGACCATCAGCAGGGTCGTCGCCGCCGTGTCGTGTAACGCGTTGGCGAGCTCGCGTTCCTCCGCACGGGCTGCCGCGGCCACCAGCGACTCGCCGCGCGCTCGCACGGCCTCGGCCGCCATTCGGTCGGCCCGTTCCGCGGCGCGCTTTACGAGCACCCAAGCCGCTCTGGACAGCGCGGCCGCTGGGATCGCCCACGCTGTCCCTGTGATCAGGCTCGCGTCCAAGTCCACCGCTCCCGCAGCGATGAGGAGGACCACCGCCCCACCCCCAGCCGCCAGCGCCGCCGCGCCGCCGGCCAGCGGCGGAGTGTGCCACTGGCACGTCACACAGGCGAAAGTGACCAGAAGCCGCAGCCACCCGGAGTTCCTGTCCTCGACGGCGCCGGTCCAGAAAACGCTTGCGAACAGTCCGAGCATGACGACCACGTCGAGGGCGATCGGCACGTTCCCCCGGCCCATGCGCAGCCACCACGCGTATCCGCAGGTCCAGGCGGCTGCGGCACCGACCACGTACGCCGTGGTCGTCAAGTGCTCGGGAGAGGTACGGGCCAGGGCGATTGCGCAGATCGGAACGAGCGTCGCCAGGCGCACGGCGGCCGCATATCGGCGGCCGAAGCGCACCAGCAGCCGCACTGCTTCCTCCGCCAACCGTCACCTCTCAGCTCACCCACTCGCGATCTTGCTGTGACGCTTAACGAGTCGCCCTGTCCCGTCGTTCCCAGCACGTGTAAGACGGCCGCAAGCCGCCGCGTCAGCTCGACATCCATGCTGGTGCGTCGCAGTTGATCCTCCGGCCGGTTCGCCGTCGACCCGAAACCATCCGGGCCGCCTCATGTCCCGGTCCCTGGAAATGACCGGCTGAAGCCGAGCCCCTGGCACAGGAGCGCCTTGGCGGCCCAGTCCCCAACTCCCCGGTACTTCGGCCCACGCCGGGGCTTGCCGGAGGGGCCCATCGGACCCGTGGCCTCGGCGCTTGTTGCGACATGCCGGGTCTATACCGCCAGAACCTACTGTCGGGTAGCGCTTCGACACGCACGACGGAGCTTCCTCCGCGAGTCAAGCCTTTCCCCAAACCTTCAGCGAAAGGAACAACGTGCTGAAAAGAAGCTTTGCAAGCGCGACCCTGCTCCTGACAGTTGTGGCCGGTGGCCTGGTCGCGACATCGGCTCCCGCCGCAGCAGCCCCGGACTTCCAACTGCCCTTCCCCTGCGGCACGAAGTGGCGGCTGAACACCTGGGACTCCACGCACGCCCCCGCCCTGGACATCGTCCGCGAGCCGCAATCGGAAACCGAGGGCTCGCTGCTGGTCGCCCCGGCGTCCGGCACGGTGAAACAGTCCTATTATCACAGCAACGCCGGCAACATGATCCAGATCGACCACGGTGGCGGCCACTTCACCACCTACATTCACCTCCAGTCGCGTGCGGTGAGCGTGGGCGACAGGGTCACACAGGGACAGACCATCGGGCGGGTCGGGCACACCGGCCCCACCTCGAACGGAAGTCCGCACCTGCACTACGAGCAGGGCTACGACGCCAACGGCGACGGAACCGTCAGCTGGGGCGATGTGGACACCGAGCGCGTCACGGCCAGGTTCGGCAGCAAGGCGTACGGCCCCGCCCCCGGCGGCGAATGGCGCAACATCGAAAGCCGCAACGGCTGCAAAACCAACCTGTTCGGTGCGGATTTCAACTCCGACGGGATCGGTGACATCTTCTCCGAAACGACCGGCACGCTGACCATCTGGAACGGCAAGGGCAGCAACAACTTCGCCACCCGGCAGGAGATCGGCGGCGGCTGGTCAGCCTTCAGCAAGCCCGTGGCCGGCGACTTCAACAACGACGGCATCAGCGATCTGGCCGCCATCAAGAACGGCAGCACCCTGTACATCTGGAACGGCGAAGGCGGCAACGAATTCGGCCCCGCCATCGAGGTCGGCGGCGGCTGGGGCGCCTACGACGGCACCCTGACCTCTCTGGGTGACGTCAACAAGGACGGCCACGACGACATCGCCGCCATCGCCGACGGCACCCTGTACATCTGGAACGGCGAAGGCGGCAACGAATTCGGCCCCGCCACCGAGATCGGCCCCGGCTGGTCGGCCTTCAGCAAGCCCGTCGGCGGCGACTTCAACAACGACGGCATCGGCGACATCGCCGCCATCAAGAACGGCAGCACCCTGTACATCTGGAACGGCGAAGGCGGCAACGAATTCGGTCCCGCCACTGAGGTCGGCGGCGGCTGGGGCGCCTACGACGGCACCCTCACCTCTCTGGGTGACGTCAACAAGGACGGCCATGACGACATCGCCGCCATGGCCGACGGCACCTTGTACATCTGGAACGGCGAAGGCGGCAACGAATTCGGCCCCGCCAACGCCATCGGCCCCGGCTGGACCCCCTACTTCTAACCCAAGCCGCGCCCCTATCAGGACTGGGAGCAACACATGTTGTCAACGACGACGGCGGCACTGACCGCCTTCGCGATCCTTGCGTTATCCACGCCGGCACACGCCGCGAACCCCGACGAACCTCTTGCCGGCGAAGTGACCGCCGCTTACGCGACCGCACCCTGCGATCCGAACGGTCCGACCAGTGCGGACGCCGCGACCGCCACCCAGCTGAATGCCATACTGACGGCCAATCTGGATGGCCACATGAACGCGTACCGCGTCTCATGCGCCCGCATGGTCGTCAAGGCCGTTCGCGATCGCGGACTGGCGCCTCGAGCCGCGGTCATCGCGATCGCCACCACCATCGTGGAATCCAGCATCCAGAACGTCGCCGAAACGGTCGACCATGACAGTCTCGGCCTGTTCCAGCAGCGCGGGTCATGGGGCTCCGTCGAACAACGACTCAACCCCATCTGGGCCACCAACGCCTTCCTCAACAAGATGATCAGGACCTACCCGAACAACGCCTGGAAGACGGCACCGGTCGGCGAGGTGTGTCAGGCCGTACAGGGCTCCGCCTATCCGGATCGCTACCAGCCCGAGGCCGGGGACGCGCAAAAGATCGTCGATGCCCTTTGGAAACCGGGCAGCCTGTTCGGTGCGGATTTCAACTCCGACGGGATCGGTGACATCTTCTCCGAAACGACCGGCACGCTGACCATCTGGAACGGCAAGGGCAGCAACAACTTCGCCACCCGGCAGGAGATCGGCGGCGGCTGGTCAGCCTTCAGCAAGCCCGTCGCCGGCGACTTCAACAACGACGGCATCAGCGATCTCGCCGCCATCAAGAACCGCAGCACCCTGTACATCTGGAACGGCGAAGGCGGCAACGAATTCGGTCCCGCCATCGAGGTCGGCGGCGGCTGGGGCGCCTACGACGGCACCCTCACCTCTCTGGGTGACGTCAACAAGGACGGCCACGACGACATCGCCGCCATCGCCGACGGCACCCTGTACATCTGGAACGGCGAAGGCGGCAACGAATTCGGCCCCGCCACCGAGATCGGCCCCGGCTGGTCGGCCTTCAGCAAGCCCGTCGGCGGCGACTTCAACAACGACGGCATCGGCGACATCGCCGCCATCAAGAACCGCAGCACCCTGTACATCTGGAACGGCGAAGGCGGCAACGAATTCGGTCCCGCCACTGAGGTCGGCGGCGGCTGGGGCGCCTACGACGGCACCCTCACCTCTCTGGGTGACGTCAACAAGGACGGCCATGACGACATCGCCGCCATGGCCGACGGCACCCTGTACGTGTGGAACGGCGAAGGCGGCAACGAATTCGGCCCCGCCACCGAGATCGGCCCCGGCTGGACCCCCTACTTCTAACCCAAGCCTCCGCGGACCACTCCGGCGGAGCTGATCTTGCTAACGCAGTCGCTAACAACGGCCTTGACGAACGTGTACGGAGCTGGGGCCGAAGTCCTGCGGGAGGCCATCTGAGCAGGCTGTTCTGTTCGCTGCGGCTTCGTACCTGGGGGTGGACGAGGCGTACCTGTGGCCGGACGCGCTCACTCGTGAGCAGGTCGCCGCAGCATCGGAGAGCGAGGTCATCGCGATCTATCCGCACCGCTGGGCCGTCCCCGAGACATCTGGGAACGGCTGTTCTCGTCGGCGTCGCGTAAAAGTAAATATCCGTTGCTGTCACCGGGCAGGGCGAGACCAGTTCAGCTTGATCGGAGTCAGCAGCGCCAGGGCGGCCAGCGCAAAGGTGGGTAGCAGGGCCCAGCGCAGCACCTGGTAGCCGACTTCCTGCTGTTTGGTCGTGGTGCCGAGCGAGGTACCGATGCTCTCGTACACCTCATCCAGCGAGTTGGCCGTCCGGGCGTTGTAGGCGCGTCCGGCGGTGCCTTCAGCCAGAGCGCGCAATGTTTCCTCGTTGGGAGGGACGTCAAGGCGGTGGCCGTCGATCTCGACGGCGCCGTCGGGCGTGCCGAAGGCGATGGTGGAGACCGGCACTCTGGCCGCGGCGGCGGCCTTGGTCGCATCGGGCACGACCCGGCCGGAGGTGTTGTCGCCGTCGGACAGCAGCACGATGGCGGCCGGTGGTGGATCGCTCGCCGCATGCTGGTCGAAGGAGCGGATCGCGTCCAGGCCGGAGAAGACCGCTTCGCTGATGGCGGTTCCGGGAGCGGGTTTCAGCGCGTCGATCGCCCGGATGGCCGCCGGGTGGTCGAGGGTGGGCGCCACCACCACCGCCGCGGATCGGGCGAAGGAGATCAGGGCGACGTTGAACCGCTCGGGCAGGCTCGTGATGAACATCTTGGCCGAGCTCTTGGCGGCCTCCAACCGGGACGGCGGAATGTCGGTGGCGATCATCGACAGGGACACGTCGATGGCCACGATGATCGTGGCCCGCTCGCGGGGAACCTGAACGGAGGCGGCCGGGCGCGCCGCGGCCACGATGAGCAGAGCCATCAGCACGACGAACACGGCCGCCGCGATATGCCGTGACCAGCCAGGACGGCAGGGCGCGAGCAGATCGAGCAACCTCGGGTCGGTGAAGCGCGCCATATGCCGGGGCCGCCTGAACTGGACGGCGATGTAGCCCGCCAGGACGATGGTCAGGACCGCGAACGACCACAGCCAGCCGGCGGCCAGAAAGGCCATGCCCCCTCCCCATAACCCATCGGCAGGGGGGCAAGGTCAAGTCTAGTTCTCCTCGTTCTCCCACCTTCAAATGGTTCGGCGCCTCGCTACCTGCGCACTCTTGCCGGTCACTTGCGATGTAGACACCGACATCAACCAGCTGTACCGCGCCAGCGGCCTGATCAAGGCCGGAGCGTCCATCGAAGCCGTCCGACGCTGACTCGGCCACGCCAGCACCGAGATCATGCAGCTGTACGCAATGCTGGACGGCAAGGTCGCTGACGCCCCGATCCGCTCCGTTCAGCAAGGGTGGGCAACGCCTTGATCACCGATCGCATGAGCTGGTCAATCGGAAAATCCCGGATGTCGTTCTTCAACGACACGACGGTGAGCCAGTCGCGCCCAACGCTCTGGGCGGCGTCTGGACCGTGCTCTACTTCTTCCCTGGCGCCTTCGCCCCCGGCACCCAGGACTACCCGCCCGGTTGGGCCGACATCCCGGGCGCCATGGGTTGCACTCCGGAGTCCCTCACCTAAGCCTCATGGCATGCCGACTTTGAGGCGTCCGGTGCCACGATCCGAGGCGTCAGCACCCAGCGCCCCGACCAGTTGGCCGCTATCGAGGAGAGTTCTACTCCACGCTGATGCCGTTGACGGCGCTCCTGGAGTGGGTGGAAGGCGATTCGTGCCTGGCCGTCAAGAGAAATGGCAACACGGAGAACCTGTTCTCGACGTTCGTTCCCATCTGGCCAGAGGGTACGAGACCCGTCCGAGCATCAGACGGCCGACGCGGCATCGACGTTCCCAAGGTGGGACTGATCTATGAAGGCGCTCTGTTCGAGACGGTCGGTTCGGAAATTCCCACGATACGCGAGGCGCCTAAGACGTGCGCCGTTCATGATGGGTTCTTCGTGGTCGAGCCTTGGGGGATGAAACGCTTGCACAGCTGACGCAGAATACAAGGCGACTCACCTGCTTCCGGGGCCAGACCAACTCGCCAGGTCTTCCACGCCCGAGGAAACACTGCGGCGGATCGGTGCGATCATGCAATGTCGGGAACCGTCGGCAGCGAACGTCCATCCGCGGATCGTGGTCGAGGCGATGATGCCGGCCTGTGTTTCCGAGTCCCTGATCGTCAAGCGAGGAGTGCGGTGAAGCGCTGGTTATGGCGTCTGACGGTCTCGGCCGTCGTGGCGCTTTCAGGAATGACCGGGCCGGTCGTGTTCGCCGAGGCGGCGTCGGCCCCGGAGGTCAATGTTGGCGAAGACCGGGAGATCGCTGTCTTCCTGTGTACGCCGTCCGCGGACGGGTGCCACAAGCGGTATGCCACGGCGAAGCAGAGGCGGGACGTTGAGACGTTCCTGAAGGCCACGCCTGAGGTGACTGAGGTGCGCTTCGTGAGCCGGGCCGCGGCGTACGCGAGCTTCCGCCAGGAGTTCGCCGGCCAGAAGAAGGTGCTGGCGAGTGTGCGGGCCAAAGACCTGCCGGAGTCGTTCCGCGTGCGGGTGTCGGGAGAGGCCGACCGAACCCGGATCGCGCTCTCGGCGAACGGGCGGCCAGGGGTAGGGCTCGTCGTCGACCAGGCAAAGATTAGGGTCGATGCTCCGTTGAAGCCGGAAATATCCGTATTCCTATGCATGAAGGGGACGTATTGGCCTGCCTGTCTGCATGGGCGGGGCAAGGCGAACAAGTCTGCGGCCACAGCCAAAGAGAAGAAGGCGATCGTTGCCGTCATCGAGCGGATCCCCGGGCTCGAATCGTACGTGTACGAAGACCAGAGGGCGGCGTACCGGGACTTCGTCAAGACGTACGCGGACAACGAGGCGCTCGTCTCGGCCACCAGGGTGTCGGACATGCCCGAGTCGTACCGGCTGACGATGCGGCCCAAGGCCGACCTGGCCTCCCCGAGCCGTCGGCTGAAGCGGATGCCGGGGGTGAGCCAGGCGTACGACCAGGGGTGCCTGTTCCGGAAAGCGAGACTGTTCTCGGAATACGGGTTGGAGAAACTCTCACCCGTGTCCGAGGGCTGCGGGTAAGAGCGGCGGTACAAGCCCTCGAGCGGCATCCATAGTAAGAGTCTCCACGAAACCCGGCGCGGTTCAAGCGACAAAGTGCGGCGTCACAGCCCGACGGCGGTGAGGGCGCCTGTTCGTGGTTTTTTCGATACCCATTTCGGTAGTGCCCAATTGTGGGTAGGTTGAGGCTGCCTCAGTGTGCGGCCACGGGGGTTTCGTCAGGTGGCCGGTCTTGGGTGGCGCTGAGCGGACAGGGGAGACCCTTCGGATGAAGATCGTTGCGTTGTCCTGCACGCAGAAGCGCCTCCCGTCGCTGACCGACGCGCTGCTCGAGGCGGCGATCACCGGCGTCGTCCGGGAGGTCGGTGACGCGGAGATCCAGCGGATTCGGTTGATCGACCATCGCATCTTGATGTGCGAAGGCGAGGACACCTGCCTTGATCCCGAGGTGGGCCGGTGCACGCTCGACGACGACTTCGAGCATGTCGTCGATCTGGCCGAGGGTGCGCAGGCGATGCTGCTCGCCATGCCGGTGTATGCGGGGAACGTACCCGCGGTGCTGAAGATCTTCCAGGAACGCTTGAAGAGCTTCATGAACGCCACGCAACGCCCGTTCGGCAACCTGCTGGTGGGGACGATCGTGCATTCGCGCACGATGCTGACCGAGCCCGCACTGGGATCGTTGTTCCCGTGGTACCTGCGCTTACGGAACAAGAACGTGGCGTCGGCGTGCTTCACCCAGAACGATCATCAGGACCTGACCCGCACCGCGGCGATCGACCTGTGTGTGGCCGTGGGCCGGCAACTCGGCATGACGCTCGACGGCAGCCGGTCGCCGGCCGGCGACCGCACGGCACTGCCGTTGGTTCAATCACCGGCTCGTCCGCGGTGCGGTGACCCGGCCGCGTCCTCTCCTGGAACGTGAGGAGATCCTGAAGCGTGAGGAGATTCCGCGCGCCAGGTGCAGCCGTCGCCCGCCTGTTCGCATGACACCGTGACGTCTGGTTCCACGTAGCGGGCGGCGATGGCGGTGTTGAGTTCCTGGCAGTACGGGCACGGTGACGAGAACGTCAGTACGACGCCGGCGCGGGCGGCCTGTTTGCGGTACCGGAGGATCCCGCAGTCGGCGTTGCGCAGGACGGTGCCCGAGGGCTGGGGCTCACTGGTCACTGCCGAGTCGTACAGCAACAGCTGACGCTGCAGCCGGGTCATGAAGTGATCGGTGGCGGATACCCCGGCGGGCCGTTGCGCTTGCAGTAGCTTCGCGGTGATGCGGGAGTTCGCCTGGATCCACGCAGCCAGGCCTTCTTCGCCGTGCTCTCCCAGGATGAACTCCTCCGCGGCCGCCTGGGCCTCGAAGAACCGCTGGCGCCACAGGTCGACCTTTTCGGCCGGGTCGAGGGGAGACGGTTCACTGGTCATGGTCCGGCGTCCCTCTCGGTGGCGCCGTCCAGCTCGGCGAAGACCTCCTGGGCGACGCGCAGCCCGTTGTTGGCGACCGGCCAGCCACCGTAGTAGGCGAGCTGAATGATGACTTCGACGATCTTCTCTCGCGACATCCCGAGGTGCAGGGCGGCACCAATGTGGCCGCGCAACTCCCAATCGGTCCGCGCCAGCGTGACCGCGGTCAGCGCGACCAGTTCGCGCTCCTCGACGCTCAGGTGCGGGCGGGTCCAGATCTCACCGAACAAGTGGTCGACGGTGATCTGCAGGAACTCCGGGTAGGAACCCGGGCGCGGTTCGCGGCCGAAGACCTGCTGGAACATGGCCTCACCCCGCTCATGTCGGGCAGACGGCTGATTCATCGATCAACTCCTTTGTGTTGGCCGAACAGTTGTCAACGTCCACGACGCCACGAAGGCGACGACAAGCAGCGCGGCGCCGCTGCCGAAGGCGGCCGGAACACTCACCCGCTCGGCGATGAGCCCAACGACGACCGGTCCGACTACGGCGCCGACATCGGTGCACATCGAGAAGACGGCGACGCCACTGCCGGCCCGGCCGGCGACGGCGTCACCGATCAGCGCGGCCGGTGCGGCGTTGAGCAGCGCTGATCCCGCCGCGTACACACTGAGCAGGACGACGAGCCAGGCGTAGCTGTCCACGAACACCAAGGCTGTGATCGCCGCCGCAGCCACACCGGTGCCGGCGATCATGGCGGGCCGACGGCCGGCCCGATCGACGACCCAGCCGGCCGGCATGATCAGCAGCGCCTGAACGCCGGCGGATATCGTGAACGCCCACCCGACCCACGTCACGTCATGTCGCCACGCCACAACCACCGTGGGGACCAGTGCGCTGCGCAGCCCGAACAAGACCCATCCCTGCGCCAACGCCGCGAGGCAAGCCACCAAGTAGCGTCGATCCCGCAGCAGGACCGGTAGCCGGACCACGTCACGGCCAGGCTCCGCACCGGCGGTTCGGCCGGTGCGGAGCACCGCCAGTGTCAGTACCGCGGCGGCCAGCAGCAGCACGGCGTACGCCACGAACGGCGCGGACAGGGCGATGAGAGCGAGGAGCCCGCCCAGTGCCGGTCCGCAGATCCCGCCGAGCAGGAAGCCTGCTTCGAACACCGCGCTGGCCCGGCCCCGCTGGTCGGCCGGCGCGATCGCCAGGAGTGTCGCCAGTGCGGACACCGAGAACAGCACTGAGCCGACACCGCCGAGGCTGCGGAACACCAGCACCTGCCCGTAGGACCCGGCGAACGCCGTCAGGGCCGAGGAGACCGCACATAGCAGCAGGCCGGCGACCAGGACTGGCCGCTCCCCGAAACGAACTCCGAGCCGGCCGCAGAACGGACTGGTGGCCAGCCGCATCAACGCGAACAGGGCGACGAGCGCTCCGATCTGGGTGGGTCCGGCCCCGAACGTCGCCGCGTACACCGGGAGCACCGGGAGCACCAGTCCCAGGCCCAGCATGACGCAGCCACCGACGACACTGAGGACGTAGACCTCGCGAGGGAGACTCGGCTGGGCGGGGGCAGCGGGTGGGACGCTGCCAGGGCCGGCCGCCGTCACTGTCCGCTCACAGGATGATGCTGAGCTTTCCGTGCTCGTACAACGTCTCGTGGTCGAGTACCACGACCCGTCTCCGGACCCGGAACGACTCGCCCTCGACAACGAGCTCGAACCGGCATTTTCCGACGTAGGCGTCAGAGCGCCCGTGCCCGAACCGGTACACGATGACATTCGCCGCCACGTCGAGGTGCGTGCCCCGATCGGTCAGGATCTCCACGTTGCTGATCATCCGATTCGTCCGCGACCGAGGGTTCTCGCACCACACCTCACCGTTGAGGAGTTGTTCGATCCGCTGGCGTAGCCGGGCGGCATCGTCGTCGATGAGCCCGAGCGCATCGGCCGTCTCGCCGCGGACGTCGGTGGCCGGCACCGAGTAGCGGATGTCGTCGGTCAGCATCTCGTCGTACCACTCGAGCAGGCGCCACTCGTCGAGCAGCCGCGCCTCACGGAAAAGGAACTGGCTCACCCGGTGCCACAACCGCACCTGGGCCGCTTCGTCGACCGTCAGCTCGGTGGTCATCGTAATTCTGCCTCGTGCATCTCGGCCCGGTGAGCGACCTCGAGGTGACCGTCGTCGCCGTGCATCAGCCGGTCCCACTGCCGCCAGAACTCGCGGGCGGGAAGTTCGTCGGTCGTCTCGGGGACCTTTTTATTCATACCGCGTGACAGATCCGAGTAGCGGACCGTGCGGTTGAGATAACCCCGCTGGCACGACTCGACGATCTCGATGTCGTCGGGAGTGGCGAAGCCGGCGGGGCCGAGGAACGTCAGGTAGTGACTCTTGCGGAGTTCCCGGATGTCCGGATCCTCGTCCTTGGGGGCCAGGGCGACCGAGGTGATGGCCATCTGGCCAGCGCCGATCGGGTCGATCTTGCGGATCGTGATCGCGATCGCGTCGATGATCATCAAGTTGGGGAAGATCAGCACCGCACGATTGGTGCCGGTGATCCGTTCGGCGCGTTCGGCGCCGAACCGGTCGACGAACCGTGCGGCCGTCGCCTCGATCCGCGGCCGGACCTCGGCGCCGAACATCGGCGTCCAGTAGGCGAGCGGGCGGGCTGCCGCCGGTGGCAGCTCGTTGGCTCCATGCCCCAGTCCGAGGGCGCAGCCGAAGCCGCCTCGTCGTCGTGGTGGCACCGATCCCAGCGACTCCATGTAGCCGACGTAACGCTTGTGCAGGGCCCGGAAGTGGTAGATGTCGACGCTGTTCTCCATCATGAGCTTCCAGTTGGCCCGAGCCCCGTGGAGTTGCGCACCTTGGATCACCTCCATCCCGACCTCGGACTGGTCGTCGATCAGATCGAGGTAGTCCGTCGCACCCGCCAGGTACTCGGTCAAGGTGCGCGGCTGCTCCGGATCGAAGGTGACGAACACGAAACCGCGGTAACCGTCACTACGGTGCTGCGCCAGGCCGAAGTCCGCCTTCCGGAAGCCTGGCCCGTACCCGTCCGGGATCGGGACCCCTACCAGGTCGCCCTGGTTGGAGAACGTCCAGTCGTGATACGGGCACCGGAACGATCTGGCCTGCCCGGCCGGCTGCGAGCAGATCAGAGCCCCGCGGTGAGTGCAGCTGTTCGCGAACACCCGGATCACCCCGTCGGACCCGCGCGCCATGACCACCGGGCGCCCGCCGACGTCGCGTGCCACGTAGGAGTCCGGCTCGGGCACCTCCGATTCGTGCCCGACGTACAACCAGCAGCGATCGAAGATCCTGGTCATCTCCTGTGCGGCCAGGTCGTCGTCGGTGTAGGCGCGGCGATCCACCCGGAACGAGAGGCGCTCAAGATCATCGATCACGATCGGGTCGCCCACCGGCCGCTGCAGTTCGATCGTCACTGCTGCCCCTCTCGCTGTAGCCTCTCGACCGTGCTGATGACCAGCTCGGCCGTGCGCACGGCAGAATCGCCGCACTCCGGCTGCGCGGCGCGCAGCCGGGCCCGGTAGTCCCGGGCGGGATCGAGCAGATCGGTGACAGCGTCAGCGACCGCCTGCTCGGTGACGCCGGCCGGCTCCAAAGCCGTCCCGAAGCCCGCGCTACCCACGAAGTACGCCTGGACAGGCTGATCCACCGCCAGCGGGATCACCAGCATCGGTGTCGCCGCCCGGATCGACTCCGCCACGGAGTTGTAACCGCCATGGGTGATGAACACGTCGGCGCGCTCGAGCACCTCACGTTGCGGCAGATACGGGGCGGTGAGCACTTCGTCGGGCAGCGCGAGCTCCTCGGCGAGATCTCCTACCGCAGCGATCACCTGTGCACCGGTCGCCGCCGCCCCGATGATCACTGTGCGCAGCAGGTCCGGCCGCCGGTAGAAGATCGTGCCGAAGGAGACGTACACCACCGGGCGGTCGGGGTCGATCCGATCCAGGCCCGAGAAGGCGACCTCGTCGCCGCGGGTCCCTGCCGCACCCGGCAACCCGACCAGCTGCACACCGTCGTCGGTGACCGCGTCGTCCCCGACGAGAGCGGGAATCGTCGGCATCAAATTGAGAATGGGCGAACGCGCCGAATGGGTCCGGGTCGACCACAACACCCCGTGCCTGGTCAGATAGTCGCCGACCTGCTCGTCGTACGGCCAGCGACCTCGTCGATGCTCGCTCGGGCATACTCCACCCAGGTTGGCCCAGATCATCCCGTACGGCACGCCGGACGCCTGCGCGCCGACCATGGCCGACGCCGTGACCGGCAGCGAATCGACGAGCACGAAATCCGGTGCCGTCGAACGGAGCGCGTCAGCTGTCTGGTCTGCCACCGGCGACGACTTGTGGAACGCCACGTAATTCCCCTGGGGTTCGTTGCAGGTTATTCCCCCAGGTCCTAGCCTTGATCCTTTTCTAGTGGGTGTCGGGTTTGTCT
>NZ_JBEZYD010000068.1:0-37576 GCF_040638335.1 Nonomuraea sp. NPDC026600
AGTTAAGCTTCTCAGCGCCGATGGTACTGCACTCGGGAGGGTGTGGGAGAGTAGGTCACCGCCGGACAATCTTTGGTTGGGGAAGGGCTCCACGCATATGCGTGGGGCCCTTTCTGCGTTTCAGGACCTTTTGACGGCGGCCCGCTGGAGGGACGGCGATAGGGCTCTGCGCAGATCGCTGCGACGGCCTTGGCGAACTGGACCCCAATGGCAGCCGGGTACAGCGCTGCTGGATCGAGCCGGTCATGAGCGCGCTCTGCGCCATTGCGCTTCAGGCGGCGGCCCCGCGGTCAGCGGGTGGGCGGTCAGCGGGCGGACGGCGACAACTTGCGGTTTTGGCGGGTGTGCCGACCGAAGGACCACGTCCCGTAGAGCGGTGTAATTCCCCGCCCCCTCTGCCCTGCTTGTCCTGGCAGGAGATATTAACGGTGATCGTTGATCCACCTCGATGGGACACCACCGACCGAAGCCCAGCCCAGTCGGCACACCCGCGACTTACTATCCGGCGGTGAACCGGAGCCGCGCAGGAAGTCGCTCGATTTCCAGCTCAGGTCGGTAATCGCGCCATCCAGTCGCAGATCGGGCAGCCGGACGAGCATGGTTCCGATGGCGATCTGTGCCTCGGCGCTGCCCAGCGGAGCGCCGAGGCAGCGGTGGATGCCGTGCCCGAACGCCACATGAGAAGGCCCTGTCCGGTCGAAGACGAGACGCTGGGGTTCGGCGAAGACGCGCCGATCTCGGTTGGCGGCGGCGATCATCGGCGATCAGAGCGTCGGTGATCTCCTGGATCCGGGGCCTGAGTGCTTCCACCCGCCGTGCGGTGAAAGCCTGCTGGGCCAGTTTGCGGAGCCTGGTGTGATCGGGTGGGTTGGTGTTGAGCATGTGCCGACCGCCGAAACCTGCCTGTCCGTCGGGGGGCGCGCTGGAGAGCCTGGGATCGGTCAGCAGCGCGCGCACGGTCTCGTACTTCGTGATCGCTACGGTCCGCACACCGTCGCTGTCCTGTTTGCTCACGTCGTTGTCTTTCCTGGTACGGGACGATTGACCGTTCGAGGCAGTAGGGCCATCAGCGCCACCAAGGCGACGGCGGCCGGCACACCCCAGACGAGGACGTCGGGAATGGCCGCGGCCGTCGACTGAGGGCCCGGGGCGCGGCCCTGAAGTTCCCGGGTGAGCAGGTTTCCGAAGGCCGCCACTCCGAGCGAAAGCCCGAGGCCGCGGATGGACACCACCGCGGAGGTGGTGGCCGCCAGGTCCGCAGGGGAGGTCGCGTTCTGCGCGACGACCACCAGGTTCTGCATCAGCAGTCCGAAGCCGGCGCCCAGCACGCCGAGTTCCACGGCGAGCAGGGCGTACACGGTGCCGGGATCGAGCCGGCTCAGCAGCGCGAATCCCAGCACCACGACGGCCGAGCCGGCGAGCAGATAGGGCTTGAATCGGCCGCCGGCGCCGATGCGGGCACCGGCCAGAGAGGAGACCGCCATGAACGTGATGACGTACGGATTGAGCGCGAGGCCGGCCTGGGTGGCTCCCATGCCGTACGCGGTTTGCAGATACGTGGGCAGGTAGACGATCGAGCCGCCGAGCAGCGCGCCGAGTAACGCGGTGGCGGGCAGGACCACCCGCAGGGCGGGGTTGGCGAACAGCCGTGGCGGGATCAATGGGTTCGCCGCCCGCCGTTGCCGCCATACGAACAGCGCCAGCAGCGCCGCGAAGGCCCCGGTCAGTACGAGGATCACGCCGGAGGTCCACGCGTGGGTGCGGCCGCCCCATTCGGCCACCAGCAGCAGGCTGACCGTCGTGCCCGCGAGCAGTACGGCCCCGGCGATGTCGACCTTGCCGCCCCCGCCTGACTTGGGCAGCCGGAGCGCGTACGCGATGAGGGCCATGCTGAGCAGGCCGAGGGGCAGGTTGATGTAGAAGATCCAGCGCCAGCCCACGGTGTCGGTAATCAGGCCGCCGGCGAGTGGGCCGCCCACGCTGGCGACGGCGAAGACGCCGCCGGTGAGGCCCTGGACCCTGCTGCGCAGGCGCTGCGGATACAGCTCTGACAGGGAGATCGTCGGCAGGACGAACAGGGCACCGGCGCCGATGCCTTGCAGGGTCCTGGCGGCCACCAGTTGGGGCATGGTCTGTGCCACCCCGCACAGCGCGGAGCCCGCGACGAAGACGGCGACCGCGGTGATGAACACCGTGCGCCGGCCGAACCGGTCGCTGATACGGCCGTAGAGCGCGCCGGTCGCGGTCGAGGACAGCACGTAGGAGGTGATGATCCAGCCGATCGCGTCCATGCCGCCCAGGTCCGCGGCGATGTCGGGCAGCGCGATGGCCACTACCGTCTGGTCCAGGACCGACAGCAGCATGCCGATCAGGAGCCCGGCCGTGGCGAGCGGAACGTTGCTCGCCGAAGGCGGGGCGTCGGACGCGGTCTGGGTGAGTTCTGCTGACACGACCCTCAGCCCTTCGCCCGCGCGAGCGGATTGGGCAGGTCGAAGTCGGCACAGAGCAGATCCTGATCGATGACCGAGCCGGCGACGGTGCCGCTGGCCGCGGCGGCGATGACCGCGGCCAGCGGCATCGGTACGGTGGCCCGCCGCGCCATGTCGCCCGCCGCGTACACGCCGGGCACGCTGGTCTGGCCGAACTCGTTCACCTCCACGCACCCATCGGCGAAGGACCTGCAGCCGAGGCGGAGGGCCAGGTCGGAGCGCTGGCGCGGCACGTTGACGACGAACACCGCGGCCCTGGCGAGCGGCCGGCCGCTCTCGAACACGATCTGCTCGAGCCGGTCACCCGTCGCCTCCAGGCGGGCGATGGCTTCGCATCGAACAGTGACGCCGTTCGCCTCCAGCTTCGCCCGCGACGCGGGGTCGAGCGGTTCGCCGCCGGTGCAGAGCGCGACGTCGGCGGCGAAGCGGCTCAGTTGCAGCGCCAGCCGTACCCGGGCGGGTTCCGCGCCGATCACCGCGACCGGCTTCCCGGTGCACTCATAGCCGTGGCAGTAAGGGCAGTGGAAGGCGGATCGGCCCCACAGCGCTTCGACCCCGCGCGGGCTCGGAAGCTCGTCGACCAGCCCGGTGGCCAGCAGGAGCCGCCGCGAGTTCGCCGTACCGCCGTCGGACAGATCCAGTTGGAAGCTGCACTCGTCCACAACGCGGACGCCGGTCACCGTCTCGGCGCGGATCTGAACGGCCGGATAGGCGGACAGCTCCTCGCGGCCGAGCTTGCGCAACTCGGAAGGCGGCGTGCCGTCCCGGGTCAGGAAGTTGTGCACGGACTCCGCCGGGGCGTTGCGGCCTTCCCCGGCATCGAGCAGGAGCACCGGACGGTGGCTCCGGCCCAGGGTCAGGGCGGCGGCCATACCGGCCGGGCCGCCGCCGACTATGACAACGTCGAACATGTCTGCCTCCAAGAGCGGTCGTTGCTTGACTCGGAGGCAAGTCTGCAAGTTAATGTCAACATGAAGTCAAGCGATTCCATGCGCATCGGGGAGCTCGCCGAGCGGTTCGATCTCGCGCCGCACGTGCTGCGCCACTGGGAGGCGATGGGTCTGCTGACTCCGGCTGCCAGAGTGAACGGCCGCCGCCGCTACACGCGCGACCACGTCATCCGGGTCATGACGATCATCCGCGCCAAGGGCGGCGGGATGAGCCTGGACCAGATCCGGGAGGTGCTCAACGTCACCGGCCAGACCGAGCGCCGGGCGCTCCTCCAGCGGCATCACGCGGATCTGGAGCAACGCCTCGCGGAGATATCGGCGTCCAAGAAGCTGATCGAGCACCTCATGGAGTGCGGCGCGGACGACTTCACCCAGTGCCCCGACTACCGGCGCATGGTGGAACGCTCGGCCGGGCTGCAGAGCCTCGACGAGGCCGAGTGCGTGATCTGACCGTCCGGCCGCGCCGGAGTCCGATGGGCGCTCGCGGATTCGGGTGTGACGTCATGCCAGCCGAGAGGGTCCACATCCCGAGGCCCTAGCATGGAGCGCGAAGATCAGAGCTGGGGGAGAGTCACAGTGACGACCGAAACCGACCTGCGGCACCTGCGCCGATGTGTGGAGTTGGCGACGAAGGCGTTGGAGGTGGGGGATGAGCCGTTCGGGTCCGTACTCGTTTCGGCTGACGGGGTCGTGCTCGCCGAGGACCACAACCATGTGGCTTCCGGCGACAACACCCGGCATCCGGAGTTCGAGCTGGCTCGCTGGGCTGCGGCGCATTTGACGGTTGACGAGCGGGCGGCCGCGACGGTCTACACCTCTGGGGAGCACTGCCCGATGTGCGCCGCCGCGCACGGGTGGGTCGGGCTGGGGCGCATCGTGTACGCGAGCTCGTCGGAGCAGCTTGCCGGGTGGCTCGCCGAGCTGGGAGTTCCCGCGCCGCCGGTGCGGACGCTGCCCATCCGGCAGGTCGTGCCCGACGCCGTGGTGGAGGGGCCGGTGCCGGAGCTCGCGGCTCAGGTGCGCGAGCTGCACCGCCGTCGTCACAGCGCTCCCTGAGCTGCCGGTACGGTACGGGCTCGGCAGGCCCCCTCAAACGTGGAGTTCCCCCGACAGCACCGTGACCGCTCGTCCCGAGAGGTGAACGCGGTCCCCGTCCAACCGCACGTGCACCAGCCCGCCCCGGGCCGACAGCTGCGCGCCCACCATGGTGCGCAGCCCCAGCCGCTCCCCCCAGTAGGGCGCCAGCGCGCAGTGCGCCGACCCGGTCACCGGATCTTCCGCCACCCCCACGTTCGGGGCGAAGAAGCGTGACACGAAGTCGGCCGACGACCCCTTCGCCGTGACGATCACGCCACGGGCCCGCACTTGGGCCAATGCTGCGATGTCCGGCGTGAGTGACCGTATCGCCGCCTCCGATTCCAGCTCTACCACCAGGTCGAGATTGCTCGTCCCGACCTGCACCGGTGCAGCTCCGAGCGCTTTTTCCAACCCGTCGGGAACGGCTGCCGGCGTCACTTCCTTCGCCGGGAAATCCATCGTGATCATGCCGTCGGCCATGCGATTCACGGTGAGCGTTCCGCCGGCCGTACTGAATTCGAGCTGACCGCCGGCCGCACCTGTGGAATAGAGCACATGTGCGGTGGCCAGCGTGGCGTGCCCGCAGAGGGAGACCTCGACCGTGGGGGTGAACCAGCGGAGCGAATCGCCGAGCAGGAAGGCGGTCTCCGACAGGTTCATCTCCGTGGCCACTGCCTGCATCCATGACTCAGGAGCTGGGGACTCCAGCAGGCACACGGCGGCTGGATTGCCCCGGAAAGAACTGTCGGTGAAGGCATCTACAGTGAACACGCGCATGTATCGAGGCTATCGGGGGAGAGATATCCAGGTGAAACCGGGACGCTAGCCGTACAAAATGGAATTAGTTGTGGGCGTGTCGCATGGCGAACTTCTCGTCGTCGGTTACCGTCCAATAGTGGGACGAGCCGATTGCGGTGAGTTCCTGAGGAAAGGACAAGCCGATGGGGGCAGTGCGCAAGGTGGTGAGCTACCTTGGCCTGGGCGGTATCGACCACTACGACGATGGCTACGACGACGAGCAGTACGAAGAGGAGTACATGCCGGCGACGGAGCGGGCGGCGAGGCGCTGGCGTTCGACCGCCGACTCGTCACGAATCGTGATGGTTCAGCCGCTCAAGTATAACGACGCGCCGATGATCGGGCAGCACTTCCGTGAAGGCCAGACGGTGATCATGGATGTGACGGGCATGCCGATGCCGGAGGCGACCAGGATGGTCGACTTCGCGGCCGGCCTTGCCTATGGCTGTGAGGGGCGGATCGAGCGCATCGCCGACCGGGTGTTCCTGCTTGCGCCGGCCCACGTGGAGATCGAGAGCTCCTAAGCCGCGCGCGGGCCGCGACGGATCAGCCGGGTGAGCTCGGTTGAGTCGTCCGCGGCCTGCTCCGCTCGGGTGACCGCCTCTCGCGCGTACCCGTGCAGCGCCCAGACCGCGCCGTCGGCCAGCTCTTTCAGCTCGGCGATCTGCGTGGCCACGTAGCGGGCGTCCGATTCGATGGCCTTGCGGCGCCGCCAGAGTCGCCAGCCCGCCAGGCCGAGCAGCACCACCCCCGGACCAGCGAGTACGGGCACCCCCAGCCCGTCCACCAGCAGGGCGCCGAGGAGCAGACCGACCCCCGCCACGATCAGCGCGACGGCCTCCCATGGCGGCCGTCTCCGCATGGTCCCCTGGGCCACGATCTCGTGCTCGGCAGCCGCGAGCGAGCTCTCCTCGGGACCCTCGGGGTGCAGCTCGACGCGGTGGCCGAGCAGTGACACCGTCACCGTGGCGGGCGGCGCCAGACTGCTGTCGGATTCGAGCTCCTCCGCGACGCCGCGCAGGATCGGACCCGCCACGTGCAGGGCGAGCGCCGCCAGATGCGGATCGGCACCGGGGCGCAGGTCGTCGAGGAGGTGCGAGGTCAGCGAGGCCATCGGCCCCGCGGGGCCGCCGAGGCCGATGAGCGAGCGGAGCACGGCGAGGGGCTCGTCCTCCTCCCACGTGGCGGCGGGACTGCTGGAGCTGTTGGTGAGCGGGGTGGAGGCGTCGTGCTCGGCCTGCCGCGCCGAGGTGATCTCCGCGCACCGGGCGTGCAGCCGGGCGAGCCGCGCGGCGGCCTGAACGGGCTTCGCCAGCTCGGGGATCTCCGCCATCTCGGGGAAGTCGAGCAGCGAGGGGGGTACGACCACCGACGGCTCGCCGGGGAGGAGCGCCTGCGTCCACTGCGCCGCGTCCGCGTGCTCGGGCACGCCCACCGTGTCGAGCTTGCGGAGTACGAAGATCTTCCCGGCGGGACCATAGGCGCCCCTGGCCGCGGCCAGCCAGAGCGAGCGCTGACCGTGGGTGACCGGCTGGTCGAGCGACAGGTCGCCGAAGGCGGTGCCGAGCCAGGAGGCGTGAATCCGGCTGCCGTGACCGGCGACGGCCAGGGCCAGGGCCAGGAAGAGCGCGGTCTGCTGCTGGTCGCGTCCGGCGGCCTTGCTCAGCGGCGCCAGCGGATCGTCACCGGTGAGTATCGCGACCAGCGCCTCGACGGCGGGCGGCAGCCAATAGCCCGGTTTGTCGGGAAAGTCGGGCGGGGCCGGAGGCACGGTGCCGTTGGCGGCGAGGTGGGACAGCAGCGCCTCGGCATAACGGTGCAGCTCGGTCGCTGTTTGGGGGTCGGCAGTCAGGTCCGTGCTCAAGGCAGAGAACTCCCCCATAGTGGCCTCAGTTCATGACCGCGTAAAGCCTAGCCGGGGGGCGCGCCGTCCAGGCGGAGGCGCGCCCGCTACGTGCTACATGCGCTCGGGCACCGGAACCCCGAGCAGGTCGAGCCCGGTCTCCAGGACCCGCAGGGTCAGCGCGCAGAGAGCGAGCCGGTGCGCCTTCGTCTCGGCGTCGACTCCGGCCTTGGCCACCGGGCACTCCTCGTAGAACGTACTGAAGAGGCTGGCGGTCTCGAACAGGAAGGCGCAGAGCCGGTGCGGCTCCGACAGGGCCGTGACCTGCTCCACCAGCGCGCCGAAGCCCAGCAGGTGGAGGGCCAGGGCCCGCTCGGCGGGCTGGCCGAGCACGATGCGGTCGGTCGCGTCGGCCGACGCCACGCCCGCCTTGCGGAAGATCGAGCGGATCCGGGCCGTCGCGTACTGCATGTAGGGGCCGGTGTTGCCGTTGAACCCGAGCATGCGGTCGTAGTCGAAGACGTATTCGCTGTCGTGGCTGACCGCCAGGTCGGCGTATTTCACCGCGCCTATGCCCACGGCCTGCGCGATCTCGGCCCGCGTGGCCTCGTCGTAGCCGCGGTCGGCGATGGCCGCCGCGGCCCGGTCGACCGCCTCCTGCAGCAGGTCCATCAGCTTGATGGACTCGCCGGACCGGGTCTTGAACCGGCGCCCGTCCTTGCCCAGCATCATGCCGATCTGGACATGCTCGGCAGAGACCGTGTCGGGCAGCCAGCCGGCCAGCTCGGCCACCGCGAACACCATGCGGAAGTGCAGCGCCTGGTCGGCGCCCACCACGTAGAGCATGCGGTCGGACTTGAGGTCCTCGACCCGGTAGCGGATCGCCGCCATGTCGGTGGACGCGTAGCCGTAGCCGCCGTCGCTCTTCCTGATGATCAGCGGGAGCGGCTTGTCGTCGGAGCCGGTGAAGCCGGGCGGGAAGACGCAGAGCGCGCCCTCGCTCAGCACGGCGACCCCGGCCGCCTCCAGGTCCTGGCAGGTCTTGTCGAGCAGCGGGTTGTACATGCTCTCGCCGGCGATGTCGGCGTCGGTGAGCGTGACGCCGAGTATGCCGTAGACCTTGTTGAAGTAGGTGATCGTGGCGTCCATGAAGACGTGCCAGAGCCGGAGGGTCTCCGGGTCGCCCGACTGGAGCATGGTCACCCGCTTGCGCGAGCGGACCTTGAACTCCTCGCCGCCGTCGAACTGGCCCCTGGCGGCCTGGTAGTACTCGGTGCCCATGCCGGCTTCGAGCTGCGCGACCGCGGCCTCCTCGCCGATGTCGAGCAGGTGCTCGATGAGCATGCCGAACGGCGTGCCCCAGTCGCCCAGGTGGTTCTGCCTGACGACGGTGTTGCCGAGGTGCTCGTGCAGGCGGGCCAGCGAGTCGCCCACGATCGTGGTGCGCAGGTGGCCGACGTGCATCTCCTTGGCCGCGTTGGGCGCGGAGTAGTCGACCACCACGGTCTGCGGCGGCGTGGAGAAGCCGACGCCCGTGCGCGGGTCGTCGAGCATCCTGGCCGCCTCGGACTCGATCCACGAGTCGTCGAGCGTGATGTTGAGGAAGCCGGGACCGCTGACCTCGACCGTGCCGGGGAAATCGGCCAGCTCCGACCTGATGGCCTCGGCGACCTCCCGCGGTCCGCGTCGCAGTCGCTTGGCCAGGCTCAGCGCGACGTTCGCCTGGAAGTCGGCGAACTGGGAGGGCCGGATCAGCGGATCTGCGTCGGCGTACTCGGAGCCGAACGCGTGCGCCAGCGCCTGCTGGACGCGCTCGGTGAGCACTATCTGCGGGTCGGTCATGGTCTAAGGGTACCGGCGAGCTTGACCGCCACGCTGATCGCCGCTGAAGCCACCACGGAGATGCCGACGGCGGTCAGATCGTTGCTGAGATCGTCGGGTTCGAGGGCGAAGAAATGGCGGACGAAGGGGATCGCCAGGGACAGCGCGAACAGCCCGGCCATGGCGGCGATCATGGCCAGCCGCCCCAGGGTGAGCGGCTTGGTGATCAGGATGAGCACCCACCACGTGGTGAGGAAGAGCGCGATCACCCCCGACGTACGATCCTCGGTCAGGGTGGAGGTGCCGGTGTGCGCGGCCCAGAACGACAGGAACACCGCGGCCGCGCAGAGCACCCCGGCGGGTACGGCGAAGCGCAGCACACGGGGGACGAACCCGGGCTTGGCCCGTTCGAGCGTCGGCGCGAGCGCCAGGACGAACGCCGGGATGCCGATGGTCAGCGCGTTCACCAGCGTGGAATGGCGCGGCGCGAACGGGAACATCAGCCCGAGTACCCCGGTGAGCAGCGAGAGGGCGATCGCGTAGAACGTCTTGGTGAGGAAGAGGTTCGAGACCCGCTCGATGTTGGCCAGCACCCGGCGGCCCTCGCCCACCACGTACGGCAGCGAGGCGAACCTGTCGTCGAGCAGCACCACCTGGGCGACGGCCTTGGTGGCGGGACTCCCCGCGCCCATCGCGATGCCCAGGTCGGCGTCCTTCAGCGCGAGCACGTCGTTGACGCCGTCGCCGGTCATCGCGACGGTGTGCCCGCGCGACTGCAGCGCGCCGACGAAGGCGCGTTTCTGTTGCGGGGTGACGCGGCCGAACACGGTGTGGGTGTCGAGTAACTCGGCCAGCTTGTCGGGGTCGTTCTCCGGCAGGCTACGGGCGTCGATCGCGCGATGGCCGTCCGGGATCTCCAGGCCGGTGGCGATCGCGGCGACGGCATCGGGATTGTCGCCGGAGAGCACCTTGACCGTGACGCCCTGCTCGGCGAAGTAACGCAGGGTCTCGTGCGCGTCGGGCCTGATGCGCTGCTTGAGCGTGACGAGCGCGACGGCCTCGGCGCCTCCCGTAGCGGAAGCCGCCTTTTCGACCGCCGCCGGCAGGCTGTCCGTACGGCATAGCGCCAGGACCCGAGTGCCGGTCGAGGCCAGTTCGGCGGCCCGCTCGTAGCCGTCGGCGGTGCGGTCGAGCAGGACGTCGGGGGCGCCGAGCAGCCACACCCCGTGGGGGCCGAAGTCGGCGCCGCTCCACTTGCGCGCCGAGGAGAACGGCACGACCTCGCCGGCCGTCCACCCGTCGGCCGCCGACCGGTAGCGGGCCTGGATGGCCTTGGCCGTGGCGTTGGGCCGGTGGTCCACGTTGGCCAGGGCGGCGAGCGCGTCGTCGATCGGCTGGTCGTCGCGCAGGGGCAGCACCTCGCCGAGGTCCATGCCGCCGGCGGTGAGCGTGCCGGTCTTGTCGAGGCAGAGGACGTCCACCCGGGCCAGGCCCTCGATCGCGGGCAGCTCCTGGACCAGGCAGTCGCGGCGGCCGAGCCGTACGACGCCGACGGCGAAGGCGATCGAGGTCATCAGCACCAGGCCCTCGGGGATCATGGTGACGATGCCGGCGACCGCGCCGGTGATGGCGGTGCCGAAGTCGGTCGAGTTCCGCAACTGGCTGTAGATCAGCAGCGCGCCGATCGGGATGACGAGCCAGGTGATGTACTTGATGAAGTTCGTGACGCCGTCACGTAGCTCCGAGCGCGCGAGGTGAAACCGGCTCGCCTCCTCCGCCAGCCGTACGGCGTAGGCGTCGGTGCCGACCTTGGTCGCGACGAACGCGCCCGAGCCCGCGACGGCGAAGCTGCCCGACAGCACCTCGTCGCCCGGCCGCTTGTGCACCGGGTCTTCCTCGCCGGTCAGCAGCGATTCGTCGATCTCCAGCCCGTCGGACTCGACGACCTCGCCGTCGACCAGCAGGCGGTCACCGGGCCCGAGCAGGATCAGGTCGCCGAGCACCAGCTGGCGCGGCTGGAGCTGCTGGTCGCGCCCATCGCGGCGGACCGTGACCGGCGACTCGTTGATCACCGCGAGCTTGTCGAGCGTGCGCTTGGCCCGTAACTCCTGCACGATGCCGATCAGCGAGTTGGCCACGATGACCAGCCCGAACAGCCCGTCCTGCCACGCGCCGAAGATCAGGACCAGCGCCCAGAGCAGGCCGATGACCAGATTGAACAGCGTGAACACGTTGGCTCTGATGATCGCGCCGAACGACCTGCTCGATCGGCGCGGCACATGATTGGTCTTCGCCCCCGAGACCTGTGCCGAAGTTAGGCCGTCCACACAACCCCCAGCTTTGTGGATCTGCCACAGACTATGAGGTTCTCAGCCGATGCGGGCGTTGTGTGGCCGCGATTCTGTCGCCGATGCGCGCGACGACGCCCTGCGCCGACAGGTCGGCGGCCAGCCGGCAGGCGGCGCTGATGCCGGCCGCTCTGGACGAGCCGTGCGCGATCACCACGGTCCCGTTCAGTCCGAGCAGTACGGCGCCGCCGTGGGCTTCGGCGTCGAGGCGGCGGCGCAGCTCGCGCAGGCGTGACCGCTGCAGGAACGCCCCCAGCCTGGACGCCCTGCTGCCGTCGATCGTCTGCCGGAGCTCGCTGAACGCGTAGCGGACCGCGCCTTCCATGGTCTTCAGCGCGACGTTGCCGGTGAAACCGTCGGTGGTGATCACGTCGGCGACGCCGGTCAGCAGGTCGTGGCCCTCGACGTTGCCGACGAAGTGGAGGCCGGGGGAGCCTTGCAGGAGCTCGTGGGCCCGCTTGACGATCTTGTTCCCCTTCTCGGCCTCGCTGCCGATCGTGAGCAGGCCGACCTTCGGCTTGGCGATCTCGTAGGCCAGCTCGGCGTAGACAGATCCCAGATGCGCGAACTGCACCAGCATTTCCGGCTTGACCTCGGCGTTCGCGCCCGCGTCGAGCAGCAGGGTGGGCTTGGGCAGCGTGGGCAGAGCGACGGCGATGGCCGGCCGGAGCACGCCCTGCTGGGCCTTGAGACGGAGCCGCCCCGTGGTCACGATCCCGGCGGTCGAGCCCGCGGACACCACCGCCGACACGTCGCCCCGTCGTACCAGATGGCAGGCGATCGCGATGCTGGAGCGGGGACGGCGCAGGCTGGCCAGCGCGCCCTCGTCCATCGCGATCGTCTCCTCGGCCCGGACGATCGGGATCTCCTTGGTCGCGTCGTGGTCGGCGAGCGCCTCGTAGAGCACCCGGGGCGAGCCGACGAGCACCACCGCCAGCCCGCGCTCCCGCACGGCATGCACGGCCCCTGCCACGATCTCGTGTGGCGCGTGGTCGCCGCCCATGGCGTCGAGCGCGATCGGCCTGGTGTCGGACAAAAGGTCACCTCGTACGGCTCGCGGTGCGTTCCTGTGGCGTGGCCGGAACGCGGTCGCGATGCGGTCGCCCCCCTGTCCGCATCGTAGGCACGCTGCGCACCGGGCCGGTCGGCGGGTGGCCCGGCTCAGCCGACGCTGCGCAGGTTCCAGTCGGAGACCTCGCGCGACACGATGACCTTGGAGAACATCGACCGGCCGGTGACCCGGATGAGCGGGCCGTCCTCGCGGGCGCCGCCGCCTGTCACGTGGCGCTTGCCGAACATGGAGCCGCCCTCGTCGATCACCTGGGCATTGTCGGGCACAAGTACAATCAGCTTGCTGAAGCGGGCGTCGGCCTCGATGGTGATCTCCCGGCCGGGCAGCACGGCCTCCGACAGGTCGATGATCAGCGCGCCGAACCTCGCCGTGAGCCTGGTGTGGCGGGAGGCGACCCAGCGGCCCTTTCTGATCACCTTACTGAACTTCGAGTCGATCGTCTGCTGCTCGATGGTGAGAGACGCGACGTTTGGCGCCGCCACGTCGGGCAGATCACGAGTGATAGGAGTCAGGTCGCCGACGGTCTTGGCCGAGTAGGTGGCGTCGAGGCGGTCAGCGTGTTCGAGGCTGGTGAGCATTCCGGTGGCGAGTGCCTCGCTGAGCACCGCGGCCACGCGGTCACGGTCGGCGTCGGAGGCGCGCAGGACGGGATCTGAGGTCACGATTGGTCAGTCTATGCGCAATCGCGATATGTCGCGAGTGGTCAAACCTCAAGGAAAACTTGGAGCCCAAGGGAACCGGGGACGCTGTGCATAGCGTCCGGGTATAAGAACCGTAGACGCATGACAGGCGGCTGAGGTTTACAGCGGATCGAACAAAAAAGATGGGAAAGGCCTAGTGATCTTGAACCAGGCGGGCACGCGCCGCTTCCGGGCGTACACGTCCAAGCACCTCGACGAGCTCCTGCAGCGTGCGGGGCTCGACGATGAGCAGCGGCTGAGGGTACGCGCCGTTGCCACGGTGCTGCCCTTTCGGACGAACGCCTACGTGGTGGACGAGCTCATCGACTGGTCGGCGGCGCCCGACGATCCCATATACCGTCTCGTCTTTCCCCAGGAGGACATGCTTCCGTCCACGGACGTCGCCCGGCTGGCCGATCTGCTGAAGGCCGAGGCGCCCAACGTGGAGATCCAGGCCGAGGCCAACCGGGTGCGCGCGCAGCTCAACCCGCACCCGGCCGGGCAGAAGGAGCTCAACGTTCCCCGGATCGGCGAGGAGCCGGTGCCGGGGCTGCAGCACAAGTATCCCGAGACCGTGCTCATCTTCCCCAAGCAGGGGCAAACCTGTCATGCCTACTGCACCTACTGCTTCCGGTGGGCACAGTTCGTCGGGGACGCGGACCTGAAGTTCGCCTCCGACGACATCGGGCAGATGGTCTCCTACATCCGCCAGAATCCCTCGGTCACCAGTGTGCTGATCACTGGTGGCGACGCCATGATCATGGGCGAGTCGGTGATCAGGCGATATATCGAGCCGCTGATCGGCCTGGAGCAGTTGGAGTCGATCAGGATCGGCACCAAGGCGCTGGCCTACTGGCCGCAGCGGTTCGTGTCCGACCCCGACGCCGACGCCACGCTCGAACTGTTCGAGCAGGTCGTGGACGCGGGCAAGAACCTGGCGTTCATGGCCCACTTCACGCACCCGCGCGAGCTGGAGTCGCCACTGGTCGAGTCGGCGGTCAAGCGGATACTCGGCAGCGGGGCGACGATCAGGACCCAGGCGCCGTTGATCCGGTCGATCAACGACGATCCCGCCGTGTGGTCGAGCATGTGGCGGCGGCAGCACACAATGGGGATGATCCCGTACTACATGTTCGTCGAGCGCGACACCGGCCCGCAGGACTACTTCGCGGTCCCGCTCGGGCGGGCGCACGAGATATTCAGGGACGCCTACTCGACGGTCTCCGGGCTCTGCCGGACCGTCCGGGGGCCTTCCATGTCGGCCACTCCGGGAAAGGTGTGCATCGACGGGGTGACGGAGATCGCCGGTCAGCGGGTGTTCGTGCTCCACTTGATTCAGTCCCGCGACCCCTCTCTGGTCGGCCGGCCGTTCTTCGCCGAGTACGACCCGTCCGCCCGGTGGCTGACGGATCTGCGGCCGGCGTTCGCCGATCGGTTCCCCTTCGAGATCGCCGTGGAGGACATGCTCGTGCCGGCCTGAGCGGTCAAGCGCGTGTCCCGCAAGCGGAAAGATTGAGCCCCCGGCCCGTGACAATTGTTTTCCCGGCCGTTGTCAACGGGCCGTTGGGGTGCACCTTCCGAAGGCGGGTGACGTCAACGGAATATCCGAAATAGGCCCCTGCTATTTCGCCATTTGTCTCCCGACTCGACGCCTCGTCCATGATCGCTACCAGGGCCCGGAAGGCCGTGTGACACGGACTTTCCGCAGTCTGCGTCCCGCCGGCGGCGGTGATACAACTGCGTCGGTAGCTCAGCCGGGACGGCGCGCTTCGTGTGGTGCCCATAGCGTGTACGCCGCGGCATTCGGGGGTTATCGATACGCATCTCCGTTGTATTCGAGAGCGATCGATCACGAGCCGGGAAGGCAAATATGAAACCTGTAATCAAACTGGCGGTAGCCGTCGCCGTATTCGGACTGGCCGCGGTGCCGGTCGGGCCGGCGGCCCAAGCCGAGGCCCGCGATTCCGCGGTCGGGACCCTGCCGGGGGGCGGGGATCCGATCCGTGGTCTGAGCGGTCTGTTCGGCGGCGTCGGCCAGGGTCTCCTGCTGGGTGGGCAGCTCGGAGCTCCGGGCTCGGCCAGCCGGGTCAGCCCCGAGCAGCGGCCCAACGTCGAATACGTCGGAAGCCGCTTGAACCCCCCGCCAAGCGTGCGCTCGGGCGACCGTACGGGCAAGGCGCGGGTCACGGGCGACCGTACCGGCATGGTGCGGGTCACGGGTGACCGTACGGGCACGGTGCGGATCACGGACGAAAGTACGGGCAAGACGTGGATCGCGGACGATCGTACGGGCAGGGCGCGGGTCACGGACGGCCGTACGGGCAAGGCGCGGGTCACGGACGGGGTGCCCGCTGCGTCGCGTCCGGTCGAAGGGCGTACGGGGTCGACACGGGCAACGGGCCGGGTGCCCCGCACGTCGCGGCCCGCCGAGAGCCACGCGGACGAGGCGCGGGGCACGGGTTGGCAGGCGGACAAGGGGCGGGTTACGGGCTGGGGGCCCGCTGCCTCGCGTCCGGTCGAAGGGCGTACGGGGTCGACGGGTCAGTCGCCCCGCGCGTCGGCTCCCGTCGAGAGCCGTACGGACAAGGCGCGGATCACGGGCCGGGGGCCCGCCGCCTCGCGTCCGGTTGAGAGGCGTACAGGGTCGACGCGGGTTACCGGCGGGGTGCCCGCTGCCACGCGTCCGGTCGAGGGGCGTACGGGGGCGACGCGGGTCACGGGCCGGGTGCCCCGTGCGTCGCGTCCGGTCGCGTCCATCGACGAGATCGCCCCGCTCGTCGAGGACGCGTCCCGCGCGGTCTCGACCGCCGGGGCCAAGGCCGCTGCGGGCCACAGCGACAAGGTGCTCCCGGCCACTGAGGCGGGGGCTGCCATGAGCCACAGCGATGCGGTGGTCGCTGCCAAGAGGGCGGGCGACGCGGTGCTCCCGGCCACGGGGGCGAGGGCCGCTGTGAGCCGCAGGGACGCGATGGTGCCGACTGCTGGGGCGAAGGCCACTGTGAGCCGCAGGGACGCGGTGCTCCCGGCCACGGGGGCGAAGGCCGCTGTGAGCCGCAGGGACGCGATGGTCCCGGCTGCGGGGGCGAAGGCCGCTGTGGGCCGTAGGGACGCGATGATCTCGACCGCCGCGCGATGACGGGCGAGGTCTCGGACTACTTCTCCCACGACTGATCGTGGTGCCTTCCGGATGCCGGCCGCTCGGGCCGTGGCGGAGGTTCGCGGGCTTCAAGGTGCCGGTGCTCGGGAACGGGCCGCGGCGGCGACGAGGCGTCGCGTCCGGCGAGGCGCATGATCGAGGGTGGTGCGTCCCCAGGTGCGGGACGCACCGCCGCAGAACCGGCGTGGCCGGTCGGCGAGCCCCCAATGGTGCCGGGTACTCGCTACGGCCGCCGCGCACAGGTCGCGAGCCGCCCGCGAGAGCGGGTGGTCTCATGACCGGCCCGGGCGGACACGCCCTGGCATGGGTCGCGCTCGTGCACCGCGCCGCACTGCAGGGCTGAGGCGCAGCGTGAGTCGCACCCGCCGCCGGCCCCGGATCTCCGGGGCCGGCGGCATTCTCGTGTCTACGGCAGGCGTACGCCGGTGCGGCGGGCGATCTGGGCCTGCAGTCTGGCCATCTGCCAGTGAAGGTCGACGAGTTGCTCGGTCAGTTGGGCCCAGGGAACGTCTGCCACGTCCTCGACGGCCAGGTGGTCGATCGCGGCCGCAAGCTCTCCCATCGCACGCTCCCGCTCCATCGGCATCCTCGTATCGAAACAACGTTCGAATGATATCGGAACACCGGCCACGCTGTCAGTCATTTGCCCCGCGAGTCGCCCGGGCATGACAGATCCGCGAACGCCTGAACGTGGCGTCCGCGGAGTGCGGTGGGGAGATCAGCCCTTGTTGTAGGCGGCGAGGACTTCCTTCGGGTCGCCGTCCATCTTGATCTTGCCCTTGTGCAGCCAGATGACCCGGTTGCAGGTCTCCTCGATGACCTTGAGGTCGTGAGCGACGAGGAAGACCGTGCCGGCCGACTCGCGGATCTGCCTGATGCGTTCCTCGCTCTTGCGGCGGAACTCGCGGTCGCCGGTGGCCAGGGCCTCGTCGATCAGGAGCACGTCGTGGGTCTTGGCCGAGGAGATGGCGAAGCGCAGCCGGGCGCCCATGCCGGAGGAGTAGGTGGACATCGGTAGCTGGACGAACTCATCGATGCCGGAGAAGTCGACGATCTCCTGGTATTTCTCCCTGACCTCGCTCGGGGTCATGCCCATGGCGTAGCAGCCGAGCACGATGTTGCGCTCGCCCGTGAGCTCGCGCATGAGCGCCGCGTTGACGCCGAGCAGCGACGGCTGGCCGTCGGTGTAGACGGCACCCGCGTGCGGCGGCAGGAGGCCGGCGATGGCGCGCAGCAGCGTGGACTTGCCCGAGCCGTTGCGGCCGACGACGCCGATCGCGTCGCCGTGGTAGGAGACGAAGGACACGCCCTTGACGGCGTGCACCTCCTTCATCTCCGGGCGGCCCTGGCGCTTGAGCAAGCGCGTGAAGGCGTTGACCGCGTTGCCCTTCTCGTTGTCGCTGGCCGCGCCGTAGACCCGGTAGACGATGTGGAGGTCGTCGACGATGACCGTGGGCGTGCCCGTGGGGACGTCCAGAGGCCGCTTGCCGGCGGGGGCCGGATTGGGGTGCACCCTGACGTCCTTGTTGGGCACGTTCTTCTCGGGAACGGCCTCGTCGGGGACGGCGGGCTCCTGGCCCTTCACCTGTGACAGCTCCTTGGTCAGTTCAGCCACGCCCGTACCTCTCCTCAGCCCGCCAGAAGTACCAAAAGCCGAAGCCGAGTGCGAACACTGCCCAGAATACGCATGACACCAACACCATCGGCGGGGGGTTGTGCCCGTTCTCGGGATGGTAGGTCTTGATGAGGATGTCGCGCATCCACTCGATGTACGAGGCCGCGGGATTGAGATACATCACATTGGCCACCCACTGGGGCAAATGCGCGGAGTTGACCACCTTGTCCTGGATCGAGAAGAAGACACCCGAGGCGTAGAGCCAGGTGCGGGTGATGAACGGCAGCAGCTGGTTGAGATCGCGCATCGAGGAGCCGAGCCGGGCGATCACCAGGCCGGCGCCGATGTTGAACAGCGTCTGTAGCAGCAGCACGACCGGGATCATCAACCAGAACCAGGTCGGCCACTCGCCGGTGGCCGCCACGAGCACCAGGAGCACGCCCATGGAGATGGCGAGCTGCTGGAGCTCCTGGATCGTGTAGGCCAGCGGGAGGGAGGCCCTGGGGAAGTGGAGCGCCCGGATCAGCGAGAGGTTGCCCGAGATCGACTTGGCGCCGGCGGCCACCGTCCGCTGCGTGTAGGTGAAGACGAAAATCCCGGTCAGCAGGAAGGCCGGGTAGTTGTCGATGTTCTTGTTGCCCCCGAGGATCAAGCCGAACATCAGGAAGTAGATGCCGGCGTTCAGCAGCGGGGTCAGTACCTGCCACAGCTGGCCCAGAGCCGAGCTGGAGTACTTCGAGACGTTGCGCGAGGTCGCGTACGTCAGGATGAAGTGTCGCCGCTCCCAAAGCTGGCGTACGTAGACAGGAAACCTCGGCCGTGCGATGGCACGACGAAGTCCGTATCGCGCGGCGAGCTTGGCCAGCGGCTCCCCGCTTCGGCCGCCCGCCTGGGCGTCCGCTACAGCGGATTCCGGCTGGCTCATGGCAAGGACTCTATTGGATCCGGCTCGGTGAGGTGTCTGCCGCGACGGTTCGCGACAGACTGTTGGACGGTGTCCTGCGCTGCCCGGTTCCAAGGCTGGTCCGAGGGCATGTCAAGAGTTGTTCAACCGTGACTCAGCGACACGCGGGATGGCGGTTAGGGCGTGACCAGTGGCGTCAAGGGGGTATTTTTCATCAACTGTTCACGTCCTACGGTGTCCGCTTTAGGGTTTCCTTTGTGGCTTTGATGCTCTCTGCGAGAAATGACTGTGACGTTGGATAAGCGCACGTGTGACCGAACTGCAACGCACCAGAGACTCGCTGGTGGCAAGTAGTAAGGGATAGTCGCGATCGACTGGCAGGGCGTCGGCTGGTTTGACCAGGTCAGCCAAACCCGGGGGACGACAAGGCACCCCCGTCAGGCTGCTCACGATCATCGCAGCTCAGCGCTTACGCCCACCTGTTTGAGGGAGGAATCTTTTTACCATGCGTGTTACTAAGGGCGCACAGATCGTCGCCGGTACCGCGCTGCTAGCCCTCGCGGTCGCCGCGTGTGGCGGCGGCGGAGCCACGACCGGCAACCCCGCGTCGGGCGGAGCCGGCGACACTCCGGTCCGCATGGAACTGGGCGAGCCGCAGAACCTGCTGGTCCCGTCGAACACCACGGAGTCGGAGGGCGCTGAAGTCCTCGCCGCGGTGTTCGAGCCGCTCGTCAACTATGACGAGAACAAGCAGGTCGTCCTGGCGGCGGCAGAGTCGATCGAGAGCACCGACAACAAGGTGTGGACGATCAAACTCAAGCCTTACACGTGGCAGGACGGCACGCCGGTCGAGGCGCAGAACTACGTCGACGCGTGGAACTACGCGGCCAACCAGGACAACGCCCAGGGCGCCGGTTACTTCTTCGGCCGCGTCGAGGGTTACGCCGACCTCAACCCCGGCGAGGGCAAGCAGGTCGCCACCAAGGAGATGAAGGGCCTCAAGGCGGTCGACAACTCGACGCTGCAGGTCACGCTCACCGCGCCGTTCTCCCAGTTCAAGACCATGCTGGGCTACACCGCGTTCTACCCGCTGCCCAAGACCGCCTTCGGCGCCGACGGCAAGGTGACGGCGGAGTACGGCGAGAAGCCGATCGGTCAGGGCCTGTTCAAGCTGGACAAGCCCTACAAGAAGGGTACCGATCAGGCCATCGACCTGTCGGTCTACGACAAGTACCCGGCCAAGAAGCCGACCGGCTGGACCAAGCTGCAGTTCAAGCTCTACAACAGCTCTGAGACGGCCTACAACGACCTGCAGGCCGACAACGTCGACATCCACGACTCGCTGCCCGCCTCGGCGATCTCCAGTGCCAAGACGGCGCTCGGTGACCGCTACCAGGACCAGCCGGACGCCGGCGTCGGGTACATCGGCTTCCCGCTGAAGTACAGCGACGAGTACAAGGACGTCAAGGTTCGTGAGGCCATCTCGATGGCCATCGACCGGAAGACCATCGCCGAGACGGTCTTCAGCGGCACCCGTTCGCCGGCCGACGACTTCATCAACCCGGCCATCGACGGTTACCGCCAGGGCGCCTGCCAGGCCTGCCAGTACAACCCCACCAAGGCCAAGGAGCAGTACGCCACGGCCAAGGGCCCGGCGAAGCTGGAGCTCGGCTACAACGCCGATGGTGGGCACAAGGAGTGGATCGAGGCCGTTGCCAACAACCTCCGCGCCAATCTCAGCGTCGAGGTGACGGTCAAGCCGTTCGAGAAGTTCGCGAACATCCTCGACGACCTGGACGCCAAGAAGTACAAGGGTATGTTCCGGATGGGCTGGGCGATCGACTACCCGTCCGCCGAGAACTACCTGACGCCGATCTTCTCGACCGGCGCCATCAAGACCGGCTCCAACTACGCCGGCTACTCCAACAAGGAGTTCGACGACACGGCCGCCAAGGGCGACCAGGCGCCGACTCCGGCGGAGGGGCTGAAGTTCTACCAGCAGGCGGACGACATCCTCATCAAGGACCTTCCGTACATCCCTGTGTACTTCTACCGTAACAACTCGGGATACTCGACCAAGGTCAAGAACGTCAAGATCAACCTGCTCAACCAGGTTGAGTGGGCCGACGTCGAGAAGGCCTGACGCTGTTCGCGGGGGTGGGCGCTTAGCCGCCCACCTCTCGATAGCCCGCCATGAAGGCAGTCATTGGGGCCGTGAACCCCAGGTCCCGGCGACTGCCTTCTTGGCATGTACGGGAGGCTTGAATGGGCCGTTACGTTATTAGGCGCCTTATCCAGGCGATACCAGTCCTGCTGGGCGCCACCCTCTTCATCTTCGCCATCGTCTTCGCGCTCCCTGGCGATCCCATCGCGGCGCTTGCCGGCGAGAAGAGGCAAGACCCCAACATCGTCATGATCTTGCGCGACCAGTACCACCTCAACGATCCGTTGTTGCTCCAGTACTGGTACTACATCAGTGGGATCTTCCTCCGGGGAGATTTCGGCAAAACCTTTGCCGGTGTGCCCATCACCCAGTTGATGGCGGGGAAGTTCCAGGTCACGTTGAACCTGGCGCTCGTCGCCCTCGTCATGGAAGCGGTCATCGGCGTCCTGCTCGGCCTGTGGGCGGCGCTGCGCCGAGGCCAGGCGATCGACACCATGATCCTGGCCGCGACGCTGCTGCTCATCTCCGTCCCGCCGCTGGTGACCGGCTTCGTGCTGCAGCTGTGGCTGGGCGTCTGGCTGAAGCAGGCCGTGGGCACCGAGATCTTCCCGATCGCGGGCATCAGCGCGGGGCTGAGATCGTACCTGCTCCCAGGATTCGTGCTGGCGGGTACGTCGATCGCCTATCTCACCCGGCTCACCAGAACGAGCCTGGTGGAGACACTGAGATCCGACTACATCCGAACAGCGACCGCGAAGGGGCTTTCCAGACGAAGAGTCATCGGCCGGCACGGGTTGCGTAACGCGCTGATCCCCTTGGTCACCTTCCTGGGCGCCGACCTCGGCTCGCTCATGGGTGGTGCGGTGATCACCGAGACGATCTTCAACATCCCGGGTATCGGCCTCCAGATCTACCAAGGCGTATATCTACGAGAGCAACCTATCGTCGTAGGTATCGTGACAATTCTGGTGCTGGTCTACATCGTGGCGAACCTGGTCGTGGACCTGTTGTACGCCGTGCTCGATCCGAGGATTCGCTATGAGTAACGACCCACAGGCCGGACCTGTGCAGACCGTCACTGCGCCATCCCCTCCGGGCAAGCTCAAGAAGGAGGCGAAGCCGGCGAGCCTCTGGGGCGACGCCTTCTATGACCTGCGACGTCGGCCGATGTTCATCCTTTCGGTCGTCCTCATCGCGATCCTGCTGGTCATGTCGCTCTGGCCGTCGCTGTTCACCTCGGTCAACCCCTTCGACGCCAAGACCTGCGAGCTGGCCACGGCCAGGCAGGGGCCGAGCGCGGGCCACATCTTCGGTCGCGACAGCCTCGGCTGCGACGTCTACGCCAGGGCGATCTACGGTGCGCGCAACTCGATCGTGATCGGCGTCAGCACCACCATCATCACGGCGGTCGTCGGCGGTCTGCTCGGCCTCGTCGCGGGCGCCCGCGGCGGAGCCATCGACACGCTCTCGTCCCGCATCACGGAGGTCTTCTTCGCGATTCCGTGGATCCTCGGCGCGCTGCTCATCACCGCCACGTTCCGGAGCGCGGACCTGGGCATCTGGATCGTGGTCATCGCGCTGGCCGTGCTGGCCTGGCCGATGACGTTCCGCATCATGCGGGCCGCCGTCATCACCGCCAGGAACCAGGACTTCGTGGTCGCGGCCCGGGCGCTGGGCGCCAGCCAGAGCCGGGTCATGTTCCGGCACCTGCTGCCGAACGCGATCGCCCCGGTGATCGTCGTCTCGACGATCAACCTCGGTGTGTTCATCTCGGCCGAGGCGGCGCTGTCGTTCCTGGGAGTCGGGGTTCAGTCCCCGGACATCTCCTGGGGCCTGATGATCGCCGACGCCCGCAACCGGTTCCTGGAGGCGCCGCTGCCGCTGGTCTTCCCGGCGGTGTTCCTGAGCATCACGGTGCTCGCGTTCATCATGCTGGGCGACGCCGTACGCGACGCTCTCGACCCGAAGCTCAGGTAGGAAGGGGGTTCAAGTGAGAAAGGCATCAACGGACGTGTTGCCCGCCGAGGGAGGGCTGGGCAACGAGCCGCTGCTCGCCGTGGAAGATCTGCACGTGGAGTTCGCCACCCGCGCGGGCATCGTGCGTGCGGTCAACGGGGTGAGCTACTCGCTCAGCCCCGGTGAGACTCTCGCCGTGCTGGGGGAGTCGGGTTCCGGCAAGTCCGTGACCGCTCAGGCGATCATGGGCATTCTGGACATGCCGCCGGCCCGCATCCCCAAGGGTGAGATCCGCTTCCGCGGCACCGACCTGCTGAAGCTCTCGGAAGAGGCACGCACCCAGGTGCGGGGCCAGCGGATCGCGATGGTGTTCCAGGACGCGCTGTCCGCGCTCAACCCGGTGTTCACCGTGGGCTGGCAGATCAGCGAGATGTTCCGGGTGCACCGTGGCATGTCCAAGCGCGACGCCGTCAACAAGGCGATCGAGCTCATGGACAAGGTTCGCATCCCGGCCGCCAGGCAGCGCGTCAACGACTATCCGCACCAGTTCTCCGGGGGCATGCGGCAGCGCATCATGATCGCCATGTCGATCGCGCTGGACCCCGAGGTGCTGATCGCGGACGAGCCGACCACCGCGCTCGACGTGACCGTCCAGGCCCAGATCATGGAGCTGCTCGCCGAGCTCCAGCGTGAGAGCAACATGGGCATGATCCTCATCACGCACGACCTCGGCGTCGTCGCCGACGTCGCCGACAAGATCGCGGTCATGTACGGCGGGCGGATCGTGGAGAACGCCCCCGTTCACGACATCTACAAGACCCCGGCCCACCCCTACACCAAGGGGCTGCTGGAGTCGATCCCCCGGGTCGACCTCAAGGGCCAGGAGCTGTACGCGATCAAGGGCCTGCCGCCCAACCTGCTCGACATGCCGACCGGCTGCGCCTTCCACCCGCGGTGCCCGTATCGCCAGGACAACTGCGTGACGGACAACCCCCCGCTCTACGAGATCAGCGGCACACGCAGCAGCGCGTGTCACTACTGGAGGGAGGTCCTCGATGGCGACCAAGGGTGAGCGCATTCTCGAGGTCCGTGACCTGGTCAAGCACTTCCCGCTGACCCAGGGCATCTTGTTCAAGAAGCAGATCGGCGCGATCAAGGCGGTCGACGGCGTCTCGTTCAGCCTCAACAGGGGCGAGACGCTGGGCATCGTGGGCGAGTCGGGCTGCGGCAAGTCCACGCTGGCCAAGGTGCTGATGGCGCTGGAGCGGCCGACCTCGGGCTCGGTGGAGATCAACGGCCGGGACATCGGCAAGGCCACCGGCGGCGAGCTCAAGCGGATGCGGCGCAACATCCAGATGGTGATGCAGGATCCGTACACCTCCCTGAATCCCCGCAAGACGGTCGGCGACATCATCGGTGAGCCGTTCGACATCCACACCGAGGTCGCCCCCAAGGGCGAGCGCCGCCGAAAGGTGCAGGAGCTGCTGGAGGTCGTGGGCCTCAACCCCGACCACATCAACCGCTACCCGCACCAGTTCTCCGGCGGGCAGCGCCAGCGCATCGGCATCGCCCGAGGGCTGGCGCTCCAGCCGGAGATCATCGTCTGCGACGAGCCGGTCTCCGCGCTCGACGTGTCGATCCAGGCCCAGGTCATCAACCTGCTGGAGCGGCTGCAGAACGAGCTCGACCTGGCGTACATCTTCATCGCCCACGACCTGTCGGTGGTGCGCCACATCTCCGACCGGGTCGCGGTGATGTACCTCGGCAAGATGGTCGAACTCGGCAAGGACACCGAGATCTACGACAAGCCCGCTCACCCGTACACGCAGGCGCTGCTGTCGGCCGTGCCGGTCCCCGACCCTGAGGGCCGCGAGCAGCGCGAGCGGATCATCCTGCAGGGCGACCCGCCGTCGCCCGCCAACCCGCCGTCGGGCTGCCGCTTCCGCACCCGCTGCTGGAAGGCGCAGGAGATCTGCGCGGAGGAGGAGCCGTTGTTGCAGATCAGGCCGGGGACGGCGCACGAGAGCGCCTGCCACTTCGCCGAGACGCACGACGTGGTCCACGTCGGCTGACCACCGGCGCCAGGCCCTCCGCGGGAGCTTTCCGCGGAGGGCCTTTTCGCGTGCGGTCGCCGGCGTACGGCGGGTCGTGGGTGCATGGCTGGGTCAGCGGGTTGCTATGACGGCCGAGCCGTGGCCGAACAGGCCCTGGTTGGCGGCCAGGCCGACCCTGGCGCCCTCCACCTGGCGCTCGCCCGCCCGGCCGCGCAACTGCCGGGTCAGCTCGCAGACCTGGGCGATGGCCTGGGCGGGGATGGCCTCGCCGAACGAGGCGAGCCCGCCCGACGGGTTCACCGGCACGCGCCCGCCGAGCGCGGTGTCGCCCGCCCGCAGCAGCTTGCCGGCCTCGCCGGGGGCGCAGAGGCCCACGTCCTCGATCCAGTCCAGTTCGAGGGCCGTGGACAGGTCGTACACCTCCGCGAACGACACGTCACCGGGCCCGATGCCCGCCTCCTCGTAGGCGGCGTGCGCGATGGCGGCCCTGAAGGGACGTTCCGGAGGGGGTACGGCGGCGGACGAGTCGGTCGCGAAGTTCGGCAGCTCCAGAACCGTGTTGGGGAACGTGGGCGTCACCGTCGACACGGCGGCGATGCGCACCGGGTCCGCCACGCCCAGTCCGCGGGCGTACGCCGGCGAGGCCAGGACGAGCGCGGCGCCGCCGTCCGAGTTCGCGCAGATGTCCATGAGCCGCAGCGGGTCGGCCACCATGGGCGAGGCCAGAACCTCCTCGGCCGTGACGGCCTTGCGGTAGCGGGCCATCGGGTTCAGCGAACCGGCCAGGGAGTTCTTGACCTTGACAGCGGCGAAGTCCTCGGCCGTCTCGCCGTACAGGGCCATCCGCCTCCGCGCGTAAAGCCCGAAATATGCGGGATTGGTGGCACCGAGCAGCCGGAACCGCAGCCAGTCCGGATCATCCGGGCGATCGCCGCCGACCGGCTTGAAGAAGCCCTTGGGCGTGGCGTCCGCGCCCACCACCAGCGCCACGTCGCAGAGCCCCGCCATGATCCGGGTCCGCGCGATGTCGATCGCCTGCGCCCCCGACGCGCACGCCGCGTAGCACGACGCGATGCGGGCGCCGGACCAGCCGAGGGCCTGCGCGTACGTGGCTCCGGCGACGAACCCCGGATAGCCGTTCCTGATCGTGTCGGCGCCCACCAGGAACTGGACGTCGGTCCAGGCGATCCCGGCGTCACGCAGCGCCTCCCTGGCCGCCGCCACGCCGTACTCCGCGAACGGCCTGCCCTGCTTGCCCCACGGATGCATGCCCGTGCCCAGCACCACGACGCTCACGATGCGCGACCCCACATCCATACCAGCGGTCCGTCGGCCAGCGGGCCGTGGGTGAGCTCGACCTCCATGCCGACCTCCAGCTCGTCCACCGTGAGGTTCTTGACCTGCCCCAGCACCACGATGCCCGCGCCGGCCAGCTCCACCGCCGCCAGCGTCACGGGCGTGTACGGCTCGGCGGCCACGAACGGCTCGGGCGGCGGGTAGGAGGCGCTCGTGTACGACCAGACCCGCCCGCGCCTCGGCAGCCTGGTCTCCTCCATGGACTCCCCGTCGCAGTGCGGGTTGCGGCAGAACCCGCGCTGCGGCGGGAAGCAGACCGTGCCGCACGCCGCGCACCGGGTGCCGATCAGGTGGGTGCCGTCCTCTTCTATGGCGAACCAGCCGTCGATCGCAAGGCTCATAGGCAGGAGTATCACACAAGCGCTTGCTAGGTTGCATCCCTCCCGCGCCACCGGTGCCGTACGAGCACCCGGGCCGACATGGCCGCCGTCAGCAGCACCATGCCGAGCACCACCGGCAGCCGCGACGACGGCGGCGGGGAAACCGGGCCATCGCCGAAGTAACCGCCGCTGCCCACGCCGCCCGCGGCCGACGTGGTGGCGGGACTCGCCAGGCGGTCGGCCGCGCGCAGGGCGAGCAGCGCGTTGGCCACCCCGTGCCCGGACGCGCGACTGTAGCCGTCGGCGGGCCGCCGCCTGGTGCCCAGCTCGATGGCCGTCCGTACGTGGTACGGCGACAGATCGGGGTGGGCCGCCTTGATCAGCGCGGCGATGCCCGCCACCATGGCGGCGGCCGAGCTCGTCCCGTCGCCCACCACGTACGAGTCGGCGCCGTCGGCGGTCACGATGCCCGTCCCCGGCGCGACCACCGAGAGGTAGTCCTGCCGGTTGGAGAACGCCGCCACCTCCAGCGCCTGGTCGACCGCGCCCACCGCGATCACGCCGGGGTAGGCGGCGGGGAAGTTCTTCCTGTTCGTGGTGTCGCCGTCGTTGCCGGACGAGGCCACGAGCACGGCGCCGCGGCTGATCGCGTACTGGACGGCCTCCTCCTCGGCCGCCGAGCCTTCCCAAGCGCCGCTGCCGCCGCCGAGGGACATGCTGATCACGTCGGCGCCGTGGTCGACCGCGTAGCGGATGCCTCTGGCCAGGGCGTCGCGGCCGCCGGCGCGCTGCTTCTCGCGGAGCGGGTCGCCGTTCTCCAGCGTGACCCTGATGGACAGCACACGGGCGGCGGGCGCGATCCCGATCACGCCGCTGTCCGCCGGGGCGCCTGCTGCCGAACCGCTCCGCACGAGGCTGCCCGCCGCGAAGGCGCCGCTCTGCGCGGCATCGCCTGTTGCCAAGGCGCCGCTCTGTGCTGAGTCGCGGGTTGCCGAGGCACTGTGGCCGTTCTGTGCGGTGCCGCCCGTTGTCGAGGCGTGGTGGCCGTGACCGGCGATGAGGCTGGCCATGGCGGTGCCGTGGTGGCCCCACATGACCGGCTCTCCGGCGTCGCCGGTCAGGTCGGGGCCGGTGATCACGGCGCCGGTCAGGTCGGGGTGGCGGGCGTTCACGCCGGTGTCGAGCACGGCTACCAGAACGCCGTCGCCCCTGCTCAGCCGCCACGCCTCCGGAAGGCGCAGCGTGGCGAGCTGCCACTGGGCGGCCCGCGCCACCGAGCCGACGTCGTCCGAGGAGGACGGCCCCGCCCCGGCCACCAACAGCCCCGCCGAGAGCGGCCCGGCCACCAGGAAACCGGCCAGCAGCGACCCGGCCAGCGGTAGCCTCGCTGCCAGTGGCCCGGTCATCTGGTCAGGCTTCGGTGCAGGACCGTGGCCAGTCGGCGGGCGGTGTCTCCGAGGCGTCTGGCGGCGAGGTCGCCCGGCTTGTACGGCCGGCCGTCCGCGTATCCGGCGGCCGTCGCCACGACGTAGGCGTCGTTCGACGAGATCAGCGCGCCGGTGACGTACTGCGACTCGCCGAACCGCTCGGCCGGCCCGTCGGGAAACGCCACGGGCCGCACGGTCGGCGGCCGTCCCACGACGGTCCCAGACCGGTCAACCGGCGCACCGGCAGTCGCCGCCAGCTCCGGTAAGCGCCTGGCGCCGGTCTCCGGCAGAGGCCCCGTGCCGGTCTCCGGCCCCCGGCCCGGCAAGCGCGCGGTCCCGGTGCCCGTCTCTGACGGCCCGCCAGGCAGGCAGCCGGTGTCGGTGTGTGACGGTTCACTGGGCGGACGGTCGCTGCCGGTGTTCGAGGACCTGTCGGACAGGCGGCCGCCGCCGGTCTCCGGTGGCGCGCTGGGCGGATCGCCCCCGGGGGGTTCCGCGGGCAGGTGGGCGGCTGGGGTGGTCAGGACCGCTATGCCGACCGTCGCCACGAACGTCTGCGTGCTGTCCGTGTACGTGGCGCGTAACGCCGTCACGCACCCCCGCAGCAGCCGCAGGACCCCAGGCTGGAAGGCCACCCGGCAGGGTGCCTCCGGGGCGACGCCGGCCAGGACATAGGTCACGCGGGCCCCGGAGGGGCTGGTGCCGGGTACCGAGCCCGGGAACACCCTGGCCACCGGCCACGCGTGCCAGCGCTCCGGCACGGGTGGCTCCGCCGACGGCAGGGCCGCGAACAGTAAAGAGAGCAGCGCAACAGAAAAAGGGAACAACGTGCACCTCGCGGGCAGGGGAGGGGTAGCCCGATGCCCGTGCATTCTGACATGTGATCGCCGGTTCAATCTGACGCTTCAGTAAACAGACCGATACGCGGTGTAATTTCCCTTTGATGGCTTTCGTCTTAAGGGGAGGGTGAAAGCCGGACATGGGCGCCGGGTGGCAGGCCGAGGCGCTGGGCCGCGTCACCCGAGTTCACCGCTATCGCGATCAGCCCCGCCGAGTCGGCGAAGGCCACCAGTTCGCCCGGCGGCACGGCCGCGAACGTCTCCCGGTACGGCAGGGCCAGTTGCCTGCGCCCCAGCCAGACCCCGATCGTGTCGCCGATCCGCACGCCCAGCGCGGCGAGGTCGCCCGCGGCGATCGACAGTTGGGTGTTGCCGTAGCGGTCGACCGAGACCACCTCGCCCTCGACGGAGCCTTCGCGCAGTTGCGAGGTCGGCTCCGGCAGCGAGATCAGCCGCGAGAGCGGAACCTCGGGTCCCAGGTCGGCCGGTTTGAGCCCGAGGCACAGCCGCCCGGCGACCGGTGCGAACACGTCCCGCCCGTGGAAGGTCGGCGAGACGGGGTGCAGGAAGTGCTCGGGGTTGCTGATCTCGTAGGCCGCCTCCGCCCCGCCGCAGGCGTGCATGGCCCACGACAGGAGCCCGTTGTCGGGGCCGATGAACACCCGCCCGCCCGCCTCCACGGCGACCGCCCGCCTGGCTCCGCCCGCGCCGGGGTCTACTGCCCCGATGTGTACGCCTTTCGGGAGATATGGGATGGTCTGGGAGAGTATCGCGGCGCCGCGCCGTACATCGCCTGACGGGATCAGGTGGCACACGTCGATCACCCGGGCCTCGGGGGCGATCGCGGCTATCACTCCGTGACAGGCCGCCACATAGCCATCTTCGAGCCCGTAGTCAGTGAGAAGTGTGATGACTGAGGTCACATTTGGTGACTGTACGTCTCTCAATCCGCCGTGAACACCCGCACTCCGCACATTACGATTGGCACGGGCCCGCGTGCCCACGATGTGATCGTCGCGCGCCCTCCGAGGAGGACACCATGGACACTGCACCGGTCAGCGGTGACAGTGCTGCCCAGGAACCGTCCCGACAGCCCCTCTCCGAACGCGATCTCGAGCTCCTCGCCTTCGAGCGCCACTGGTGGCGTTACGCGGGTGCGAAGGAGCAGGCCATCAAGGAGACCTTCGGGTTTTCGGCCACCCGCTACTACCAACTCCTCGGCGAACTGATCGACCGGCCGGAGGCGCTCCAGCAGGATCCCATGCTGGTCAAGCGGTTGCGCCGGCTGCGTTCCACTCGCCAGCGCGACCGCGCCGCCCGGCGGCTTGGCATGCGCCCCTGACCTGCTGGGTAAGGCAGGCGCGTGAAGAACAACATGGAAGCGATCATGAAGGATCCGGCGGGAGCCGTGATCGGGCTCGACTTCGACGGCACCCTTTCGCCGATCGTGGCCGATCCCGCCTCCGCCAGGATCCATCCGGAAGCGCCCGCCGTCCTCACCGAACTCGGCAGACATGTCGGGGCGGTGGCGATCGTGACCGGCAGACCGGTGGTCACGGCTCTGGAGCTCGGGCCCGGCCTGGCCGATGTGCCCGGCCTGGTGATACTGGGGCATTACGGGTTCGAGCGCTGGGAGGACGGCCGGATCTCGGCGCCGCCGCCCCCGCACGGCGTGCTCCAGGCCGAGGCGGAGCTGCAACTGCTGCTCGGCTCGCTCGGCGTGAAGGGCGCGACGATCGAGGACAAGGGCCGGGCGGTCGCCGTGCACACCAGGCGCAGCCCCGACCCCGAGGGCGCGCTGGCGGCCCTGCGCGAGCCGCTGGCCGCGCTGGCGGACCGGCACGGGCTGGTCGTCGAGCCCGGCCGGCTGGTGCTCGAACTGCGGCCGCCGGGCATGGACAAGGGGCACGCGCTCGGCCTGTTCCTGACCGAACGGGCTGCCCGGTCGGTCATGTTCGTCGGCGACGATCTCGGCGACCTGGCGGCCTTCGACGCGGTCGAGAACTCGGGGCTGCCGGGCGTGACCGTGTGCAGCGGCTCGGCCGAGGTGACCGCGCTGGCCGAGCGGGCCGACATCGTGGTGGACGGCCCCGACGGCGTGGTGGCCCTGCTGCGGGAGCTGGCTTCGGCCCTCAGCCGGTCCTGACTTCTAGCCGCTCCCAATCTGTCTGCAAGCGCGTGTCGGTACATTCGCGAAATGTCGAAGAGAAACCTTGCCGTGGCGGGTCTCGCCGTGGCCGCCGCCCTCCTCGTGGCGGCCGCCCCCGCCTCCGCGAGCGCCGTGAGTGCCGCCGGTCATCCGCTCAAGCTGCGCAACGGGCTGACGCTGTCCCTGCCGAGCTCATGGAAGGTGTACGGAAAGGGCGACTGGCTCCATGTCGTCACCGGCAAGTGCGCCAAGCCCAAGGGGGCGTACTTCACTCCGGAATGTGATGGCTTCTGGGTGCTCGGGCCCGCGGCCGTCAAGGTGGGGCACGAGCTCAACCCGTACACGCCCGACGGGCCCTTCTACTCGGCGACCGATGTGGAGCCCTGCCCGGTCAACCACAAGTGGGGCCAGGTGCTCCACGGCGCGGCGGCGAAGGGGCTGCGCCAGGTCGGGCCGGGCCACAAGGCGTACTACCGCGCGTGGAAGGGCACCTGCGTCTCCGGGACGGGCAAGGTGCGGGCCCATTTCGTCCAGCGGGAGTGGTACCTGCCCAAGACCGGCGTGCTCGTCGTCGACTCATGGAACACTCCTGGCCTGCCCGGCGTACTCAAGGACGCGGCCTGGCGATGAGCACCCCGCCGGCGGCCAGGCCGATGAGGACGGGGACCAGCAGGAACGCGTTCCAGGTGCCGAAGCCGTCGGCGAGCGCGCCGAGTGCGAGCGGACCGACGGCCATCGCGGACCCGGCCCAGATCGGGGCGGCCGCGCCGGCCCGGTCCGGCCGGTCTCCGGCGTGCGTGATGAGCCCGGTCAGCGCGAGCGGGAAGTGCAGGGAGGCGCCGACCCCGCTGAGCGCGAGACCGGCGTAGGACAGGACGGGCAGGGTGCTCAGCCAGAAGAGCAGCCAGCCCGCCGCGGTGATCGCCAGCGCGCCCAGGAAGAGCCGCGCGGGCGGCAGACGTAAGGCCAGGTACGCGCCGCCGAACCGGCCCGCGCCCAGCCCGGCGAGGAACGCGGTCAACCCGGTGGCCGCGGCGGCCGCGCTCAGGCCGGTGCGCGTCGCGAACAGCTCGGCGGCCCACAGGTTGAACGTGAACTCCAGCGCCACGCAGCAGAACAGCACGCCGCCCGCCACATGGAAGCGCCACCCGGGCCGCGCGGGCCGCTCGCCGGTGGACGGGGCCGCCACGGTCGTGCTCCGGGTCCAGACCCGTCCCATCGTCAGGGCCAGCAGCGCGGTGAGCGCCGGGGTGAGGAGCAGGGCGGCCCGCCAGCCGAGCGCGGTCTGCGCGATCGTGCTGAGCAGGAACGTCGCCGCCATGCCCACAACGACGCCGACGGCGTTCGCCTCGCTGATCGCGGCCGGGCCCGCCGGTCCGTGGTGCTCGGTGAGCGCGGCCATGGCGGTGTAGAGGGCGATCGAGCCGAAGCCGCCGGCCACGCCGTAGCCGAGCAGCGTCAGGGGCAGCGCGGAGGTGAGGACGACCAGGAGTACGCCCGCGTTCATCCCGGCGAGGCCGACCCAGGTGGTGACCCGCCTGCCGTAGCGCCTGGTGAGGAACGTGAGGGAGAGCCCGGCGAGGATCGTGCCCACGGCCATCGCGGTGCCGTGCAGGCCGGCGACCGTGCCGGAGGTCCGCTGGTCGAGGCGCAGGAGCGGCAGGGCGCCGCTCAGGCCGTAGATGAACGTGGCGAACGTGCCGAGCTGCAGGTAGATCAGCCAGGTCGGCCGGTCCCTGGCCAGGCGGACGCGCTCTGAGATCGACGACATCCTAGGCCAGCGCGTCCAGCTGGGCGGCGAACCACTTCTGCGGCGGGAGCGCGGTGGCCGCGGCCTCCAGCAGGTCGCGGCGGCGCATGCGCTCCTCCTCGGGCATGACCAGCGCGTCGTGCAGCGCGATGGCGGTGCCGGTCACGTCGTAGGGGTTGACCATGAGCGCGTGCGCGCCCAGCTCGGCCGCCGCGCCCGCCTCGCGCGACAGCACCAGCGTGGCCCGCGGCGACAGGATCGGGCCCTCCTTGGCCACCAGGTTCATGCCGTCGCGGATCGGGTTGACCAGCAGCACGTCGGCCAGCCGGTAGGCGGCCAGCGAGCGCGGGTAGTCGTCGTTGACGTTGAGTATCAGCGGCTCCCAGTCCTCGGTGCCGAACTCGTCCTCGATCTCCTGGGCGCAGCGCTGCACCGAGGCAGTGTATTCGCGGTATTCGGGCAGGTCGTGCCGGCTGGGATAGGCGAACGCCAGGTGCACCACCCGGCCGTGCCACTCCGGATGCGCGAGCAGGAACTCCCGGTAGGCCACCAGCCCGCGGACGATGTTCTTGGACAGCTCGGTGCGGTCGATGCGGACGATCAGCCGGCGGTCGCCGACCTGCTCCCTGAGCGCGGCCATGTTGGACTCGACGTCGGGCTCGTGGGCTCGCTCCCACAGCGCCGCGCCGTCAACCCCGAGGCCGTGCACGCCGATGTGGGTGGTCCTGCCCTCGTGCGTGACCGTACGGCCGGTCAGGTCCACCTCGGCGCCCAGCAGGGCGCGGCAGCAGTCCATGAACGCGCCCGCCCAGCGTTCGGTGAGGAACCCGGCGTGGTCGGCGCCCAGGATGCCCTCCAGGACCTCGCGGGCGACCTCGTCGGGCAGCAGCGAGAAGTATTCGGGCGGCGCCCACGGCGTGTGGCTGAAGTGCGCGATGCGCAGGTCGGGCCGCTCGGCGCGGAGCATCGCCGGGGTCAGCGTGAGGTGGTAGTCCTGGACCATCACGCGGGCCTCGTGCCCGGCCTCCTCGGCCAGAGCCAGCGCGAACGCGCCGTTGTAGTCGCGGTAGGACTCCCACTCCCGCTGGAATTTGGTGCCGAACAGCGGCGCGTTGGGGATGTCGTAGAGCAGGTGGTTGACGAACCACAGGGTGGAGTTGGCCACGGCGTTGTAGGCGCGGTGGAAGGTGGCCGGCGGGATGTCGAGCATCCGCAGCGCGCCCGTGTCGTAGCCGGCCTGGTCGAGCCGGCCGCCGGGCGCCTGGCGTACGGCGCCCCGGTCGCCGTCGGACAGGGCGGCGCAGATCCACAGCGCGCCGTCGCCCTTCATGACCCCGGAGAGCCCGGACACCAGCCCGCCACCACCGCGCTTCATGGTCAGCACACCGTCGTCGGAGACGGTGAACGAGACGGGTCCTCTGTTAGAGGCGACAAGAACGCTGTTCATTAAAGTTCCCTCCGACCATAGGATCCCAGCTATGGCGCTTGATGAGCTAACCGAGGAACTGGCCCGCTCCGCCGCTGCCGGAGATCATCGCGCACTCGGTGAGCTCCTGAAGCGGATCGAGCCGGACGTGATGCGGCACTGCGCCCGAATCCTCCCCTATCACCAGGATGCCGAAGAGGCATCACAGGACACCCTGCTCGCCGTCGCGCGCAACATCGGGCGCTTCGAGGGGCGGGCCAGGTTCAGCACCTGGCTGCACATCGTGACGGCCAACTGCGCGCGTACGACATACCGCACGCTGAAGCGCCGCTCGGCCGAGCAGACCTCCGACGAGCTGCCCATGCAGAAGCCCGACGCGCGGCGGGTCAGCGTGATCGCCGGGTCGCGGCTCGACCTGCTCGACGCGATGGAGGCGCTGGAGGCCGACAAGCCCGACCTGGCCCAGGCGCTGGTGCTGCGTGACATCGTGCAGCTCGACTACAACCAGGTCGCCGAGCAGCTCGGCATCCCGCTCGGCACCGCCAAGTCGCGCATCCACCAGGCGCGCAAGTATGTTCAGGGCGTGCTGGGCGACGATTACCGCTGAGACCGTACGTCTCGCTTGGTGAGACGGACGGTCGCTCGACGGGCCTGGCCAGGTACAGTCAGAGCAAACAACTGAATATTGCTCATCCAGAGGGGTGGAGGGACCGGCCCTGCGAAGCCCCGGCAACCCTCCCGGATTCAGACTCGCGACCTGGCGAGGCCGACCGGGACAGGTGCCAATTCCGGTCTGCGGTCAAGGTGGCCGCAGGCGAAGATGAGGGAAGGCCTCGCTTCATGTCGCTCGATTTCGGACCCGCCGTAGCCCTCTCCTGCCGCGAGTGCGGCACCCGCTACGACCTCGGCCCCAACTTCGCCTGTCTGGAGTGTTTCGGGCCGCTGGAAGCGGCCTACTCCTTCGGTGACATCACCCGGAAGGACATCGAGTCCGGTCCCGCCAACATCTGGCGCTACCGTTCGCTCCTCCCCGTCCCGGTGGACGTCGCCACCAAGCCGAACATGAACCCCGGCTGGACCAAGCTCGTCAAGGCCGGCAACCTCGGCCGGGCGCTGGGCATCAAGTCCCTGTACGTCAAGGACGACTCCGGCAACCCCACCCACTCCTTCAAGGACCGGGTGGTGGCCATCGCCGTCGAGGCGGCCCGTAACTTCGGTTTCCACACCCTGTCGTGCTCGTCCACCGGCAACCTCGCGGGCGCCGTCACGGCCGCCGCCGCCAGGGCCGGGCTCGACGCCTGCGTGTTCATCCCCGCCGGGCTGGAGCAGGCCAAGATCGCCATGGCCCGGGTGTTCGGCGGCAAGCTGGTCGCCATCGACGGCTCCTACGACGAGGTCAACCGGTTCTGCTCCGAGCTCATCGGCGACCCGCTGGGCGACAAGTGGGGCTTCGTCAACGTCAACCTGCGGCCCTACTACGCCGAGGGCTCCAAGACGCTCGCCTACGAGATCGCCGAGCAGCTCGGCTGGCGGCTGCCCGAGCAGATCATCATCCCGGTGGCCTCCGGCTCGCAGCTCACGAAGATCGACAAGGGCTTCAAGGAGCTGGTCACGCTCGGCCTGGTCGAGGACCGGCCCTACAAGATCTTCGCCGCGCAGGCCAAAGGCTGCTCGCCCGTGTCGACCGCCTACAAGGCCGGCCTCGACGTGGTCCAGCCGGTCAAGCCCGACACCATCGCCAAGTCGCTGGCCATCGGCAACCCCGCCGACGGCCCGTACGTGCTCGACATCGCCCGCCGCACCGGCGGGGCGGTGGAGGACGTCACGGACCCCGAGATCGTCGCCGCCATCAAGCTGCTGGCCTCTACCGAGGGCATCTTCGCCGAGACGGCCGGCGGCGTCACCGTGGGAGTGCTGAAGAAGCTCGTCGAGACCGGGCAGCTCGACCCGGAGGCGGAGACCGTGGTGCTCAACACCGGCGACGGGCTCAAGACGCTCGACGCCATCGCCGACGACGCCAAGCCCACGGCAGTGATCCGGCCCTCTCTCGACGCGTTCCGCGCGGCTGTCTGACAACCAGGAAAGGCGAGTTAATCATGAGCGTTTCTGTGCGGATTCCCACCATTCTGCGCACCTACACCGGGGGTACCGCGGAAGTGAGTGGGGAGGGTGCGACTCTCCGTGACGTGCTGGCGAAGCTCGACTCGGACTACCCGGGGATCGGCGCGAGAATTCTTGATGAATCGGGCAAGATTCGTCGTTTTGTCAACGTTTACGTTGGCGAAGAGGATGTCCGTTTTGCCGATGGTCTTGACACGGTAGCCCCCGAAGGCACGCAGATCTCCATCATCCCGGCGGTCGCCGGAGGGTGACCACCCGCTCACGTCAGAAGGCGCTCCTATCTGGGGCGCCTTCTGCTTTTTCCGACAATTCAATGTTGAACTACTCACTCGCGGATGAAATGCGTAATTTGTAGATTGACTCTGTTGCCAAACGCTGTGCCACAGGTATGGTCGAGGGCGATCGCCTGGTGATATCTCCATAAGTCGGGCGATTGAGGGTCTCGCGTTGGAATGGGCGGGATCTATGAGCCCAGTAAGAGGAGTCGGAAGTGGCGCAGGGCACCGTCAAGTGGTTCAACGCGGACAAGGGCTACGGCTTCATCGCGGTAGACGGTGGTAAAGATGTATTCGTCCATTACTCAGCGATCATGATGGACGGCTATCGCTCCCTCGAACAAGGCCAGCGCGTCGAGTTCGAGATCACCCAGGGCCAGAAGGGCCCCCAAGCGGAGGCCGTCCGAGCGGTCTGAATCACGAAGTTGGTAAGTACCGGCAGGTCGCACGGCTCCGCAGTCCGGGCGAAACCGCCATTCCTCCTTCGTCGACTCGGTTACGGCGGGTCCATGACGGGCCCGCCGTACTGACTGACCTGGGCATGCGGGTGCATCGGCTTGCACTCGGCAGGGTAGAGTGCTAAACAGTTCGTTGGCACTCTCTGTCCGAGAGTGCCAGCACTGGATCGGGACGATGGGGTCTGCCGCACGGAGATGCAGGCCCATGCCGTCGCGGGCGTCGGCTCGGTCCATTGAAGCCACCCTGCATCTGGGAGGTCTAGCCTTATGGCAGCCAAGATGATCGCGTTTAACGAGGACGCCCGGCGCGGTCTCGAGCGCGGCATGAACCAGCTAGCCGACGCCGTCAAGGTGACCTTGGGCCCCAAGGGCCGCAACGTCGTGCTGGAGAAGAAGTGGGGCGCGCCCACGATCACCAACGATGGCGTGTCCATCGCCAAGGAGATCGAACTCGAAGACCCGTGGGAGAAGATCGGCGCCGAGCTGGTCAAGGAAGTCGCCAAGAAGACGGACGACGTCGCGGGTGA
>NZ_JBEZYD010000069.1:0-36792 GCF_040638335.1 Nonomuraea sp. NPDC026600
CGTGAACGACCGGATGATGGGAGCCGTGTAAATCGAGAGGTTTACGCACGGTTCTGAGAGAGCCGGGGGCTGAGATGCCCCCGGCTACTCGCCAGCAGAAGGCACTCGCCCAGAGGGTGGATTGTTTTGACGATGTCCAGCCGGGCGTGTACCGGTGAGAACCAGGGCCCGTTCCCGGGAGGAGGCTGGCGCCGCTCAGCCCTGTCGGCCCCGCCATGTACTGCCGGATCGGCAGGCCGGTGGCGGGGTCGAACGGCTCCCACGGTTGCACGACGGTCTGCCGCACCCCCTGGTCGAGCTGGGCCGCCACACGTGTTGCCCCTCGTAGTAGCGCTAGCGGAGCCGGTCGAGGCACAGGTTGGTGATGACCTTGGTCAGCCATGCTTCCGGCACCTTGATCCGCTGCCGGTCAGCGGCCTGCCAGTGCAAGAACGCGTCCTGCACGGTGTCTTCGGCGTCGGCGGCGGGGCCCAGCAGCCGGTAGGCCAGTGAGGCCAGCTGGTTCGGCCTGGCCTCGCTGGCCTACCGGCCGGTGGTGTCGAAGCGATCAGTGGCGGTGTTGTCCATGCGGACCACGTGAGGCGGTTACGCGAGCGCCTTCTCGGCGGACGCATCCGGCGCGGCGGCCAGGCGGCGCTTGCGCTTGGGCAGGCCGAAGGTCGGGTGCGAGATGCCCCACAGCGAGATCTGGAGGATGCCCGTCTTGATCCGCGCGGCCTTCCGGCCGCCCACGTACTTCGGCTTTGCTCGCGCTTCGTCGTCGACCATCTGCAGGATCCCGTCCCGCCGTCCGAGGCTGATGTGGTTGCCCGGGTAGTCCAGCTTGCCCTTCGCAATCTTGCGGCCGGTCAGGCGTCCCACGATCGCGTCCGTGGCCTGCCGGCCGGTGGAGCCGGCCGACGCGCAGGACATCGGCAGCGGCCGGCCGTTGTCGCCGATGGCGTAGGCGCTGTCGCCGGCGGCGTAGACGTTCGGGTGCGAGAGCGACCGCATGGTGTCATCGACGACGATCTGACCGTTCTCGGCGACCTCCAGCCCGCCGGCGGCGGCGATGGGGTTGACCGCGAACCCGGCCGTCCACACGGTCGCGTCGGATGCCAGGGCGGTGCCGTCGGCGCACAGCACCCGCGTCGCTTCGACGGCTTCGACGCTGGTGTGCTCCAGGACGGTGATGCCCAGCCGGTCGCAAGCCTGGCGCAGGTGGCTGCGGGCTCCGGCGGAGAGCCGGGCGCCCAGCTCGCCGCGGGCGATGAGCGCCACCGACAGGCCGGGCCGGGATTCGGCGAACTCGGTGGCGGTCTCGATGCCGGTCAATCCGTCGCCGACGACCAGCACACGCCCGCCCTCGCCCCGCCTTTCCAGGCTGTTCAGACGCTCGCGCAGGCGCAGCGCCGCGGGCCGGGCGGTGACGTGGAAGGCGTGCTCGGCCACGCCGGGGACGCCGCCGTCGGCGACGTGACTGCCGAGCGCGTAGACAAGCGTGTCGAAGCCGAGCTCGCCGCCGCCGTCGGCGTCAGCGATGGCGACGACCTGGCGCTCGGGGTCGACGGCGGTGACCCGGGCCAGGCGCAGCCGTATCCCCGTGCCCGCGAAGACGTCGGCGAGCCTTTGAGCCTCGATCTCCTGGCCGGCCGCGAGCTGGTGCAGCCGCAGCCGCTCGACGAAGTCCGGCTCAGCGTTGACCACGGTGATCTCGGTGTCGGCCGGGGACAGCCGGCGGGCCAGGTTCCCGGCCACGTAGGCCCCGGCATAGCCGGCGCCGAGGACGACGATGCGATGCTTCATGTGGTGCTCCTGTCGGTTCGTTTGCTTCTGGTGAGCCGACTCGGCCCTGGGTCAGCGATCTTCTTGGTCGAGGTGGCCGTGGGCCTGGGCGGAGAGGTCCTGCCAGTCGGCCCAGGTCTTGAGCCGGTCGGCGTACACCTGCTGGAGCATCGGGTAGAAGCCCTGCCCGAAGAGCACCCGCAGGGGCGGGTTGTCGGAGTCGACCAGCTTGAGGAGTGCCTGGGCCGCGGCGGCCGGGTCGCCCGCGGGCTGCTTGCCCGCGAACGCGGCGATGCGCTGGCGAAGGCCGTCGTAGATCGGGCTGGGCTCGGACAGGTGGCCGTTGTTGAGGGGATCGGGGTTCTTGCCGGACCGCGTGGCGAAGCCGCCGGGCTCGATCACGGTCACCTTGACGCCGAACTCGGCGACCTCTTGGGCGAGGGATTCGTTCAGGCCTTCCAAGGCCCACTTGGAGGCGCTGTAGGCGCCGCTGAGCGGCATCGCCATGAGCCCGGCCGCCGAGGAGAGCTGGATGATGTGCCCCGAGCCCTGCTCGCGCAGGTAGGGCAGCGCGGCCTGGATCACCCACAGCGCGCCGAACAGGTTGGTCTCCAGCTGGTCGCGCAGGTCCTGCTCGGCCAGCTCCTCGATCGCGCCGACCTGGGCGTAGCCGGCGTTGTTGACGATGACGTCGAGGCGGCCGAAGTGCTCGTTGGCCCGCTTGACGCCCTCGAAGACGGCGGCCTTGTCGGTCACGTCCAGCGCCAGTGGAAGCACCGCGTCGCCATGGGCGGCGACCAACTCGTCAAGGCTTGCGGTGGTCCGGGCGGTCGCGGCCACCTGGTCGCCGCGCGACAGGGCGGCCTCGACGAAGTTGCGGCCCAGGCCACGAGACGAACCGGTGATGAACCAGACCTTGCTCATGATGTCTTTCCGTTCTTTGTGCGGTGGCGGTCGCGCGATGGTCACCGCGGGAGGGGGCCAAGGCGATCACTCGTGGAGTCGGGTGCCGCGCCGATCATCAGGGCGGCGTCCTGACGACCATGAGGCGTCGGCGACCCGGCTTCTGTGACAGGGCGGTCATGTGACGTACGCCACCGATCACGGGTGTCACACAGCGGTGCGGGCCGGCGCCTTGTGTATGGAGCACCATTGAGAGCGACCAGGCAGGAGCCGGCATGAACGAGAGCAGCGAGCCACCGACGGGCACAGCCGAACCGCTCGCCGGACGGAAGGACTGCGGAATGGGCTCGGCCACCGAGGCGACCGAGACATTCGTCGCCCACCGCAACCTGCTCTTCACCGTCGCCTACGAGATGCTCGGATCGGCTGCCGACGCCGAGGACGTCCTGCAGGAAACCTGGCTGCGGTGGATGAAGGTTGACCTGGGGCAGGTACGCGACCAGCGCGCATACCTGGTCCGGGTCACGACCCGGCGCTCTCTCGACCGGCTGCGCACCCTGAATCGCCGTAAGGAGGACTACGTCGGCTCCTGGCTGCCCGAGCCGCTGCTCACCGCGCCGGATGTGGCCGAGGACATCGAGCTGGCCGAGAGCGTGTCGATGGCGCTCATGATCGTACTGGAGACGCTGTCGCCGACCGAACGCGCCGTCTTCGTGCTGCGCGAGGTCTTCGATGTCGGCTACGAGGAGATCGCGGCCGCCGTCGGCAAGACCCCGGCGACCGTGCGCCAGATCGCGCACCGCGCGCGCCGGCACGTCGATGCGCGCCGCCCTCGCGAGGTGGTCGCCCCGAACCAGGCCCGGGCAGTGTTGGAGTCGTTCCAGCGCGCGCTCGAAGCCAGGGACCTGCAGGATCTCCTTGATGTGCTCGCCGCGCAGGTCGTCCTGATCAGCGACGGCGGCGGCGTCAAGCAGGCCGCGCCACGGCCCATCATCGGCGCCGACAAGGTGGCCCGCATGATCGTCAGCGGCCTCGGCAAGGCTGACATCGTGCTCACCAGCGAGCCCACCGTAGTCAACGGCAACCCCGCACTCGTTCTCCGCGTGGACGGCGAGATCGACGGCGTCATAGCAGTCCGTGTCGAGGACGCCCGCATCGCCGGCCTCTACTACGTCCGCAACCCGCAGAAGCTGACCCGCATCGCATCCGAGACCCCCCTCACGCTGAAGTGATCCTTCGGCCGCCGCGCCATGATCACGACATCGCGACAGTGCGGAGCATCCCGAGCGAAGGCATCCGCTCATCAGCGCAAGTGCGTACCGGCCCGCCCCGTCACCGGGTAAAGCACGCAAACGTTCTCTTCGAGGAGTAGACATGGCCGTTCAGGCCTCGCTGGCAGCCGACACACCACCGTCACCCTGGTCGACGGTGGTCAGAGCGGTCGTCCTGCTCACGGCGATCACCGGTGTGCTGCTCACCGCCTTCGCCTGGCCGTCGGTGCGCTCATCGGTACACGATGTGCCGATCGCCGTCGCCGGGCCGGCCGCCGCAGTTGGGCAGGTCAGCGCCGCCCTCGGCCAACGTCTGCCGGGCGGCTTCGAAACCACCGTGGTCGCCGACACCGCGGCCGCCGAACGGTTGATCCGCGACCGGGAGGTGTACGGGGCGATCGACGTCAGCTCCGGCACTCCGCAGGTCATCGTGGCCTCTGCCGCCAGCGCAGCGGTCGCTCAGACCTTGCAGAGCGTCGCGACCGGGCTCAGCCAGGCGCAGGCACAGGGCACCCGCACGGCGGTCGCTGTCCGCGACCTCGCCGCCCTGCCGGCCGACGACCCGCGCGGCGCCGGTCTGGCTGCCGGAGCCTTTCCCTTGGTCATGGCCGGCCTGCTCGCCGCGCTACTGCTGACCAGACTCGTCCGCGGCACCGCCCGCCGGGTCACCGGAGCGGTCGCCTTCGCGATCACCGGCGGCCTGGCCGCGGCGGCGATCCTGCAGTTCTGGCTCGGCTCGCTCAACGGTGTGTACTGGGCCAACAGCGGCGCCATCGCCCTGACCGTCGCGGCCACCTCCCTGAGCATCCTCGGGCTGGAGGCACTGCTCGGGTTCGCCGGCTTCGGTCTCGGCGCCGTCGCCATGATGCTCATCGGCAATCCCCTGTCAGGTACCTCCAGCGCACCCGAGATGCTGCCCGGCTGGTCCGGCACGCTCGGTCAGCTGCTGCCACCGGGAGCGGGCGGTCAGTTGCTCCGCTCCACCGCCTTCTTCGACGGCCACGGCGCCACCCGCCCCGTCACCGTTCTCGTGATCTGGCTCGCGCTCGGTGTGACGCTCTGTCTGGCCAGCACCCTGCGCGCGCGCCGGACCGTCATTGTCACAGCAGGACTTTCTGAAGGCGGCCGCATCACCGGCCTCGCCTACTCGTCCGCAATCCGGAGAAGCTGACCGCATCGACAGCGCGACCCCACTCACCCTGCGATGAGCACCAAACGACGAGCCAGGCCCCAACCTCGAAGTGGCCTGGATCTGACGGCGATCCCAGCCTGCGCAGGACGGCCCGTCAGGCCCGTGAAGCCGGTGCCCACAGTGTCGATCAGGCCACCCGAGGCCGCCACAAGCAGAACAAATTCCGCCAGATCTCATACTGGGAGGTCATTCATGACAAAGAACGTCGCCGACACCGGCGAACTCGCCGGTCTGGAACTGCCGGTCGGGCGGGGCTGCCCGTTCACCCCGCCCGACGCCTACGAGCGACTGCGCGAGCAGGCGCCGATCAACAAGGTCCGGCTGACCAGCGGCGGCGAGGCGTGGTGGGTGTCCGGGCATGAGGAGGCCCGGACCGTCCTCGTCGACGGCCGCTTCTCCTCCGACAAGCGCAAGGACGGCTTCCCGCTCTTCACCCTCGACGCGGCGACCCTGCAGCAGCTGCGCAGCCAGCCGCCGTTGATGCTCGGCATGGACGGCGCTGAACACGCTGCGGCCCGGCGTGCGGTGATCAGCGAGTTCACCGTCAAGCGGCTGGCCGCGCTGCGCCCGCGCATCCAGGACATCGTCGACCACTTCATCGACGACCTGCTCGCCGCCGACCAGCGGCCCGTCGACCTGGTGCAGGCGCTGTCCCTGCCGGTGCCCTCCCTGGTGATCTGCGAACTGCTCGGCGTCCCCTACACCGACCACGACTTCTTCCAAAGCCGCACCACCATGATGGTGAGCCGGACCGCGCTGGGAGAGCGCCAGCGAGCCTTCGCCGAACTGCGCGCCTACATCGACGACCTGATCACCCGCAAGGAATCCGAACCCGGCGACGACCTGTTCGGCCGGCAGATCACCCGGCGACGCCAGCAGGGCACCCTCGACCACGCGGACCTGGTGAGCCTGGCCTTCCTGCTGCTGACCGCCGGACACGAGACCACGGCGAACATGATCTCGCTCGGCGTGGTCGGGCTACTCTCCCATCCGGAGCAACTGGCCCTGGTCAAGGCCGACCCGGGCAAGACGCCCATGGCCGTGGAGGAACTGCTGCGCTACTTCACCATCGCCGACGGGGTCACCTCCCGGCTGGCCACCGAAGACGTGGAGATCGGCGGGGTGAGCATCAAGGCCGGAGAGGGCATCATCGTCTCGATGCTGTCGGCCAACTGGGACCCGGCGGTGTTCAAGGACCCGGCCGAACTGGATGTCGAGCGCGGGGCCCGCCACCACCTCGCCTTCGGGTTCGGCCCGCACCAGTGCCTCGGCCAGAACCTGGCCCGGATGGAACTGCAGATCGTCTTCGACACACTGTTCCGCCGCATCCCCACCCTGCGCCTAGCCGCACCGGCCGAAGATCTGCCGTTCAAAACGGACGCCGTCATCTACGGCGTTCACGAACTCCCGGTCACCTGGTGAGCAGGACATGATGCGAATCAAAGCGGACACCCGTCTCTGTGTCGGCTCCGGCCAGTGCGTCCTGACCGAACCGGCCGTCTTCGACCAGGACGACGACGGCATCGTGGCCCTGCTGACCGACCACCCCGACGACCAGAGCGCCACACAGGCACGCCACGCCGTCACCCTGTGCCCATCCCGAGCCCTATCCATCCTGCAGGAATAAGCCCTACCCGGGTGGACCACGCGTCCGTACCAAAGAGGGCGACGTAGGTCAGACCTTGCCTCCAGCGCATCCGCGCTAGAGGGCAGCGTCACAGGAATCGGGTCGGCACCGTCACATGATCGTAAGTACAACGACGTCAGGAGAGAACATGACCTCAGTATTGATCACTGGAGCGAACAAAGGCCTGGGCTACGAGACGGCGCGTAGGCTCGGCGAGCTGGGCTGGACGGTCTTCCTCGGCTCACGCGACGAGGGCCGGGGAAGGGCCGCCGCGCAGAAGCTGGCCGCCGACGGCGCACACGTCATCATGGTCCCATTGGACGTGACCTCCGAGGAGTCGGTGGCCGGGGCTGTGCGGCTGGTCCGGGAGCACACCGACCGGATGGACGTGCTGATCAACAACGCCGGCACGCCGGGCGGCGGTGTCAACCCGGCGGCCGCGACGGCCAAGGACATCCACGCCGTCTACGACACCAACGTGTACGGGCCGGTCCGGGTCACGAACGCGTTCCTGCCGCTGTTGCAGGCGGCCGACAACCCGCGGGTGGTGATGGTCACCGGCGCCGGGGGGTCTATCGCGTTCGTGACTGACCCCGGGCAAGCCGTCTCGAAGATGTACGAACTCGCCTACACCTCATCGAAGGCGGCACTGAACATGATCACCGTCCGATACGCCCAGGCGCTGCCGACCATCAAGTTCAACGCCGTGGCCCCCGGCGAGGTCGCCAACGGCAGATTCACCGCCACCGACATGAACCTTCACACGGGCGAGCTGACGGTCACCGAGGGCAGCGATCCGATCATCGAGCTCACGACGCTCGCCTCTGACGGGCCGACCGGGATCTTCATCGATCGCCTCGGCCCCATCGCCTGGTAAACATCCCAGAACGGAGAGACAGATGAGCAAGGGTTGGTTCGTCACAGACTCCTGACCGCCACCACCACTAACCGCAAAGCGATCGACCAGATCCCCATCGAAACCCCGCGCGCAGCGGCACGTGTTCGGGGAGCAGCCCGATGACCTGCGGCTGTGGGTCGAGACCGGTGAGCGCTGGCAGGCCCAGGACCTGAACACGGCCACGGCCGCGAAGGTCGACCAGTACGTGGCCGCGGTGGAGGCGTTCGCGGCAAGCAATGCCCTCCAGCATCGCAGTGTCGACCCACCACAGCTGAGTGTCGGTGATGTCGGCGTGCCGCGGCGCGAACTGATAACCGCAGCTCGCGAACAGGCCATACACGACGTCGCTGCAGCTGCCCTGATCGGTGGTGATCACCTCGGGGTGCTCGGCGGCGTCCAGGCGGTGAATGCGTCCAGGATGAACAGCGAGTCGCCCAGTGTGCCGGGCACCAGCAGCCCGCCGAGCCCCATCACCTTGTCAGATACTGTGTTCAGCCAGGTCGAGCCGCGTGCGCGCTTGCCGATCCCCCAGTAGAGCGGCGAGGGCCGGGCGTGCAGGGAGCGGACCGGCACGACGAGGCGCATGCCGTCCACCAAGGCCACCAGCCCGCCGCCCCAGTCGGCGGTGATGTCGATGCCCGCCTGCTTATCGACCAGGCGGGCCGAAGCCGTGGCGATGCCCCCACCGTGGAAGTAGCCCTTCTCCACGCCCAGCAGCCGGTGCTCGGCCAGCGCCGATCCCCTCTTTGATCACCGGCACCAGGCCCACGTTGCACGAGCGGGCCACGGTGAGCGCGGCCAGGGTGAGCGCGGCCAGGGTGATGTCGAATATGACCCCGACCTCACATCTGAGCGCCAACCCCGCCCATGACGCAGCGCGCATGATAGATATCGCAATGTCATGGCCGGTGGTCGTCGCGTCAGAACTTGCGCAGGTCGGCGGGAGCTACCGTCGGCCGAGGTGAGCTGCCGGGAGGCTGGCGATGCTGCTGCTGATAGCTGAGATCGTGGCCGGGTGGACCATGCTGGCCTTCGCCGCGGATCAGCTGCTTGTGGGCTCGGGGCGGCTGGCCGGGCGGCTCGGGCTGCGGCCCGCCGTGGTGGGTGTGCTCGTCATCGCCTGCGCCGCCGGCACCCCGGAGGTCATCGTGGCCGCCACCTCCGGCCTGAGGGGACACGGCGAGCTGGCCACAGCCGCATTGGTCGGCTCGAACCTCGTCAACGTGACGCTGGTGCTCGGCGTCGGCGGGCTGATGGCGGGCCTGGCGGTCCGTTCCTGGCTGCTGCAGCGTGAGGCGCTGCTGTCCGTGGCGGCGGTCACGGTGTTCGCGATCCTTCTCCTGCACGGGCTGGGCCTGGGCGCGAGCATCCCCCTGGCCGCGGCTCTGGCCGGAGCGCTGGCGCTGCTGCACCACCTGGCCCGCTCGGCCCCGGCCGACGAGGTGGGGATCCAGGCCACCCGCTACCTGCGGACGGACGCGCCGCAGCGTCCGGGGCGCGAGGTGATGCGAACGCTGCTCGGCCTGGCCGGGGTGCTGTCAGGAGCCCAGCTGCTCGTGCTGGGCGCCTCCGGGTTCAGCGCGCGGACGGGCGCCTCAGCGGACCTGGCCGGATTCACGCTGGTGGCGTTCGGCCTCGCGCTTCCCGACCTGCTCTTCACGCTCCGGGCTCAGCGGTACGACGGCGGCGACCTGGTCATCGCCACCCTGCTCGGCGCCAATCTGATCACCAGCCTGGCCGGCGGCGCCATCGCCGCCCTGTCCACCCCTCAAGCGCCCACCCTTGCGCCGACCCTCATCATCGCCATGGTGGCCGTCAGCGGCACCACCTGGCTCCTGCTCGCCGCCGGCACACCACTGGGCCGCCCACAATCGGCCATCCTAGTGATGGCCTACGCCCTGCTGCTGCTCCTGTCCATCTGAGCCGGTCGGCCACGCGGCTCCCCTCGCCCCCTCTTCCCGGCGCCCCTTCCGGCCGCAGCCGCAGCCGCATCCGCAAGAAGCTCAGCTCAGCTCTGCCCATCCTCAGGCAGGCGCCCCCGGAGCCGGCGGGCCTTGCCGAACCAGGCCGGGACGTCACGCTCGTCGTCGAAGCCACGCGCCACCACGATGTCGGTCGAGGAATGCAGCAGGATCGACGCCACGATGGTGACCGCGACCAGCTGGAAGACCTGCTGGGAAGCGGCGATGCCGGAGCTGAGCACAATCAGCGCGTACACCACCGACGCGAAACCCTTCGGCCCGAACCAGGCGACCGCCGCCTGCTCACGCACCGACAGCCCCGAGCCCAGGAACGACAGCCAGATCGCCGCCGGGCGGGCCAGCACCAGCGCCAGGATCGCGAACAGCCAGCCGGTCCAGCCGACCGAGCCGAGCAGCGCCGGGGTGATCAGAGCGCCGAACACCAGGAGCGCGGCCAGCTTGAACAGCTCGGCGATGAGTTCACCGAAGTGCTCGAACGACTCGCGCTGGCGCTCGCCGAAGGTGGCCACCGTGATGCCCGCGGCGAACGCGGCCAGGAACAGGTTGCCGTGCGTGCCCTTGCCCAGGGCCAGCACCAGCAGGCCGATCGCCAGCGCGTTGAGCGGCTCGTACTGTGTGGAGGCCGAAAACCAGCGGGTCTGCTCCAGCTTGATCGCCACCCACGGCACCGCCACACCGATCACCACGCCCAGGCCCAGCTCCATGCCCAGCTCGCCGAGGTGCAGGTCGTGCGACCCGGCGGCGATGGCGAGGAAGACCATGACGAACGGCAGCGCGAGCCCGTCGTTGACACCGGATTCGACGTTCAGCAGCTGGCGCAGGCGGGGTGGCACTTTCTCGTTGCCGACCAGCGCCGCGGCGAAGACCGGGTCGGTCGGCGCCAGGATCGCGCCGATCAGCAGCGACTCGATCCAGCCCAGCCCGACCAGGTAGTGCGCGCCGGCCGCTGTGATCACCAGGGTGAGCGGAAGCCCCCAGCCGAGCGCCCGGCCCGGCAGCCGCCACGCGCTGCGCAGTTCCGCCCAGCCCACCCGCATGCCGTCGGTGAACAGCACCGCGAACAGTGCCAGCTCCGCCAGCGTGCCCACCAGCTCGTCGCCGGGCGCCAGCGACACCACGCCGAGTGCGCCGTCGCCGAGCACGAACCCGGCAATGAGGAACAGCGCCGCCGTCGACAAGATCGTGCGGTGGGCCAGGCTGGACAGCAGCACGGCCAGTAACAGCATGCCCGCGAACGCGAGCAGCAGCGAGCCCATCAGACGGCCTCTCCTTCGCAGTGGATCGCCGGAGGAAAGCCGTCGGCCGGCCGGAGGCCGGTCACCCCCGGCCTCACGGTGCGGGCGATCCGGCAGCGCGGCGCGCGGCCTCAAGCGTGTCGTAGAGCGGCAGGTGATCATGCAGGCCGACGATGGCCAGCAGGCGCTCGATGAGCGGGGTGGGCCGCGCGAACGCCACCACCGCCTGCGCCTCGGCCAGGCTCCGGTAGAGCGCCAGCAGGGCCGCCACTCCGGAGGAGTCCAGGAACCTCACCCCCGACAGATCGATCACCGTCGCCGCCCGCCCGGCCGGCAAGCACTCCTGCACCCGCGTGCTCAGCCCGCGCGCCGCAGGCCAGACCAACTCACCCTCCAGGCGCACCACCAGCACCGTCTCCTCACACTCCGTATGCACGACCAGCTCATCCGCACACATCGGCTGCCCTTCGCTCCGGTGGGTCACGTCAGATCAGGCCAGGTAGCGCAGCCACAGGTACGGCGTCACCAGCGCCACGGTGACGACCGTGACGATCAGGCCGTACTTGGTGAACTGCCAGAAACTGATCGGGTGCCCGTTGCGGGCGGCGATACCGATCACGACGACGTTGGCGGCGGCGCCGACCGCGGTGGCGTTGCCGCCCAGGTCGGCGCCGAAAGCCAGCGCCCACCACAGCACCTGCCCGGCGCCGTTGCCGCCGCCTGCCTGGACCAGGTCAGCGACGATGGGACTCATCGTGGCCACGTAGGGGATGTTGTCCACGATCGCCGACAGCCCGGCCGAGGCCCACAACAGCACCATCGTGGCCAGCCCGAGCTGCCCCGAAGTGGCCTCCACAGCCAGCCGGGAGACCTGGCCGATCACACCGGTCTGCACCAGCGCGCCGACCATGACGAACAACCCCATGAAGAACACCAGGGTGGGCCACTCGACCTCGGCGATGGCCTGCTCGGTGGTCACCTTGGTGGCCGCCACCAACACCCCAGCACCGAGGATCGCCACCACCGACGGCTCGTAGTGCAACACCGGATGAGCCACGAAGGCCGCCATCACCAGCGCCAGCACCGCCAGGCTCTGCCACAGCAGCCGGCGATCCGCGATCGCCTCCCGCTCATCCAGCGCCATGATCTCCTCGGCGCGTTCCGGATCATAGACGAACGCCTTACGGAACAACAGCCAGCACAACCCGACGAACACGACCATCAGCCCGACGACCATCGGCGCCATATGGATGAGGAAGTCGTTGAAGCTCAACCCGCCCCGGCTGGCGATGATGATGTTGGGCGGGTCACCGACCAGGGTGGCCGCGCCTCCGATGTTGGACGCCATCGCCTCGGCGATCAGGAACGGCACCACCGGCAGCGCCAGCCGTTCACACACCAGGAACGTGACCGGCGCGATCAGCAGCACCGTGGTGACGTTGTCCAGCAGCGCCGAGGCCAGCGCGGTGATCACCACCAGCAGCACCATCAGCCGGTACGGCCGGCCGCGGGCGCGTTTGGCCGCCCAGATGGCCAGAAACTCGAACACGCCGGTCTGCTTCAGCACCCCGACGATCACCATCATGCCCAGCAGCAGGAAGACGACGTTCCAGTCGACGCCGCTGGTCTCGGAGAAGAACGCCGCGCCGGCGTCGGTCGCGTGGATGGCCAGCATGATCCCGGCCCCGCCCAGCGCGGCCGCCACCCGGTGGATCTTCTCCGAGGCGATCAGCGCATACGCGCCGAGAAACACCGCGACCGACACCCAGGCCAGCACCGTCATGCGGCCAGCACCCGGTCCAGCAGCGCCTGCAGGGTGACCGCGCCCAACAGCCGGCCCTGCTCCACCACCGCCACCAGCGGGCTGTGCGTGCGTGCCATCAACGCGGCGAGCTCCAGCACGGTGGCGTCCGGGTCGGTGACCGGCAGCTCGCGCCGTTCAGGGGGCAGCGCCTGGCGCACCGTCCGGCTGGCCAGCGAGGACAGGAACGCATCGGCGTGTTTCTCATCCACCACCCGGGCCAGCGCCGGGTCGTCCAGGCAATAGCCGGGCACGGCCAGGCGCAGCACCTGGGTGCCGGGCAGGATGCTGATCGGTAGCCCGCGCTCGTCGACGACGATCAGGCCGGGCAGGTCCTGGCCGGCCAGCAGCCGGGCGGCCTCGATCACCGGGGTGTCGGCGGTGACGGTCGGGAAGGCGGCGAGCAGGTCACGAGCGCGCACGGCGGGCCCCATTTTCACGGTCGGCGATAAGACTGCCGACCAGACTTCCCGGCGCACCTGGAGAGAACCTACCAACAAGCGTCAAGATCAGACACAGTGGGCGGGTGCCGGTCATCACCGTGGCGAACCTGCGATGCGGCCCCACTCGGGTCCGAATGATGATGAGCCCAACAGCAGCTGAAGGGTGAGGAAGGCAGTCGTGAGCGACGATCTTCCCGGGGGGGCCGACGATCGCTGTCCGTGCCTGGACATCAACCCGCCGGACGAGGTCGCCGGGCCCATGAAGCACCCGTGGCGATGGGCGAGGCCCGCGATCCGCTTCAGCGGCCTTGACCTTGGTATGCCGTGCCGGTGGTCATGGGCCGTGGTGAGCGGGTGGGTAGAGCCCGGCCTGGCGGTAGACGGAGGTGAGGTAGCGCAGCATCTCGGCGGCGTCCGGCGGGTCGGGCTGCAGGACGCGGTAGGTGACCGCGCCGGCCATCATGTCGATCAGCACGTCCAGGTCGGTGTCCGGGGCCAGGATGCCGTCGGCCTGGGCGCGCTGGAGCATCGTGGCGGCCAGCTTGCGGCGGGGCACGATGTAGTGCCTCCAGTACACGGCCATCAGCGAAGGGTGGCTCACGGCAGAGCCCATGATGCGGGCGACCAGTGCGCGAAAGGCGGGGCTCGCGGCGGTCTCGGCCGCCGCGGGCAGGACGCGTTCGACGATGTCGCGCAGCGGCAGAGCGTAGACATCAGCGGCCGAGGGGGTGACCTCGGCCGCGACCCACTGCTCGATGGCCTGGGCGATCAGGTCCTCCTTGGTGCTCCAGCGGCGGTAGACGGTCGGCTTGCCCACCCCGGCGCGTTTGGCGACCTGCTCGATGCTGATGCCCTCGACGCCGCGCTCCACGAACAACTCCAGCGCGGCATTCAAGATCGCGGTGTCGGTCTGGGGGTCGCGCGGGCGTCCGCGTCCCCGGACGGCGCTCACGCGAGGACTCCATCCAGCCAGCGGGCCAGCCAGCGGGTGATGTCGGCGGGGCCGCCCTTGCAAGCCAGGTGAGCGTCCGGGCGTACGAGCAAGGCGGGCCCCACGGCGGTGCCGTCGGTGGGACCGGCCGCGTGGAGCCTGACCACCCGGTCGCCGAGCCGCTGCCGGGCCGCCTCGAAGGCGGCGTCGCACTCGATGTCGTCGCCGAGCACGGCCCACCTGCCGCGCAGCTCGGCGTGCAACCGTGTCCGGCTGCCGTCAGGGCGCTGGCAGGCCAGGTCGCCGATGCGGTCGCCGGGGCGGGGTTTGCGGCCGCGCCCACCGAGCGGCCCAATGCGCGGCCTGCCGAGCGGGCCGCGCCGGTAGCTCACCCACAGCTGCGAGGTGGTGTAGGTGGTCCAGCGCTGGATCCACTTCTGGTTGAACACCCGCACCAGCACCTGGTCGCGCAGGAACCGGCCGAGCGGGCTGCCCGCGATGTTGACCTTGGTGGCGGCGGTGCTGCCGCGCAGCACGGCGGTGGCCAGTGGGCGGCGTTCGGCCTGGTAGGTGTCGAGCAGGCGCTCCGCGGCCGCGCTCTCGGCGACGCCGTGGATGACCAGGGCGAGCTTCCAGGCGAGGTTCTCGGCGTCGCCGAGCCCGGTGAGCATGCCCTGCCCGCCGAACGGGGCGTGCACGTGAGCGGCGTCGCCGGCCAGCAGGACGCGCCGGTCGCGGTAGGCGTCGGCCAGGCGGCGGTGCACGCTGAACAGCGATGCCCAGGTGACGTCGTGCAGGCGGATGCCGGGCAGGCCGGTGCGGGCAGGCAGGATGCGCCGCATGCGCTCGGCGATCTCCTCCTCGCTCGGCTTGTCGGCCGAGAAGGCGGCGTCGTAGGCGAGCAGCCGCCACTGCTCGCCCGGCATCGGCATCGCGCCGAGCACGCCGTCGGGGTGCGTCCAGCCGCTGGTGCCCGAACGGTCCAGGCCAGAGCCTGAGCCGGGGTCGAGGCGGCCGTCGACCAGCAGGAACCGTTCGCTGACCTTGACGCCGGGAAAGCCGATGCCGGCCAGCTTGCGCACCGCGCTGGCGCTCCCGTCGCAGCCTGCCAGCCAGCCTGCCCGGACGGTCCGGCCGTCGCCCAGCATCGCGGTGACCCCGTCCGCGTCCTGCTGGAATCCGGCTAGTGCCGCGCCCCATTCCGGCCGGCCGCCCAGGTCGGCTAGCCGCTCGCGCAGGTGCGCCTCGACGCGCGCCTGGGAGATCACCATCGGCGGGGCGGCGGTGCCCAGGCCCGGGTCGCCGAACCGGATCCGCAGCATCGGACGGTCACCGGCATAGGTGGTGATCGTCATCGCCCGTACCGACTCCTCGGGGAGGTTGCCGAGGGCGTCCAGGCGGTCCAGCACTTCCGAGCCGCGGGCGTGCACGAAGTTCGCCCTCGACGTTGTCGCCGGGCCGGCGGCTTTGTCGATCACGCGGACCGTGACGCCGTGCTGCAGCAGCGCGCACGCCAGCGCGAGGCCGACCGGGCCCGCACCCACCACCAGGACATCAGTCTCCGCTTCCATGGTTCCGGCCTCCTATTTATTAACGAAACGGGATCGTAAACATATTGTGCTCCTTGACGTCGTTCTGGTCCAGGGGGAACGGCGATCGCAGCACCGCAACTGGTGGCAGGTGACCCCTTATGCGGTCAGAGACCGGTCATGCCGCAGAACACGGGACTGGGTGAACGAATGGGGTCGAGGGGGAGGGAAGTGTGTTCCCCTCGACAGGTGAAGCCGTTGTACGGTGAACCTGGTGCGCCGGGAAGTCTGGTCGGCAAAAGGTCCGATACGACGACCCCGGAGACGCAGATGAGCGGTATCCCGCGACAGCACCGTGCAGACCAGACCACAGACGCCACTGCGTCGCGAACGGGCCGGCGTCCACGTCGGCTCACCCCCGCGGGAGAGCGGGATCTGAGCCTGGCCCGCGTTGGGGCGCAGACGGTGGAGTACCGGATGCACGGCGAGGGCCCCGGCACGGTCCTGGTCTTCCACGGTGGCCACATGCGGGCGCAGCTGGCCTTGGGCGAGGACGTCTTCACCGATGCGGGATTGCGGGTGCTCATTCCCTCGCGTCCCGGCTACGGGCGTACACCCCTAACGGGGGCGCCGACCGGGGCTGCCACCGTGGCGGACTTCACCGACGCCATCGCGCGGCTGTGCCGGAGTCTGGGAGTCGATCAGGTCGCCGCGGTGGTCGGCATCTCCGCCGGCGGACGTACCGCGCTGACCATGGCGGCCCGCCATCCAGAGCTGGTGCGGCGGGTGATTCTGCAAAGCTCGGTCGGTTTCCTGCCCTGGCCCGACCAGCGCACCCGCCTCGGCGGAGGCATCGTGTTCCACCCCAGGGTCGAAGCCGTCACCTGGGCGCTGGTGCGCACGGCGATCCGCTTCGCGCCGGGGCCGGTCTTGCGGCTGCTTACCCGCGACCTGTCCCTGCTGCCCGTCGGCCAGGTGCTGGCGCAGCTGAGCGCCGCCGACCGCGCCACGCTGACTGACCTGTACACCTCGATGCGCTCGGGCCGCGGCTTCGTCACCGACATGCTCCCGGTGGCCGACTGCACCGCCCACATCAGCCAGCCCGCCCTGATCATCGCCACCCGCAACGACCGCTCAGTGCCCTTCGCCCACGCCCAATCCCTGACCGCGGCGCTCCCACGGGCCGAACTGGTGGAAAGCCGCGCCGACAGCCACATGATCTGGTTCGCCCCCGACTATCCCGCCATCGCCGCCCAGATACGCGCCTTCCTCCTCACCGACCACCACACCGCTGACGGGCACGTGAACGCCTGACGCGGCACCGCGGTCGGCCGGCGACAGCAATCGCCGGCAGTAGTCGCCGGCAGTAGTCGCCGGCCAGGCTTCCGGCACACCTGCCGGGCAAGCCATCACGAAACGTCAACATCGGGCACGCAAGAACAGGCGGGGGAGCGATGCCAGTCATCGAGGTCGACGGGCTCGTCAAGCGCTACCGCGACGTCACCGCGGTCGACGACGTCAGCCTGCACGTCGAGCAGGGGCAGATCTACGCCCTGCTCGGCCTCAACGGCGCCGGCAAGACCACGCTGATCCGCATGCTGCTCGGCATGATCACCCCCACCGCCGGATCGGTAAGCGTGCTGGGCGCCGCCGTGACGGCCGGTGCCCGCTCGGCCTGGGCCCGCACCGGCTACCTGGTCGAGGCGCCCGTCGCCTACCCCGAGCTGACCGTACGGGAGAACCTGGAGCTCGTACGCCGGCTGCGCCGCCTGCCCGGAGGCACCGACGAGGTCATCGAACGCCTGGCCCTGGCCCCGTACGCTGAGCGCCGCGCCCGCACCCTGTCCCTGGGCAACCTGCAACGCCTGGCTCTGGCCAAAGCCCTCATCCACGCACCCGACCTGCTGATCCTGGACGAGCCAGTCAACGGCCTGGACCCCGCCGGCGTCGTGGAGATCCGCACCCTGCTGGCCGGCCTGGCCCACCAGCACGGCACCACCGTGCTGCTGTCCAGCCACCTGCTGGCCGAGGTAGCCCGCCTGGCCACCCGCATCGGCATCCTCCACCATGGGCGGCTGCTCGCCGAGCAACACGCCGACCAGCTGGACCAGCACCGGCGCCGCCACCTCCACCTGGGCACCCGCGACGACACCGCCGCCGAGCGGGTATTGCAGGCCCACGGCTACCATCCCCACCCGGCCCCCGGCGGCGGGCTGCAGCTCACCGATGAGCACGCCCTGGCCCGGCCCGACCAGGTGGCCACCGTCCTGGTCCAGGCCGGCGTCCCGCCGACCCGGCTCCTGACCGAGGAAGAGGATCTGGAAGCCTACTTCCTGCGCATCGTCGGAGCCGACCATGGGTGAGGCACTGTGGGCGGAACTGCTGAAGATCCGGCGCAGCCGCCTGCCCTGGCTCACCACGCTGGCCTTCACCATCGTCGCTGTGGTGTGCGGGATGTTTATGTTCATCCTCGCCGACCCCGCCCGCGCCCGTGCGCTCGGCCTGCTCGGCGACAAGGCCCAGCTGTCCGGCGCGAGCGCCGACTGGCCCGGCTATCTGGCCCTGCTGGCCCAGGCCGTCGGCGTGGGCGGCCTGCTCATCTACGGCATCACGGCCATCTGGCTGTTCGGCCGCGAATTCAGCGACCGCACCGCCACCGACCTGCTCGCTCTGCCCACCTCCCGCATCGCCATCGTCGCCGCCAAGTTCACCCTCGCCACCCTCTGGGCACTCATCTTGGCCCTCTGGATGTGCTTGCTCGGGCTGCTCATCGGCACCGTGCTCGGCCTGCCTGGCTGGAGCGCCGCCATCGCGGTGCACGGCCTGACCCGGATCCTGATCACCGGCGCGCTCTCGGCCGTACTGACCACCCCGCTCGCGCTGGCCGCCAGCATCGGCCGCGGCTACCTGCCCGCCGTGGCCGTCATGTTCGTCATCGTGTTCACCGCCCAGGTGATCGCCGCCCTCGGCTACGGCGCCTACTTCCCCTGGTCGGTCCCCGCCCTGTACGCAGGTCTCGCCGGCCCCGATCAGGACCCGCCCGGAGCGCTGGGCATCGTGCTGGTGCTGGCCACCGCAACGGCCGGGGTGCTCATGACCATCGCGTGGTGGCGCCGGGCCGACCACACTCGCTGACCCGGCGGCCAGGACCAACGCTCCTCGCGTTTACCTCCCCACCCAGCGTTGGCCTTCCAGGTGGGAGGAGCCTCGCCTGTGCCGCGCAAGATCCCTGAAATAGGGAAGTTCTAGCGGGTGCGCCCGCTAGGTCTAGCGGCTCCGCTAGCGGAAGAACAACGTGCTGACCTGCGGCCTAGCGTTCTAGCGTCCATAGGCGAACGCCCCCGGATGGGCTCCAGGGACGTTCCTCCAAGTGGCGTGGGCCGCTAGGACTAGACCTTGTGCTTGTCCAGCGCCTCGGCCACGTCGGCGCGGTTGAAGCCCTTCCGGTTGCGGCCCTTACCGGCGGCGTCGCGGCCCCACGTGTCCTCCGTCCTGACCCCGTACTCCTTAAGGCGGGCGGTCAGCGTGGCGGTCTTGGCGTCGTCTTCGAGGTCCGCCCACTGGCCGTAGGCGTCCGGCCGGTAGTCCGCCAGACGGCCCACGACCGTGCTGTTCCACAGCTTCTCCTCCTTGACGGTGGTCACGGTCATGATGTCGGTGAGCAGGTCGTACGAGGCCCGCTTAGCCGGTTCCTGGCCGATCGCCTGACCGGACAACGTTCCGGCCGCCTCACGAAGCTGGTGGGCGCGTTCGGCGATCAGCTCCGACGTGGGCCCATCCAGGTAGGCCGACCGGACGATGAGCGGGTCTTCGGCGATGCCGACCGCCCAGGAGATGCCCTTGTCGTTGAGGGTGAACATAGTGGCTTTGACCCCGGCCTGGTGCAGGCCGGTGCCGAGGATCATGTCGTTCTCCTGCCAGCCCATCACCCGCAGGCAGATGCGGATGCCCGCGTTCGCGCTGATGGCCTTGGGCAGGCTGTCCTTGTCCGGGCGCTGGGTGGCCAGGATGAGGATGATGCCCAGGGCGGGGCCGCGCTTGATGATCGCGGTGGCGTACTTGGCGGCCTCCTGCCCGTACTCGTCGTCGGCGAACAACTCCTGGCACTCGTCGACGGCGATCACCATCGGGTGCAGCCCCAGGTCCTTGCGGGCCGCCAGCTCGGGCGTGACCTTGAACTCGGGCGCCTGGTGGCGTGGCAGGCCGTCGATGACCTGGGCCCGCCGGTCGAGCTCGACGTACACCTCGGTCAGTGAGGCGACGCACGCGGCTTTGGCCGCGTCGGTGGCGCCCTTGGCGTAGTGGTGGGCGACCTTCTCCAGCGCTGACAGGTCGCCGGTGCCTTTCAGCTCGAACAGCCGCAGCTCGGCCAGCGGGTCGAGCGCGCAGGCCAGCAGCAGCACCCGCAGCGCGAACGTCTTGCCGTAGCGCGGCATCGAGCCGATGAGCACGTTGGCGAACATGAGCAGGACCTTGATCGGGCGGCCCCGCTGGTCGCTGCCGTAGGGGATCGGGTCGAACAGGCTGACCTGTCCGGACTTGAGCAGCGGCCAGGCGGGCTGCCTGGCCTTGCGCATCTCCTGATCGCCCACCCACAGCACCAGACGCCCAGGATGCTCCTCCGAGACGGGTTCGGGCCAGACGCAGCCCAGCGCGCGCCGCAGACCGGAGGCGAGTTTGTCGCGCTTGTCGAGCACCTCCGACACGGTCACGCCGAGCGGGAGATCGACCTCGGCCCGCCAGCCAGGCCCGTCCCGCATGATCGGGGCGGGGAAGGTGATGCCGCGCCCGCTTTTGCCGAGCGCCTGGTTGATGGCCGCGATGCCGAGCGAGCCGAGCGCATCCAGTACCTGGTCACTGGTGAGCTTGCGCACACGGGAGGGAATGACCGCCCGGTCCAGCAGCGGCTTATCGGCGGGGGAGCCGATCATGCCCAGCCCGCCGATGAGCACACCGAGGATCGCCCAGTGGATCCAGGTCGGTGCGGCCACGGCGACGAAGATGCCGACCAGGACCAGCGTGATCGCGCCGACCAGGAGCGTCCACAGGCGCGCCTTGACCCGGTCGTCGCGCTGCCGAGACAGCGCCAGGTACTCAGCGGCCTCCTCCTTCGTGGCCGCTGCCCGGCGGACCGGGCGGCCTTCCAGGTCGAACAGCCAGCCCACCAGCGCCACCAGCAGCCGACAGGCGCCGGCCGGGGAGCGGGCCGCGAGCTTGGCGGCGTACTTCGGGGTGCGCAGTACGTGATACGCCAGCACGTAGCCGGTGTGCTCGGCCTGCCACTTCAGTACCTGGAGGGCATCGGCCCGCGACTTCAACCACACCGGGACCAGCGGCGACCGCTCCTGTCGACGCGCGGCCAGCTCGGCGATCAGGTCCACCGGGTCGGGCTTATACGGCTGATCGACCAGGACGACGTTGCCCTCAAGGACGTCGTCGTTATCGCCCGGAGCCCCCTGCGTCGGCTTCTCCGCAGGGGCGGCGATGGCGTTCTCGGGAGCGTGCGGCGTGGCCTCGTCCTGGAGGGTGATCACCAGGTCGTCGTGCGTGTCTGTAGCGGTCACGCCTTCACCTCCGTCCGAGTGATCAGCGATCCGAGAATCTCGGTGTGCACGGCGAGCGCCTCGACGAAGACCCGTACTGCCTTCACAGCGTGCCCGGCGAGGCGGCACACGTCCGCCAGGATGAGCAGCACCACCACCACGACGACGCGAACCACCATGAAGGCCATGCGGCCCCAACCGGCGCGGCGGGCGGCCACCCACATCTGTCCGGCAGTCTGGGCGTCCACGGTCGCCTCGCGGGTGGCGCACAGGAGGAACAGGAACAGGCAGATGACGGGGATCAGGAGGTCGGTCATCACGCGGCCTCCGCCTCGCTCGAACCAACCGGCTGCGAGCCGTCCAGCGGCGGCGCAGCGGTCACTGCGTCGGTCGTCTCCGAGGCGTCCGGCTCGGGGGCCTGGGATCGCTCCTTGTCCACCTCGGCGATGATCTCCTCGGCCTCGCGCTGCTCCAGTCCCCACCGGCTCATGAGCGGTCGGCGGCCGACTCGCTGCTTGCCCTCGGTGAGGCTGTCCAGGTAGGTGAGCCGTGCCGCCTCGTACCGGTCGCTAGGCAGCACCGGCACTACGCGTTCCATCTCGACGAGGGTCTCGGCGGGCTGGCACGCGTGCTCTTCCGCAGGCACCTCGGTGGCAGGGCCTCGGGTGTTCCGCACGATCCACATGAGGAGTTCGTAGGCGCAAGCGAACGCCAATGGTGCCAGGGCGCTGACCAGGCGCGATCCGAGTCCCCCGGACCAGCCGTGCGCCACGTTCGCCGCGAGGGTGACGGCGCCTCCGAGGCTGAGCGCGACCCACGCCAGAACTGGCACACGGATCTTGCGGCGCGAGCAGTAGACCATCACCAGCGAGGCCATCACGATCACGCCGTCGGACATCGCCGGGTAGAGCACGGCCATGTCGTGCCGCTCTCCGAGAACGATCGCCAGGCCGTAGAAGTGGTGGTACGAGACGTAGGCCGCAGCAGCGGCGACGGCTAGGAGAACGGCTACCGCGAAGCCGAGGATTACCCGGTCTCCGAGGCGGCCCGTGCCGGTGCCGGTCGAGTGCGCAGTAACCGGCACGACGGCAGCGCTGCGGGCGCGGAACGGGTTGATGGAGAAGCGATGGGCACGCTCGGGCGGAACCGCGTCAATGTGGTTCGCTCCCGCAGCGATCAGGGGTGTGGAAGGGTGGCTCATGGCCTGGCTCCTGGGTTGATCAGGTTGCTGGGTCGTAGGCCGGGGTTCGGTGATTGGGTCACCGAGCCTCGGCCGCCTTGCTGCACTGGCCGGGGCCAGCGAGGTCGTCCGTTGAGGGTTGACTTCCGGGGTTTCCGGACTTTTCCGGCCACCTCTACGCGCGTACGCGCGAGGTCAGCCGCTGCGGAGGGGGAGCGGTGATGCCGAAGGGCTTCAAGGGACCCATGAGGCCCTGTGGGCCGCTGGGAAGCCGCCGAAGCGCACACGTGAAGGCTGAGGCTGAGAAGACTCTCTGAGCCCGTCTCCGCGCCCCTCGGTGGCTTGTGGGGGCATTCGCGGCGACGGCTGGAATGGCACTCTTTCCCTGGTGAAAGGGCGAATCCGCTGTAGCTCCCGCTGTAGCAGTGGCTGTAGCAACCGGCGGGAGTCCACCCCCGTTCGCCGGAGTCCACACCACGCCGTATCCAGGGGAAACGAACCCCCGCATACCTAGGCAAACCCCCTGCCCGAGACTACGGATCAGAAGGTTGGGGTTTCGAGTACCTCCGGCCGCACAGCATGTCAAAGGCCCTCTGGGATCATCCCGGAGGGCCTTTTTCGTGGCCGTACAGCAGCGTTGTACAGCTACGCAGCCGCATGGAGATGGTCTCCTACGACATCGGCAGGTCGTGTCCTCCGAGCCGCCGGCAATCCTGCTCACACGTCGCCAAGACCCTCCTGTAGGCGGCGGACCCAGTCTGCCGGGAAGACCTGCTTCAGCCGCTCCTTGCTGGTCTCCAGCAGCCCCTCTTTCGCCAAGGGAAGCAGGGCGCCGTCTCGTACGGCCTTGTGCTTCTCGGGGGCCGGGCAAATCAGGACAGCGAGGATCCGGCACGTCCGTTGGAGCTCCTCGATCCCGGTAGGTTTGATCATCTTCTTGATGGGAGCCCACGCCGCTTGTACGGCAACGCGCACCAGTGCTTCAGGAAGAAGCCCACGACGGTCGGCTTCCCGAGACTGCATGATGACCGTTGTCACGTACTCAGGTATTTGGTCTATAGCTTCCGAGAACTTCTCGATAGCCTCGGCTGAGGTCGCGAGGATATCGCACCATAGGTGATCATTGAGTCGTTTTCTGGCGTCTCGTGGATTACTGCCGCCGAACCTCTCATCCAGCTCTTTGATCACAGTGTCGACAAGGATGTCGCCGACTTTCTGGATGTTTTCGATGGTCTTGGGATTCTCGGACAGCCAGTCTGCGAGATCGACTTTGGCGGTGTCTGTGGCGGCTTGTCTCGCCTTGGAGGGCTTTCGTGGCCCACTGGGAGGTAGCGCTCTCGTCCATCTGACGTTGCAGCGGTCTCTCGCCTCCCGGCGAGCGGTGGGAGAAGGGTCGCGGGCCAGCTTGAGGCTGCCAGTCCAGCCATGCTGCGCCCCGCCGCACGCACATCTGCAGGAGTGCCCTTCGGCGCTTTCGCAATTTGTCGGGTGCGCCATACGTCCTCCGATGCGTTCGACACGAAAGCGGGACCAGCGCCTGTCGGAAGCCCTATTTCTTTAAATCACAAATAACGAATGGCGAAATGGCTGCCGTGGCCAGGTCGGCATGTCTCTTTGGTTACGAGAAGAGATCGTTTACGCATAAAGACCCTTTGGGTTAGCCCAAAGGGTCTTTATGGTGACGCAAGATTAGTTACGCTCCGTTTGAGCGGTCGAGACTTTGGTCCAGCCGGTCAAGCGCCTTACGGGTCTCGGGGCTCGGGATCTGGGTGTAGACGTCCATGGTCATGGAGATCTGCGAGTGACGCAGGATGCGCATGGCCACGCGTGGGTGGACGTCGAGGGCGGCCAGGAGTGAGGCGCAGGTGTGGCGGGTGTCGTGAACGCGGATGCGTGGGACGCCCGCGTTGCGGCAGTGGGTTTCGAAGGCGCGGTTGAAGTTCCGCGGTTCGATCGGTGTGCCGGTTCGGGTGGTGAACGTCAGGTCTGAGGGGTTCCACCTGTCTCCGGCTGCCTTGCATGCCTCTTCCTGGACGCGCTGACGGTGCCGGAGCGCCGAGACGCAGAGGCCGAACAGGGGGAGGGATGCTGTCGAGTCGTCGGTCTTGGTCGTTTCGCGGTGGAGAAGCTGGCCGCCGACTCTGGTGAGCTGGCGGGAGATCCAGAGCTGTTCGCCGCCAAGGTCTACGCAGTCCCAGGCCAGGCCGAGGACTTCCCCACGACGCAAGCCCAGGACGAGGATGAGTACGTAGGCCGCGTAGAGCGGGTCGTCGACCTCTCGTAGGTGTTCGAGGAACTTGCGAGCCTCGTCGACCGTCCATACCGCGTGCTGGCGCTTCTTCTTGGTCTTGCTGGCGCTCGGCAGTGTGGTGAGCGATGCGACGTTCTTCGAGGTCAGTTCCTCCCGCAGGGCATGGCCGAGGGCGGAGCGTAGGACGCGACGGATGCCCGCGATGGTGCTGCGGGACGGGTAGCCCTTGCAGCACTTGCCGAGCGAGCAGCACCGCCGCTTGTGTTCGGGCCGTTTGTGGTCCTTCTTCTGATCGCAGCAGGTGCAGAGGGTGGGCAGGGTGTTCAGCCAGGTCTGTACGTCGCGGACGGTCAGCTTGTCCAGGCGCTTCGTGCCCAGGCCGGGGATGATGTAGAGCCGGACGAGTGGCTCATAGGCGACGTAGGTTGTCGGTTCCCGGTTGGGTTTGATCACTTCTTCCAGCCAGCGGGACAAGAAGACCGCCACGGTGGGGTTCTTCGTCGGCACTGGCCCCTTACGGGACTGCTCGTGCAGTTGGAGCCACTTCTCGTGGGTCTCCTCGCGGGTCTTGCCGTACGCCCACTTGCGGGTCTTCTTGCCCTCGGGCGTGGTGACCCAGACGTAGCCTGCCCAGCCGTTCTTGTAGGGGAAGATCGAGCCCTCGTTGTTGGCGCGGGTACGGCGGCCTTGGCGGGGGCGCTTGGGCTCTTCAGGAGAGGCGAGTGCGGTCTTGGTGGGCATCAGGCGGCCTCCTCGCAGAGCCAGGTCACGTAGTCGTTGAGGGCAGTTGCAGGGATGCGGCGGCAGCGGACGCCGACGACGACGGAGCCGAGTTCGCCGGAGCGGATGAGGTTGTAGAGGGTCCAGCGGCTGACCTTCAGGGCGGCCATGGCCTGCTGGACGGTGAGCAGCTCACAGGTCATGTAGGCCGCCTGACTGCGTTCCAGAGAGGGCGGCGGCGAGGAGTTGGTCTCCGGCGGAGTGGCCTTTGCCTGCGTACTCCCATTCGCTGATCACGAGGACGGTGTCCTCGTCGAAGAGGGGGAGGCGTCCGTGGGTGACCTCTTCGGTGTGAACGAAGCGCTCTCTGGCTGCTCGGAGTTCGCCGAGGGTGGTGGAGTAGCGGCGGGAGCGGGTGGAGAAGTGGCCGCGGAAGCCGAGCATGTGGGCCCAGTCCATGAGCCGGAGTTCGGCGAGTTCTTCGAGTGCGCCGAAGTGCATGCAGGTGGTGATGAGGCGGCGGGCGTGGTCGCGCAGGTTGAAGGACTCCAGGTTGTCGAGGGGGTTGATGCGGCGGTCGAGGGTGCCGACGCATTCGGCGGCTTTGGTGGCGTACTTGGAGATGTAGCCGGCGACGGCTTGTTCGGTGAGGTCGCCGTCGAGGGTGATGGGGCGGATGTCGAGCTGATTGCCCCAGCGCAGCACTCGTGCGGGTTGATCGCCGTGGGCTGGGACGGTGGCGGAGACGGCTCTTGCCGCATGGTGAACGGCTTGGGTCAGGGCGTCGGTGGTGGCCCAGGCCGGGGGCAGAAATGCCGGGCCGGTGGGGCCGTCGAGGCGGATGACGGCGTGGAAGTGGACGACGCCGCGTCGCTGGTATTCGGCGACCTTGGCGAAGGAGAGGGTCAGGTGGTGGCGGAGGTCTTTGAGGGCCAGGCCGCCGAGTTTGGCGAGGTGGCGGCGGAGGGAGTCGGCGAAGCGCTTCCACAGCAGTGGGGCCAGGGCGTTGAACAGGACGGAGCCGGTGTAGTCGTAGCAGTCGGGGCAGAGCGGTTCGCCGAGGCGGGGATCGTCTGTGTGGTGTCGTTCTGTGCAGGCCATGACGCGGCCGTGTGGGCAGGTCTCGGCGTTGCGGCGGGCGTGGCAGGGCAGGACCTTGCCGTTCTTGTCCTTGCGGGCGTGGACGGTTCCGAAGGACGGGGCGGTCAGGGTGACGAAGAGCGTCGGGTGGGTGGTGACGGTCTCGGGGACGCCTTTGCCGCCGATGAGGCCGGCGCGGATGAGGTGGTAGGTGTCGGAGCGGTAGGTCTCGGCGCAGGCGGGGCAGCGGGAGGCGCGGCGGGTCTTGCACGGCACCCGCAGCACGCCGTCGGGCTCGGTGCGAGTGGTGTAGCGGTGCAGGAGCCCGCCGGTGGCGCGGTCCCAATGTTCGACCTTGCCGCGTAGGTGGATGGGCTGTCGGCAGCCTCCGGCGCGGTGGATTTGAGCGGCCCAGCGGTCGTAGTCGGGGTGGTTGAGCCGGGCGATCATGCCCGCTTTTGCGTGCGCGGTGGCGTGGGTTGTGGGCAAGATGGAGACCTCCTTTCGCTCGTTCGGGTGGAGGGATGGCCCCCGACCTGGCGTGTGTCTTGGCGGATGTACGGCCAGGCCGGGGGCGCTGCGCTAGGCGCCGTGGTTGTCGATGCCGGTGCCGTCGCAGTCGCGGCAGCGGTCGCGGTCGTTGTCGAGGCCGCTCCCGTTGCAGGTGCAGCAGTGGTAACGGACCACTTCGATCAAGGCCGGTCACCCCCTTTCGCGCGGCGTGGTGGTGAGGTAGATGCGCCAGTAGCAGGGATTGGCGCGGTTGGGGTAGAGCCGTGAAGCGGCGATGACGGTGAAGTACAGGCGCAGGTGGAGCAGAGCGTCGATGACTTCGGTGCGGGTTCCTTCGAGGCGAATGCGCATGATCGTCTCCCCTGGTCAGGCGGCGGGTGCCGGGTCGGGCTGAATGCAGCCGTGATAACTGGTTTCGGCGACATGGCGGGCGCGGGCTGCGGCGGAGATGGCCACGGCTCGGTACTCGACGGGGCCGAAGAAGACGGAGGTGGCGTAGTGGCCGTAGGGGGAGTCTTCGTAGTCGATGGGGGAGCCGACGCGGGCGGCGATCTGGTCGATCTCGGCGCACTGGTCGGCGTCGCTGTCCTGGCGTGAGAAGTGGTGCAGGGTGAGGCTCGGGGACACGGGCAGGTCGGGGTGGTCCTCCAGGAAGGCGGCCAGGTCGAGTAGTCCGTTGATGAGGGCCCTGTGGTGGTCGCTGGTCATGGGCAGAGGTCTCCCTTCTGGTCAGGCGGTTCGCAGGGTGCGGAGCAGATCGGAGGCGAGCTGGTTGGACACGCCCAGGTGGGCGCGCAGGGCGTCGCGGGTGATCGGCCTGCCGTGTTTGGTGTGGTGTTCGTCGGCGACGCGGCGGGCGTAGTCGACGAGTGCGGGGGCGAGGTCGCCGTCCTGGTCGTCCTGTCTGTCGTCCTCGGCCGAGTCGTCGTGCGGGACGAGTTCGGGGACCGGATACGAAGCGAGGACGGGCGAGGACGACGACGCCGAAGCCGCGGACGGTTCGGGACGAGGACGAGCGGCGCGACGTTCAAGCATCGAGATGGCGATGAGGAACGCTGCGGCGGGGGTGGCGGCGGTGATCCAGCCCCAAGCGGTCGGGGCGGCCTGTTGCAGGTTGGCGGCCAGGGACAGGACGATGCCGCCGGTCAGGACGAGGACGGGCCAGGAGATGGGGCCGCGCCGGTTCTTGCCGGTCTTCTTGTCGCGTTGGCGTTCGCGGGCGGCCATGACGCAGGTCAGGTCGACGCAGATGGCTACGGCCCAGGCCATCCAGCCGGTCTGGCCGTGCTCGGTGGCGGTTTCGCGGATGTGGGTGAACGATCCGGCACCCGCGATGGCGGCCAGGACGAGGACCGGGCCGGTGTCGAGCAGCCAGCAGGCCAAGCGTCGCATCGTCGCACCCTCCTTTGCTGTGGTCAGGCGTTGGCGGGTTCGGGTAGGTGGGCGGTGATGTCGTCCCAGGACGGGGCGAGGGGGGCGTGGGTGCGGGCGGCGTGTTCGGCGGTGGCCTCGGTGACGTAGAAGGAGCGGGCGCGGTACCACTGGCCGTCTTGGCCGGCGACGATGGCGACGCCGGGTGTTTCGGCGGCGATAGCGCGGGCCGATGCGAGGGCGGCCGGGTCGAGGTCGCCGAGGGTCATGGTCGCGGTCTCGGGATCGTTGACCCGGTGGCAGATCCGTCCGGAGCACTGGGCGCGTAGGGCGGTGACGCCGGGTCCGAGGTCGGAGCCGATGCGTTGGCCGCAGCAGAACAGGTAGATGCCGAACGCCCGGCCGAGCTGGGCGACCCGCAGCAGCGCGGTCGAGGTCTTGGCGATCTCGTCTTTCTCGGACTTGTCGGCCATCAGGTAGAGCTCGGCCAGCTCGTCGACCAGGACCACGACCGGCACTGGGCGCAGGGCGGGCGGGAGTTGCCAGATGTTGCGGGCAGCAGCCTGACGGCACAGGCCCATCCGGTCGATCATCAGGCCGACGAGGTCGCACAGCAGCGTGACCGACTCGGCGCGGTTGGTGGCCAGCGCCGACAGGCGCGGCGCGTAGGGGGTGAACTCGACGCCGCCCTTGAGGTCGAAGCCGACCAGCGCCACGGGCTGTGGGGCCAGGCCGACGATGAGTGCGTTGGCGAGGTTGGACTTGCCGGACTGGGTGGCGCCCGCGTTCAGCCAGTGCGGCACTGTCCGGAAGTCGATTACCCAGGGTCGGCCGGTCTCCAGACGCCCCACGGTCACCTTGAGCAGGTCCGGCGACGGCGGCAGCTCGTCGACCTTGACCAGCGGGTCACGCATGGTCGCCATCAGCACGACCCGGCCGGGCCGAGGCGAGGAGACCCGGACGGCGTGCACGCCCCAGGAGTGGGCGAGGCGTTCGGCGGCGTCGGCGTAGTCGCCGGGTGTCTGGCCTTCCAGGGTGTGCAGGGTGACGCGCCAGCCGTACCGGGTCGGCAGCGGTAGCCACATGAAGGGTTTGGTGTCGACAGCGACCCGCTGGAAGCGACGGCGGACCTTGACCAGGCCGGTGGAGGCGATCGCGCCGGGCACGGTGGTGAACCACCAACGCTGCCGCTTCTTGGTCAGGCCGCAGCCGAGCGCGACCCGCCGCCAGGACGCGCGGACCGAGGCGGCGGTGAGCGGGAAGCCGAGCGCGAGCCAGAAGGACGGGTAGTGCAGGCGGCGCCAGGCCCACAGCCCGGCCGCCGTGGCGGCCAGGACTGCGAGCAGGACGTGCGCGTCAGACATCGGCTGCCTCCCGCACGGGCAGCAGGGCCGAGGCGCGGTAGGCGATGCCCCACCGGCCGGCGATCTCCCACACGTAGCCGAGCAGGCCAACTGCGGTGACCTGGTCGCCGGTGGTGATGGGCGGCTCTCCGGTGGTGCCGATCTTGACGAGTTCGATCCGGCCGAACTCGTCTTCGACCGACACGGTGACCTCATAGACGGTGTTGCCGTTCTTGTCGGTCTTGATCTCGCCGGTGTCGCGGTTGAGGACGCGCGGGCGCGGGGCCTTGACGCAGGTGATGGCGAGCTTGCTGACATCCACGGGGATCGGGACGGAACGCATGAGCGGTGACCTCCTTATTCGTCTTAGCCAACATAGTTAACCTAGTTGGCTCGGTTGTCAATGTTGGCGTGGCCGACTTGGTGTGATGAGATGGACGGTGATGGTCAAGCACACCGGGCGGGCCGGCTATCTCCAGATCGCCGACGATCTGCGCGCGCAGATCCGCGGCGGCTCCCTCGCGCCCGGAACTCCGCTGCCGTCCACGGCCCAGCTCGCCGAGCAGTACGACGCGTCGCTGTCGGTGGTGAAGATGGCCGTCGGCATCCTGCGTAACGAGGGCCTGGTGATCGGGCAGCAGGGCAAGGGCGTCTTCGTCAGCGACCCCGACGAGGCGCCCGCCGCCGAGGGGGACGTGGCGGGTGAGGTGGCCGAGCTGCGCTCCGCCGTGCAAGATCTGTCGGTACGGCTCGCGCGGGTCGAGGAGCAGTTGGCTACGTCCACGACACGCCGTTCCGGACGTAGCAGCCGGTAACCTTCCGGGCCAGCGACGCCGACACCCCGTCAGGGCGCTGCCGCAGGCTCAGCGCCTTGTCCTCGCGGCGGATGCCGATCAGGACCGTGATGTAGCCCACCAGCAGCGTGACGCCGAGTAGACCGGCGATGATCAGCGCAATCACGTCCAGGTCACCCCCGCCGCGACGAGGCCGCGAGGGGCGCGCGGGGGACGGCGGGTCTCGCCGCGCTGCCGGCCGTTCTTCCGCTTGCCCGTCCGCCTCTTGACCCAGCGCTCACGAGCCAGGCACTTGCGGCACCGGGTCTGGCCTTCCTCCGGGCATGCGCCGCACTCGCAGGTGGGGTCGGGGTAGATCTCGTCGGTCATGTGATCACCTCTCCTTCCGGTCGCTGTTCTTGCTTGCGAACCGAGAATGCGACGGAGAGTCAGGACGAGATCACTACACGACCGGACATGTTCAAGACGTCCGGCCTACGATGGCCAGGTCCCCGGACGTCCCACGGAGCGGGTGAGATGGCGAACGAACGGCTACGTGCGGCCCTTCTGCAGAAAGGCGTGAACATCGCCGATCTGGCCGAGGCGATCGAGGTCGACCCCAAGACCGTTGAGCGGTGGGTCACCAAGGGGCGTGAGCCGTACCGAAAGCACCGGTTTGCTGCGGCTTCTTACCTGGGTGTGGACGAGGCGTACCTGTGGCCGGACGCGCTCACGCGTGAGCAGGTCGCCGCAGCGTCGGGGAGCGAGGTCATCGCGATCTATCCGCACCGCTGGGCCGTACCCCGGGACATCTGGGGACGGCTGTTCTCGTCGGCGTCCCAGGAGATCGGCGTGCTGGTCTACAGCGGCTTGTTCCTCGCCGATGACGGGGGCATGGTGCGTCTGTTCGCCGACAAGGCTCGCGCCGGGGTGAAGGTGCGCGTCCTGCTCGGCGATCCCGACTCCGCCGAGGTCGCCCAGCGGGGGAGCGACGAAGGCGTGGGGGAGAGCATGGCCGCGCAGATCCGCAGCGCTCTGGTCTTCTACCGGCCGATCACCGGCCTGGACAACGTCGAGATCAGGTTGCACCACACGGTGCTGTACAACTCGATCTACCGCGCCGACGACGAGTACCTGATCAACACGCACGTGTACGGCACCCGCGCCGGCAACGCGCCGGTCCTGCATCTGCGCCGGGTGGCCGGAGGGGACATGGTGGCGACCTACGCCGAGAGCTACGAAAAGGTATGGGCGCAGGCTAGGCCGGTAGAGTCCTGAAGCATGGCCCGGCGGATCGACTTCCATCACGACCCCGACGCGCCCGCGGCCAACAGCCTGGTCCCGTCGGTGAACGTCATCGTCACCAACGAGCGCGGCGAAGTGCTGATGATCCAGCGCTCCGACAACGACAACTGGGCTGTGCCCGGTGGGGCCATCGACCTGGGCGAGTCGCTGCCTCAGGCCGCAGTACGGGAGACGCTGGAGGAGACCGGCATCCGGTGTGAGATCACCGGCCTGGTCGGCACCTACACCGATCCCGGACACGTGATCCTCTACACCTCCAACGGCGAGGCCCGTCAGGAGTTCTCCATCGTCTTGACCGGCCGCGTGATCTCCGGTTTCCCGGCCCCGAGCACGGAATCTCGTGAGGTGCGGTGGGTGCCCCGCGATGAGGTCGCATCGTTGCCGATGGCAGCCTCGATGCGGATGCGGATCGAGCACTACCTATCCGATGCCGATCTGCCCTACATCGGATAGCGCGGCCTCCACTGCGCGGACCGATGACACGATGCAGGGCGTGGCGGCGGCGATCGACCGGCTGACGACATGGTCGGCCCCGTAGCGGGAGTGGATCTCCGCCAGCCGGTCGCGCACGTCCAGGTGCCGGCCGTCCGGGTCGGTGGTCATGTCGCAGTAGGTCAGCGCCTTGGTCAGATCGGGCCGTTCCTGGTCGAACTCCTTGGCCAGGACGTCGAACAGGTCACGTTGCCGGGCTTCGTTGTCCGCGCACGAGTGGTAGGCCACCAGGCGGCACAGCCGGTCGTCGGCCTCGGCCGTGTCGCGCAGGTAGCGGGCGCCATCGAGCTGGTGCATGCCGGTGTCGACCAAGTCCGGGGCGTAACCGATGTCATGCAGCAGACAGGCGGCGATCAGGGTGTTGGTGTCCGCGCCGAGAATCGAGGTCAGGGTCTCGGCCCGCTCGGCGACTGCCTGGGTATGCGCCCAGCGCCGGGGCAACGCCGTCTGCAGCAGGTCTTTGGCCAGGCCGTACGCCCACTCGATATGTCCCACGTCGTTCACGATAGGCATCAAGCACATGCGGGAATCCAGAGGGCGAGCCTAGACGTCCCTGGACGTCTTCCCATCCTCGCGTTTCAGCGCCGGACGAATCAGAGCCGGACGAAGCGCCCACGCCCGTGCTCGGCCACAACCATCCCTTCGCGTTCCAGGACGGACAGCGCCTGCCGCACCGTGTTGCGCGAGGCCGCGAAGCGTCGCCGTAGCTCGGCCTCGCTGGGCAGCGCGGCACCGGGGGCGAGGTCACCGCGTTCGATCTGCTCGCGCAACTCTCCGGCGATCACCTGATAGCGGTACGGGACCGCCGTACTCTCCCCGGGCACCACGCGGCCCTTGGACGGGACGGTGACCAGGAGCCCTTCGTCCTCCAGGATCGCCAAGGCACGCCGGGCCGTGTTGCGCGCGACCCCAAAGGTCCGGCACAGCTCCGCCTCAGACGGCAGCACACTGCCCGGCCCGAACTCGCCCGACCGGATCCGCTCGCGCAGCCGGTCGGCGATCTGCGGGTAGACCCGACCACCGGTCACCCATCGGCCCGTGACCACCGGGTCAGCCGCGGTAGGCATCGAGGATCTTGTTCAGATCGACGCTAAGGTCACCCTGCTCGCCCTCACGCCACCCCTCCCGAACGGCCCGCTCGATCCGGTCCACGGCGCCGGCCATCTGGAGGAACGACACCCGCTCGTCGTCCTGGTCGCCCCAGTAGAACCAGCAGAACGGCAGGTGCACAAACACCCGCCGCATCCGGCACCGGCTGTCGGTCACATCCTGGGCTGGGCGCCCGTCTGGCGCGACGATGAGCACGGTCGTGACACCCCGGCCGGTGAGCTGCTCGCCGAGCGCGGTCAGCAGCCGCTCCGCGTAGGCCCGCTGCTGCTCCTTGATGGTCTTGCTCGTCTGCACCTTCGTCCTCCCTGACGTCCGTACGGAGTTCGTCGTGTGCGTCGAGATTCGCCCCGCAGTCGGGGGCGAGAACACCGCAACTCGGGGACGTCTAGGGACGTCTGATGTTAACGTCGCAGGGCAGGGTCATCTTGCGAGAGGAGCAGGCCGGTCCCATGAACGACAACCTCTGCTACGCACTGGCCACCGCCCGACTGAACGCCACCGACGTCGCCGCCGCCCTGGCCGTCGACCCCAAGACCGTTAGCCGATGGCTCCAAGGCCGCATCCCCTACCCACGCCACCGCTGGGCCGTCGCCGACCTCCTCCACGTCGACGAAGCGGACCTCTGGCCCGAGATCGCGCCACGTCACCAAGCACTCGCCGACGGCGTACAAGCGATCTACCCACACCGCTGGGCCATACCTCAGCCTGTCTGGCGCAACCTCTTCAACGGAGCCAACGAGGAGATCGGCATCCTCGCCTACAGCGCACTCTTCCTCGCCGAAGACCGCGGACTCCTCGACATCATCACCACCCGCGCCCAGGTCGGCGTCGAGGTCCGCATCCTCCTTGGCGACCCCGAAGGACCGGAAGTGGCCACACGCGGAGCCGACGAAGGGATCGGGGCCACGGTGATGGCAGCAAGGGTCAAGAACGCGCTCACCCTGTACCGAACGCTGCATGGCGTTCAAGGTGTCAAGATCCGAATTCACCGCACAGTGCTCTACAACTCCATCTACCGTGCGGACGATCAGCTTCTCGTCAATGCCCACGCCTACGGCACAACAGCAGCCAACGCACCCGTAATTCACCTACGCCACACCGATGACCGAGGACCTGCAGCCACCTACCTCACCAGCTTCGAACACATCTGGACCACCGCCGTGTCCTACCGCCATTTGCCCTAAGCCACCTGTGGACAGCGTGTCTGGTCTCACTTGATGCTTGACGCTTTGGCATCGGATGATGCTTGACACTCCTAGCCGATCTTTCTCTTCTTAGTATGCGCCTGGGACTTGATTCGGGTGATCTCCTGGGTGGTGGTTCGGGGCACGACGCGGATGGGTTCGCCGTTGTCGTGCACGGTGATGTGGGTGTCGTCCACGGTCACGTCCAGGATCTTGCGGGCGTGGATCCGGCCGACCTGGATCTTCTGGCCGACGATCTGGAAGTGTCCGCGGCTGCAGACCACCCGCTGGACGGTGACGGGCTCGGTCGAAGCGCCGGGCGGTGGTCCGGCGGGGCGGGCGTTGCGCAGGGTGACGCATTCGGCGAGCGGGAGCGGGCAGGGCACGGCGCGCAGCAGCAGGCGTTGCTCGTCCATGACGCGGGCGGTGATGCCGTCCAGGCGCACGATGACGCGGCGGCCGGCCAGGTGGGCGCCGATGCACAGGGCCCGGCCGGCCAGGCTGATGGTGCCGATCGAGCTGACCTGCCGATCCACCTCGACGGCGCTCGCCTCGATCGCGGGCTCGGGGACGGGATCGGCCGGTGCCGGGCGGGCCTGTCCCGAGGCGAGGAGTGCGGCCAGGTCCTTGACGGTCAGCCGGGAGGCCACGCTCTTGAGCCGGCCACCGCCGGTGGTGAACACGTGCAGCCGCCGGGTGCTGATCCACAAGGTGATCGGCATGCCCGCCCGGTCGGGGCCGAGCCAGACCTGCTGGCCACCGATCGACAGGTTCCCCGACTCCGGGACGATCCGATCGACCTCGATCGCCTGGCGCGTCAGGGGATCGACCGGTGCCGTCAGGACGGGCTGGGGCCGTGGAGGCTGGTCAGGTTGGGCGGTGGACGGGACCGGGAGATCTGGCAGTGCGGCGGCGGGAGGGGCCTCAGGAGCAACGCCAGGAGCAACGTCGGCAGCGGGAGCGGGCACCGTGGTCAGGCCGGCGGGCAGGTGCAGCGGTAGTTCCTGCTCGGCCCGGTGCTGGCCGGGGCTGCGCTCGGCGAAGAACCGGTCGGCGGGGAAGGCCATGTCCAGCGCCTGATGCGGGCGGGCGGTGTTGTAGTGCTCGGCGAACGCGTCGATCTCGGCCTGGGCGGCCTCGAGCGAGGCGAAGGGCAGCGCCTCGGTCAGCAGTTCGCGGCGCACGCTTTGATGGAAGCGTTCGATCTTCCCGGTGGTGGTCGGGGTGCGCGGCGGGGTGTGACGCAGTGTGATGCCGTTCTGTCGGCAGATGCGCTCGAACAGCACCTCGCCTGCCTTCGGTCCGCCGAAGCGGCCGGTGAACTGTTTGCCGTTGTCGGTCAGTATCTCCAGCGGCACCCCGTAGGCGCGCATCGCTGCGGCGAACGCGGCGCACACCATCCGCCCGGTCGAGCGGGCCACCACCGAGGCGATCACGCAGAACCGGGAATGATCGTCCACCCCGGTGATCAGCTTGGCTTCGCTGCCGTCGGCCAGCAGCAGCCCGCCCATGATGTCCATCTGCCACAGCTGCATCGGCTCGGGCCGTTCCCAGCGGCGGTAATCTTCGCGCTTACGCCGCCGCGTCACCGGGTTGATCAGGTTGTTGCGCACCAGCACCCGGTAGATGCTCGCCCGCGACGGCAGCGGTTCCACCTTGCGTCGTCCGAGTTCCCACAACAGGGTTCGTGGTCCCCACCGCGGATGAGCGCGCCGCAGCTCACAGATCAACGCCTCGATCGCGGCCGGGGTCTGCATCGGATGCGCCTTCGGTCGATGCGACCGATCGGCCAGCGCGGCCAGGCCGCCGTCCTGATACCGGCGAACCCAGGTATGCACCGACTGCCGCGAGATCCCATACCGGTCGGCCACGTCGGTGACCTTCGCTCCCGACAACACCTCGATCACCGCGTGATAGCGCTGTTCCACGACGCTCAACTCCACCAATGCCACCTGAGCCTCCCCCGAAGCGCCGATAACGCCACGAGCAGGCACAGAAGACGATCAAGGTGTCAAGCATCAAGCGAGGCCAGAGTGTCAACCATCAAGCGAGACAGGACACACCTGTGGACAGCGCAGAAAGCAACTTATCTACACGTCATCAAGGGCAGCCCGCCTCCGCGGCCTGCCGCGCGTCGGGCGGTCGCTGGCCGCGCTGCGGCTCTTCGGCCGGTCGCGACCAGCGTCGCCCCACGCAGATATGTCGCCCGCATGGACTGGCATGTGAGGTCGTGGGCGCCTCCAGCGGATCTAGACACAATGCCGTTAAGTTAAGCCGCTGATGGGAGTTCTTCGAGTTTGATCGTTGGCGGGCTGGCGTGGGTGATGCTGACGTCAGCGGGACGTTTGACC
>NZ_JBEZYD010000070.1:0-36676 GCF_040638335.1 Nonomuraea sp. NPDC026600
CAGCTGGCCACACCAACGACCAATAACAATCAAGCACATCAAGGGGTCAAAATTCAGACGACGCCAGGGGGTCCAGATTCAGCCGTCGTTGACACTGTGGTCGCCGTCGCGCCACCTGGCAGACAGGCTGTTTCTCTGCGCGTTTCCGGTGATGTCCTTCAGACTGATGTCTGTCGTGATGACTTCGCTAGGGCCCCGTGGAGGTGGCTTGCTGTTGATGTTCGGTAGGGACGGGGAGACGTGGGATCTACTGGTCGAGAAGGGGTTGGAGTTCCTGATCGAGCAGGCGCGATTGGAGCGGACCACTACTTACACGGAGTTGAATGCGGTGCTTGCTCGGCGGACAGGTTTGCGAGAGTTTGATTTCTCGCGGCAGGACGAACGGGCGGCAATGGGGCATCTGCTGGGGCTGATCGTGGAGAAGAACCTGCCGGAGGTTGGGTTCATGATCTCTGCGCTGGTCCAATACCTCGACGTCAACGATGCCGGTCCCGGCTTCTATCACCTGGCAACGGAGAAGGAGCTGTTGCCGCATCGTGCGTCTCGAAACGTCAAAACGGACTTCTGGGTGTCTCAGGTATCCGCTGCCTACCGGCGTTATGGTCGCGCTCCTCGGCCCTGACGGTCTCCGCGACACGTCAGACGAGTGCACATGAATGCTGAAACACGACTAGCGCGCCCGCGAAGATCACGAACACGCTGGTCGGACATGCTCGTCCCACCTCTACTCGGCGAGGGCGTCGGCGATCCTTCGCCTGGCGGCCTCGTCTTGGCCGACGATGCATTTGGCATAGATGCGCAGGAGCACGTCAACGTGTGTCCCGCCTATTTGGCCACCGGAGGAGGACGAACGCCTGTATCTGCACTTCAGACGCAGATATGGTCCGTGCTCATCTGCTACCGGTGCGCCGACTACGGCCGCGATCCGGCCCGCACACCTTCTGCCACCAGCAGCAGGTCGGCTACGTGCTCGCCGTTGGCATCGATCTGCCCCTGTTGCGGCCGGGCCGAACCCGCTGCGCACGTGCTGGATCGGCTGCTCGCCCACGGTGAGGCGGCCCTGTGTGACCGCCGGGACCGCCGGGAATAGACAGCCCGCCGGCGCGTCGGTCGGCAGGCCGGCGACGTGCCACACGGGCTGAGCGTGGGCCGTCAGGAGGTGGGTCTGATGCAGGAGTGCTGCGCCTCGAACCAGTCGGTGGCGATGTCGGTTCCCGTGAAGCGTCCGATCAGGGTCAAGGCCGAGCTGACGCTCTCCTCCCGGTCCACGCGATCGTCGAAGACGTCGTCCGCGCTGATCTGGAAGCGCAGCCCGTCCATCAGGTGATCGAGCGCGTGCGGGTCGTCGCCGAAACGTGACTCCGGCCAGGTGGGACTGAAGGAGGTCACCAGACGCCCGCCGCGGACATAGTGGAAATAGGTTCTGTTGCTGATGTCCATGCTGAGGCCGAAGGCCTCGCGGCCGCCCGCGGTGATGGACACCAGGCGCTCGCGGTCGGCGGATGCGGGCACAATGCTGACCCAGTCTCCGACCTCGGCGACCAAGCGGGATCCATCGTCGATGTTCTGGTCGAGGATGTCACTCAAATGGCACGGGGTGCGGGTGGAGAGGTCCAGCTGGTAGATCGAGGCGAGGGCGTCGAGGTCCACGCCTTTGATCCAGACGGCGCTGAATCCCAGCGCCCACAGATCCATCTCGCCGTCGAGCCCCTCGGTGAAGAGGGTCGAGGCCAGAAGGTCGTGCAGGTAGGTCGGTGACTGCATGGCCGCCTCTCGGGAAAGAGGGGGTATCCGGCGGGATGCCCCCTCCTCAAAGGTGGGTTACGGGTTGTCTTGCGTGATTGTCACGAAGAAGGCGTTGGCGGGCCAGGGCATGCCGTCTACCGGGCGGGGATGTTTCGATGCTCAGCCACCCCGGAGGGCACCACCACTTCCGCTACGACGGCCGACATACCAGCCACCCGGCCCTCGGGATGTTCCGCCCCAGTTTCCGCCGTGGATGGCGATCGCTGTTCCAACGGTGGTCGCCTGTGCAGCAGGAGTGCGGTCAGGCCGCCCGCGACCAGGCCCCAGAACGCCGCGCCGATGCTCAGGATCGTCATCCCCGACGCGGTGACCACGAAAGTGACCACCGCGGCCTCCCGTCCCTCCGGCTCGGTCACCGCGCCGGCCAGCGACGAGCCGAGCGCCGACAGCAGCGCGAGGCCGGCCACCGCGGTGACCAGCACGGGTGGGGACAGCAGCACGAGAGCCATGGCCAGGCCGGCGCCGAGGCCGAGGGTCAGTTGCCCGGCGCCGAGGGCCACCGTCGCGATCCACCGGCGGCCGGGGTCAGGGTGGGTGTCCGGGCCGGCGGTCAGCGCTGCGGTGATCGCGGCCAGGTTGACGGCGTGACCGCCGAACGGCGCCGCCGCCGCGCTCGCCAGGCCGGTCGCGACGAGGACCGGGCGCAGGGGCGGCGTGTACCCGTATGTCGCCATGACCGCCATGCCGGGGACGTTCTGCGCGGCCATGGTGACGAGAAACAGCGGGATGGCGATGCTCACCACTACGGACGGGTTCAGCGTCGGGGTGAGCAGCTCGAGCGCGGGCCGCAGCGCCGCGCCGGACAGGCCGGTGCCGGGTCCGTGCACCGCGATGGCGATGATCGCCACGACGAGCGCGCCCGGAACTGCCCACTGCCGTAGGTACCGCTGCAACACCGCCCAGGTCAGGACGACGGGCACGGCCAACAGCGGGATGTCGACGACGGCACGGACCGGTGCGGTGCACAGGCTGAGGATGACGCCCGCCAGCATGGCGCCGGCGATCGGACGCGGGATGGCGGCGATCAACCGGGCCGGCCAGGGCGACAGGCCGGCGAGGACGATGAGCGCGGCGCAGACGATGAACGCGCCGACCGCGGCCGGGAAGCCGCCGGGCACCGGACCGGTCGCCACCAGCAGCGCCGCGCCAGGGGTCGACCAGGCGATGCTGATCGGCATGCGGTACCACAGCCCGAGGAAGAGCGCCACCGCCCCGATGCCGCAGCAGAGGGCGAGCAGCCCGGACGCGGCCTGCCCCGGCGTCGCCCCGACGGCACGCAGCCCGGCGAGCACGACGGTGAACGAACTGGCGTAGCCGACCACCGCGCTGACCAGCCCCGCCATGACAGCCTGCACCCGCACGCCAACCCCCTCGGCCTCGCAATCGTTCCGTTTACGGAACGAACCATAGCCACGTGGCCACCGCGGGACAAGTCCGGCGGTGGAATGCAAGGATTGCCGGGTGGACGGCCGTGACACGGATATCGGGAGCAGGCTGCGGCGATTGCGGGAGGCCCGCGGCATCTCCCTGTCGGCGCTGGCCCGCAGCGCCGGCATCGGCAAGGCCACCCTGTCCGGCCTGGAACTGGGCACCCGCAACCCGACGCTGGAGACGCTCTACGCGGTGGCAGGAGCCTTGGGCGTACCGTTGACGGCCCTGGTTCTGGAGCCCGGCGCATCGCCCACAGAGGCCATCCAGGTGCCCGGCGCCGCCGTGACGGCCACTCTGCTGGAGGTCTTCGAGGAGACGACCGCGACGTTCGAGTTGCTGCGCATGCGCGTCCGTCCCGGCATCGTGCAACACTCGCCATCCCACGCCCCGGGCGTGACCGAACACGTCACGGTCCACGCGGGTGTGCTGCGCGCCGGCCCGGCCGACGCGCCCCTGCTGGCTGCGCCAGGCGAGCACATCTCCTGGCAGGCCGACGTCCCGCACATCTACGGCACCGTCGGCCCAGACGAAGTACTGGCCACCCTGCTGATCCGTTCCCCCCGGCAGGCCTGAGTCACCGCACGGCGGCCACCAAAGAACGCGCCCCGAGAGTCCAATGGCATTTCCTTTGACGCTCACCCGTCTGCGAGGGCGACGGTGATATCTCGGTAGCGGTGACTATTCACGGCGAATGCGCGCGTTTATCGTTCGGAGCCTGCCGGAAGCGAACGACCAACAAATGGGGGCTCCATGTCAGCGCGTTTACGACTGGCCGTGGTGACCATTCTCGCCGTCACGTGGATCGGAGGGGGAGGAGGAGTGGGCGGAGCCGAGGCGGCGGTTAAAGTCGACAGCCTCCAGCAGGACATCGCGACGGCCGTCTACGCGGTCCATCGATTCTGGTCGGATCACTGGTCGGATTACTTCCCTGGGAGATATTCGCCGCCGCGCGTCCTGGGTTCCTACGACGGGCGCGACCCGAACCGGCCTGCGTGCTCGGGGCACAAGACGCTGCCCTACAACGCCTCCTACTGCACGACCCAGCATTTCATCGCCTGGGACATCAACCTGATGAGGATGAGCTACACCTACGGCGACGGGCTGGTGTACCAGGTCATCTCCCATGAATGGAGCCACTCCGTCCAGAACCGTATGCCGTTCAGATATCTGGTGCCGCAGGTCGAGCTGCAGGCGGACTGCCTGGGAGGGGCGGCACTCGCGGGGGCATCGAGGGACGGCACGCTCACGTGGGAGCAGGGCGACAACCGGGAGATCGCGGCGACGCTGCGGGGTCTGTCGGGTGACACGCCGTGGACGAACCCGCGCGATCACGGCAGCGCCACCGAACGGATCAACGCGTTCAACACCGGCGTCCGGTACGGCGTCAGGGCGTGCCTGGCCTAGCTCGCCTGCAGATCGACCTGGTGTTCGCCCCCGACGAGCACGCAGTAGTGCAGCACTCTGCTGACCACTTTGGTGACCATGTCCGCGCGACCCCTGTCCAGCCAGACGTATCCGGCCTGGGCCATCGCCCGCAGGGCGGGGTCGTCGGACGAGGCGACATGGTTGATGAGCCCGGCCGCCAGCACGTAGTAGCGCTGGTCGGTGTTGAGCGCGTCGCGCACTCCCGGGCTGGCGAACACGCGCAATGCGTTGCGGCAGGCGTCGAGCTGCGGAACCAAACCCGGCTTGATCGGCTGGTTGGCCGCCTCAATGACCGGCCGCTGCCAGGCCATGCGCGCCGCGGGGATGGCTCCGACGGTCAGCCGCCAGTTCAGCAGGGCGCCGTAGACGCCGGCCGCCAAGGCGAGCGTTATCACGATCGTCGCGCTCACCACGACCGCCCGTCCCCGAAGCGGTTCGGGGACGGGCGGTCGCGTCCGGCCCAACGGTCGCTTCCGGGTACTGATGAGGCTGCCGCACCCGGCGAGCAGAAGACAGGGGTAGATCGCGTACGCGTACGTGAGCGTGGCGTAGTTGCCGATCGTCACCTGGAGCGGCGCGCCCTGCGCGAAGCAGGCGCCCGCCCGCTCCCACCCGCATTCGGCCACGGCGACATGGCCGAGGATCACCAGAGCCATCGGTACGGCCGCCGTCAGGAGCATGACCCCCGCATGAGCCACCGCCCACGTTCCCGAGCCGCGGCCGCCGACCAGGATCCCGGCCGCCAGCGCGGCCAGCGCCAGCAGGCCCACGGCCACGCCCATGGTCACGTAGACGGCTTCGAGGAACTGACCCGTACCCACCTGCCTACTGCCCGCGGTGAGCATGGGTTGCAGCGCGAAACCGCCCACCGCCATGAGGCAGCAGGCCACGGCGAACGGCAGGGAGGCCCGGACAAGCTGGGCGGGCAGGCGCTGGATCGGGACGGGCGCGGCATCGTCGTCGTCGAGATGAAGCCGCAGGCCGCTCCCCGGTGCCGGCCGCGCTCGCGTCCCGGCCGCCACAAGGTAGGCGCAGGCCAGCGCGATGGTGAGCACCAGTGGGGTGTACCTGAGCATCGTCACCAGTGTCACCACCAGCAGGTCCCACGTGACACCGGCCTGGACGACGATGGCGATGCCGTAGAACCAGAAACCCAGCCACGGGCCGATCACCACCGCCGACACCGCCACGGCCGCCAGGGTGATCGTCCGAGGGCGGGTGGAGCCGGCCAGCCAGGCCGAGGAGCAGGCCCTGGCCCAGGAGAGGAATGCCCTGATGATCAGCAGAAGCACGAGACAGTAGGTGAGTCCGACCAGCGGGTTCGCGAAGGCGAGGGTCCAGATCCACACCTCCGCGCGGATCATTGCCGCGTACTGGCCAGCGATGACGCCCACCGTGAAGCTGGCCGAGGCCCACCACAGACTCATCCGCGAACCATGTCCCGCGAGCCGCCCGGTGCTCGCCCTCCAGACGGCCACGACGAGGACGCCTGAGATGAGCAGCCCGAACATGAGCCCGGGCGTGAAGTAGCGGGCGTCGATCACCCCCTCGGTGTCGAGCTGGGAATAGGAGTGGTAGACGGGTGCGAAACCCAGGCCCGCCAGCGACCCCGCGCTGAACATCTCCCACTGGTCCAGGCGCAGGAGCCTGCCCGGCTCGTTCAGTACGGCCAGGCGATACCGCAGGGCGGGATGGCTGCTGAAGAAGCGCAGCGGCCCCGGGTAGTGCCGGTTCGACGAGGCGGTCTCGATCGCCGCGGCCATCGTCTCCTGCCGTTCGGCGGTGTCGCCCGCCCTGACGTCCGCGTGGTGCTCGCGGGCGCGAAGCACCGCGGTCCTGGCCAGCCACAGCACCAGGGTCATCGCCGCCAGCCTGGCGCACTGCGGAAGCAGGCCGCCGGGAACCCAGATCGCCGTGGCGACCAGCGCGGGCACGCAGGCCGTCAGCAGGAACGACCACCAGATCGCCACCGTGAAGTGCGCGATACCGACGTCGCGGTTGCGAATGTGCGCCAGTTCGTGGCGCAGGACCGCCTCGGTAGTGGCGGGCGTCGTCGCGTGCGCGAGGACAAGCCCCATGCTCAGCACCACGATGTGGCGTCGCGGCAGGCCGAGCGCGCGCCCGGTGACTTCTCCCCTTCCCGGATCCACCAGCAACCGGACGTTCTTGCCGGGAGCCTCCTCCTCGGCGATGGAGGTGAACCTGCGTACCAGGTCCGCGTGGGCTTCGCCGCCGCTCACCTGCGCGAGGGCCATGAGGCCGCGGCGGTACGCCCACAGCGGGTGAAACGCGTAGAACAGCAGGGCGAACAGCGCGGGCACGACGAGCGACCCGATCGGCAGGAGTGCCTCGCCCGCCGTCACTCCCGCGGTGCACTCGCCGTACCTGTCCACGAGCAGGGTCGGTTCGACCGAGCGCACGCCGGAACGCAGCGATGACAGGCACTCCGCGTGCCGGATGTGCTCGGGCAGATAGGCGACGCGCAGCCGCAGCTCGAACAGAAAAAGAGCAAGGTAGAGGGAGCAGGCGATCGTCGCGGTGATCAGGATGAGGAACCGGGACGTCGTCGACGAGGGCAGCGTGAACGGGTTCAGCCTGCGGCCTGACACCATCTCGCCCGCGGCGGTCACCTCTCGCCCGACAAGTGCCCGAAGGTCGCCTGTCGCAGGCGGAGGGCGGTGGTTTTGTCCACGCCCAGCGCGAGTGCGATCTCCTCGACCGCCTGTGCGGTCTCTTTCACCTGAGCGGGGTCGAGAGCGGGAACGACGGTCTCGGAGCTGGCAATGGGCGCCGGGCGCGAAGGGAAGAGCCTGTTCCGCACGCTCTTGGAGACCTGTTTCGAGGTACGTTCGACGGCCTGGGTGAGCGTGTTGGTCGCCGCGCCGGTCAGGACGGTCAGGACGATGGGAGTCAGGAGTGTCACCGCGTCCGCGAGCGAGAACCCGAGAAGGTCGTCACCGCCGCCGCGGAAGGCTCGCCGAGGGTTTCTCCGGGTGGCCTGGGCGATCGCCGGAAAGTATTCAGCCTCTTTGGGGGCGACCTCGGCGACAATGGCGCGAGCCAGGTCGTCGAAGCGCCGGTTCTCCGATTCCAGCGCCATAACTGTCCTTAACGAATGAATGGCCAGAGTCACCGCATGCTAACTTCCGTTCTTACAGGAACACCAGAAAGAAAAGTTCCGGCCACCGTGATACGCGTTGCGCGTCAAGTCCAAAAGCAATTCCGATTCGGGCGGAAATAATATGCTATGTCCAGGTTTCGTGGCTGAGGGCAGTCCACATTCCTGACTCTCACCAAGGGAACGTGGGGACCCAGCCCGGCGCTTCTCGCGCGTGCGGGGATGGTCCCGGCTGGAGCCCGTCAGGCGGCGCGTGCGGGGATAAACCGCTTGCCGCGAATGGCGCGGCTCAGAGAATGTGGTGTCCATGATGCGCTGACGGACAGCACGCCCGCTACTCCGAGATGCCGCCCGCCCATACCCTGTTCAGCGAAGAGAGCGTCTTTGTCTCAGCAACACACCCGGCAGGAGCTTGTGCCGCTGTCCACCCCGGCCACCGTCACCGTGTTCGCCTCGCCCACAAGCTGGATCGAGTCTGATGCCGTTGCGCAATGCCACCAGGTGGCCGCCCTCGACGGCATGATGCACGTCGCCGCCATGCCGGACCTGCATCCCGGCAAGGGCGCCCCCATCGGCGCCGCCATGGCGTCGGCCGTCTTGTACCCGTTTCTGGTGGGCTCCGACATCGGTTGCGGCATCGCCGTGTTCCCCGTCAAGCTGAAGCGCGCCGTACCCGAGAAGCTCGCCGCCCGATTCCCCGATCTCGATCGAGCGCTGGACCCCGACGATCCCGCCTGGGCTTTGGTCAAGGGTGATGTTCCCGCAGGTCATGTCGAGGGCCTCGGGACGGTCGGCCGGGGCAACCACTTCGTCGAGCTGGCGCGAATCGGGACCGTCTTCGAGCCGGACCACGCGAGCCGTCTCGGACTCGCCGCCGGGGACCTGGTTCTCGTCGTCCACAGCGGTTCCCGCGGACTGGGCGAGCGGATCCTGCGGGCGCACACCGAGGTCAACGGCGCGGGCCCCGCCCCTGATCCCGGCGCCTACCTGGCGATGCATGACGAGGCCGTACGCTGGGGATCCCTCAACCGGCGGCTGATCGCCGCCCGGGTCGCCCATGCCCTGGGCACCGAGCCCACCGAACCGATCGTCGACCAGTGCCACAACCTGGTCGAGATCCGCGACGGGATCTACCTGCACCGCAAGGGGGCGGCGCCCGGTGACGGCCGCGACGTGCTCATCGCCGGTACGCGAGGCACCCCTTCCTATCTCGTGGCCGCCCACGCTGGGCCGAACGCCAACCATTCGGTGGCGCACGGCGCGGGCCGCAAGATGTCGCGTGCTGATGCCCTGCGCCGGGGCCGGGCCAAGCACACGGTCGAGGAGCTGCGCCGCACACCGGTGGGATCGCTGGTGGTGTGCGGCGACCGCCAACTGCTCTTCGAGGAGGCACCAACGGCCTACAAGCGCATCGAGCAGGTAATCGCGGACCTCGTCGACCATGACCTGGCCACGCCCGTGGCCACCACGATCCCTCTGGTCACCTACAAGACACCCGACCTCGGGTCCACACCCCAAAGGGACCGCCCTCGCAAGCGAGGCCATCCCCCGGCCCACGGGGATCTTCGTCGCGGCAACCCCACCCGTATCGAACGTCCGTAGCGTCGAAGCAGGACCGGGCCCGTAGACGCGAAAACACGTTGCCGTAGATGCTGGCAAAACGTATGGTCTTGCGCTCGTGATCACAGTGGTGGAGCGAGTCCTGCCTGCCCGGCTGGGGACAGGATTTCGATGGTTGCTGGCCTCGAGCTGGCTGACGAATCTCGGTGACGGGGTCGCGGCCGCGGCGGGCCCCCTGCTGATCGCGACGTTGACTCGCGACCCGCTGCTGATCTCGCTGTCGGCCCTGGTGGGCTGGGCGCCGCCGCTGCTGTTCAGCCTGTACGCGGGTGTGCTGTCGGATCGGCACGACCGGCGCAGGATCGTGCTCGCCGCGAACGTGGTGCGGACCGTGGTGCTGGCGGCGCTCGTCGTGCTCATGGTGAGCGGCACCGTGACCGTGGCGACGGCGCTGGTGGCGCTCACGCTCCGATCGATCGCCGAGGTGTTCGCCGACAGCGCGACGGCCACGCTGACGCCCATGATGGTCAGCAAGGACGATCTCGTCATCGCCAACGCCCGCTTGGGCACGGGGTTCATCACGCTCAATCAGCTCGCCGGGCCGCCGATCGGCGCGGCACTGTTCGGCCTGGGCTTGACCTGGCCGTTCGCGGGCCAGTTGCTCCTGGTGGTGGCGGGGATCGCCCTGGTCTCCCGGATCACATTGCCGCCACACGGCCGACAGGCCGACGACCCCGTGAGGCCAAACACCGTACGGGAACTGGTCGCCGGGTTCCGCTGGACCATCCAGCACGCGGCGGTCCGCACGCTGGCGCTCACCATCCTGATCTTCAACTTCACCTTCGGCGCGGCCTGGTCGGTGCTCGTCCTCTACACCCAGGAGCAGCTCGGTCTCGGCGCCCTGGGCTTCGGTCTGATGACCACTATCGGCGGGATCGGCGGCTTGATCGGCACTGGCCTGTACGGGGCCATCACCCGCAGGGTGAGCCTCGGCGCCCTGATGCGGATCGGACTCATCATCGAAACGTTCACTCACCTGGGCTTGGCGCTGACCCATTCGCCGTGGGTCGCCGGGGGCATCTTCCTGGTCTTCGGCGCGCACGCCTTCATATGGGGCACGACCTCGGTCACCGTCCGCCAGCGCGCGGTCCCGCGCGAACTGCAGGGCCGAGTGGGCAGCGTCAACACCGTCTGCATCTACGCCGGTCTGGTGGTCGGCTCGTTGATCGGCGGTGTCCTGGCCACCCGCCTGGGTGTCGCGGCGCCCTTCTGGTTCGCCTTCGCGGGTTCTGCGGTGTTCGTGGTGCTGCTGTGGCGGCAGCTCATGCTCATCGCCCACGACCAGCCGGTCACCAGGCGTTGAGTGAGCCTAAGAGCAACCCGCCGGCGATCCCGGTGAAGAAGAGAGCGAACACGATCTGTACGACGAGATCGGTCCCGGTGGGCAGGCCGTAGGCCAGGGCGTCCGTCGTGATGTCCACGGGCATGAAGCTCATGAACATCCAGGCGAATGTGCGGAAGGCGAGCATGAAGAGCCCGTCCCACCAGCCGAACAGCAGTCCCCACAGCAGGACCCCGAGACCGAAGAAGGCCAGGTACAGCCAGCCGCCGAGCGTTGTGCCGGACTTCGGCAGGAACCACTGCTCGCCGCCCATCACCTCCACACCGACGACTTCGTCGTGCCAGAGCCGCAGTGTGGCCGGTTGTCCCTGTTTGGCCTTGGCGTAGAAGCTCGAGGACACGTCGCGGGTCTGCCGGGCACCGTTGGCCCGCTGCCAGGTGACCTCGTAGTGGGTGGTCGTGGTGGTGCTCGTGTGCGTTTGGCCGTTGGCGTCGGTGGACGTCGTCGTCGAGGTCGTGGTGTAGGTGCGCCGGCCGACAGTGGATCCCGCCTCGTTGCCGAAACAGTCGCCGACGCTCCGGTCGCACGCCACGACTTCGCGGAACTCCCTGGTCTGCCGGTACGGGCCGGCGGCACCGACGAGGGCCACCACGAGCACACCCAGACCGAGCGCGATCACGACCCACCGCCCTAAGGAACGCTTGGGCCAAGATATGCGGCGCGGCAACGAACGGAACCGGCGAAACCTCATACCCCATCCTTACAACGATCACTCACCCGTGGTGGTCAATCGCTGCCTCCTTGAGGATCGCCGAGGATCGACTGGCGTTCGACAGGATGTTCGTGACGTACACGGAGCGCGGGGTCGGCACCTCGTGCGAGACGAGTGAACCCGGCCCAGACCGGAGCCCCGGGAGGGTTTCGGTCCGGGCCGGGTCCGTTATGGCTACCCGCCCTGGTATCCGACCTGGGACAGGATCCGAGCCAGCACCCCCGCGTACGTGGACGTCCCGGTGTCGTTCGGGTGGAACGACTCCCGGCTCAGGCACACCGGGTTGGAGACGTCGAGAGGGTTGGGGATGCATTGCGCTGGTTCGTCCCCGGGATGGAAGTCACCCTCACCGTTGGGGTTGAGCATGATGGGGTTGATCCAGTTCGGGCTCCCGCATGCCTCGTGATCGGTGAAGTCGGCGAGCGGGCTGGCCGTGTACACCTTGAACGGCGGGTCGGTCGGAGCCCCCTCGGACTGCAGTTGGGAGACCAGCTCCCACTCCTTGCCCTCCAGATATCGGGCGAGCTCGCCGAGCGCGCCGGCCTCCCCGGAGGTGATCAGGGGCTGGCCGCTGATGCTGCAGCCGCCCGAGGCGATCAGCTTCGGATAGCCCAGCAGGATGATCGTCGCGTTCGGCGCCTTGTCCGGGGCGTGGATCGCCTTGAGGACGTTCTTCAGCTTGGCGGCCGTCCGGTCGAGGATCAACTTGTTCGGGGTCAGGAACCAGTCTGCGTCGCAGTTCGGCGGGACCGGACTGATGCAGGTCGTGAGCGCGTCTGTGAAGGCTCCCTCATCGTTGCCGCCGATGGTGAGCGTGACCAGGGTGGTGTTCTCGTCGAGCACGCCCGAGTCGATCTGCGCGATCTCGTGGAACTGGCCTTGACCCTCGCTGTAGTTCTCCGGATGCTCCCAGGACGTGGGCGCCGTCCCCATCACATGCCCGGTCTCCGCCCCGGAGCAGGCCACGAAGCCGAGCTCGTGATTGGCGTCGTACCGGTCGGACAGCGTGCCCAGGTTCTCGCTGTCGCCTGGCAGGACCACCTTGCGCGACCAGGCGTCATTGCTGCGCCGGCAGGCGTTCCAGGAGGACGTACCGTGATCGGCGTCGGACTCGGAGAAGTAGTCGCCGGCGCCCTCGCCGGAACTGTAGGAGTCCCCGAGCGCGGCGACGATGTGCTTGGGCTTGGCGCTCAGCTTCTGTACGGCGATCGCGTCCCAGGCCACCCGTACGGTGCCATTGCCGTCGTCGGTGACGTTGTCGAGGCGGACGCTGGGCACGGTGCCGCCGAAGTTGTACACCCCCAGCGACACCCAGCCGTTGCGGCGGAGCTGCTGCGGCAGGTAGCGATGCTTGGTGTAGGTACGGCTGCCGTTCACGTCGATGTCGTAACGGGCCTGCTGGGTGCGTGCCCCGATGACCGGCATGTGGACGAGTATCCGGGCCCATCCGGCGCTCTGGTTCAGTGTCCAGATCCCGCGTGCTCTACGGCCGGCGCTCGAGGGTTGGGTGTTGCTCATCCAGAACTGGCCGGCGAAACCGCTGCCCATCTGATGGACGTCGATCTTGCCTGGATAGTTGCCGGATATGTCCGCCAAGAAGTCGAACTGGAAGGAGCCGCCCTCCGTGAAGGCGGGGGCGCAGTTGGGCCTGACGGACGGGGTGCCCTTGGGCAGGTTGTCGATGACCAGCGCGCCGGACGGCAGGCCGGTGAGACCGCAGTTCGGTGCGTAGTTGGTGGCGTCCTCCTGGTAGGCGTAGCCGGCGTCGAAGCGCTCCCTGCCGTTGCCGCAGGTGGTCGGGCAGTTGGCCTTCCACGTGGACGCCTGGTGCCACCAGCATCTCAGGTCGTACTGACCGTTGGCGTTCTTGTGCGCGCAGGGGCCAGCGGGCTCGCCGATCACCTCGGGGTCGTTCGGCGTGTGGGATTCGCCGGGGTAGCAGGCGTTGCCGGCCTCGCAGAACTGCACCAGAGGCGGCTTGACGTTGTACCGGTCCTGGGTGGAGTTCCACCAGGCGTACAGGTGGGAGTACACCAGGGTGCCGGGGCTCTCGATGAGCTCGATCGGGTGGCCGGCGAAGCCCATGACCTTCTCGGGGTAGGGCCAGTGCTGCGGGTGCGCGGCGTCGGCGTAGGAGGTCTCCATGAACGGAGGCCGGTCGGCCGGGTAGCGCGGGTTGACCGGGTTGTTCAGCCAGCCCAGCCCCCACGGCTGCCCGTTGCCCGGATCGGCGTGGAGGCCGGAGTTGTAGGCCCACACCGCGAAGAACCAGTTCTCCAGCTTCGCGGCGGTGCCGTTGTTGACGATCAGCCCCGCCCTGCGGGTCTCGTTCCACTTGTCCTGCAGCATCTGCAGGCCCTTGGCGAGGTTGGCGGCGAAGTCGAGGGCGATCGCCCGCTGCTGGTTGACCGGCAGCGCGGTCTCGCCCGGCTTCTCCTTGCCGGCCAGTCGCATGCCGTCGGTGACCTGCATGATGCCGTAACCGCAGTCGGCCTTGCCCCAGTTGATCGACCAGTCGTCGCCTTCGTCGTCGTTGTAGTAGTCGATGCCGAAGTAGTTGCCTATGAGCGGGTTGGCCGTCACGCCGGGGATGGCGAAGCGGGCGGCCTGCCACGTGTTCGACTCCTGCACCGCGACGCCCATCAGGATCTGCGCGGGCACCTGCCCGCCGCCGTCGAGCGTCCGGCGCGGGAACAGACCCTGCGGCGTGTACGCGGGCATGCCCAGGTTCTTCCAGTTGGCCGGCCGCTGCACGTTCAGCACGCCGAGCACGGCCTGGTCGGCGGCCCACTCCACCTGCCGCGGCTTGGGCTGCATGGCCTGGCTGGCGGGGTCGTTGCGCGCCACCGAGCAGACCTGCTGGCCGCCGTCGGCGGGGTCGTGCGGGCCGCCGCCCACGGCGAGCGCGGCCCGGCCGAGCGCCGGGCTCGGCTCCGCGCCACCGCCCGCGCCGTCCACCGGCGTCACCGACAGCGTGAACGGCTTGTTCGTGGCCAGCGACGCGGCGGTGATGTCCACCCGCTGCGACGCGTCCGGGTCGGCGGGCGCCACCCGCGGGTCCTTGGCGTTCGTGCGCAGCACCGACGTCACCGCGACGCCGCCGGACAGCGACACGCCCGCGTCGTCAGGCACGTCGGCGAGCGCCACGCTCGGCGCCGCCGCGACGCCGGCCTTGGTGGTCTTGGCCCCGGTCACGTACACCTGACCGCCACGGGCCGCCCGTACGCTCAGGCCGGTGATGGCGCCGGTGGCGAGCGTGGTGACCGCGTTGTCCTTGTTCATGTCCACGCGGCGCACAGAGGCGTTCTGCTTGTCCTCCAGCTGCGCGTACACCACGCCGCCGTCGGCGTCAGGGGTCAGCCGGTACGGCACCCCCTTGGCCGAGGCGAGCACGGTGCGCTTGCCGTCGGGCCGCACCCGGACCACCGCGCCGGAGTCGGCGGCCACGATGCCGTCCTTCACCGGCACCGCCGAGGTCAGCTGCCCGGGCACCTCGATCGGCGACCCCAGCTTGCCCTTGACCGTGTCCAGTTCCAGCAGCCGGGTGGAGGTCAGGTCCTCCCCGCCGCCCTGGGTGAGCACCGCCGACTCCGACGGGCCGCAGCCCGGGTTGAAGTAGGCCAGGCTGGTCTGCGCTTTCAGCTTGCGCACGGAGCCGCCGTCGAGATCCACGATCGCGGTGAAACCGCCACGATCGGCCAGCTCGGCCTTGTTGGTGAACGTACGCGGCGCGTACACCACGACGGCACGCTTGCCGGAGGCCGTCACGCAGAGGTTGCCGATCCACGCGTCGGTGTCGAACCCCGGCTCCGACAGCGAGGCCGCCGTCCGCCACCGGTAGCCGTCCTTGGCGTCGGCCACCAGCACGTGGAAACCGGTGGCGTCACTCGCGGTGGTCACCGCCCGGTCGGACGATTTCTCCCACCCGCTGCCCAGCACCTCGCTCCGCTTGGCCGCGTCGATGCTCTCTGGCGCGACGGATTTCGCGGCCGGCACCGCGAGGTCTTTCTGAGATGGTGGTGGGGTGGGTTCGGCAGTCGCGGGAACTGCCATGAATAATAACGTCGAGACGACGGATACTGCAGTCAGGAATTTTCGGGCGCGCACGGCTACTCCTCAGGCGTCGTACCGGAGCCAAACCTGGTGGGCTTGGTGATGGCAGTCCCACTGGACAATGGCTGCGAAGTCGTCCAGCGACCCGCCCTGGACTTCCATGCAGAAATTGGATTCATCGTTCTGCTGGATGTTGGGGTAGGCCTCGGTCTGGATCCAGACCATGGCGGGTACGTACGTGTTGCACTCGATCTGTTTGATCGGCGCCTGGCGATTCGGATTCCAGGCCATGATGCACTTTCCACTCCATGCGTTGCCTATGAGGTGGAAATCGATGGAGCCTTCGCCTTCGGTGTGCCACGTGTACCACATCTGCGAGACCCCGCCGGCGACGCATCTGTATTGCACCGCCGGGACACCCCTGTCTTTCGACGCGCCCAGAATGTCCAGGCACCGGCCGCTGTTGAGATTCCGGTAGGTATAGGGCCCGAGCCAGGAGCCCTGGAGCCGAGTTCCGTCCTTCGCTACCGGCGGCGGGGGCGGCGCCGGAACTTGGCCGGCCCATATGGCGGTGTCCGACTGCGCACTCGCCGTGCCAGATAAACCCAGAACGAGCAGCACGACGGCTGCGATGGCCGAGAGTAATTCTCTGATGCGCATGATGCTTTCCTTTTATGCAGGCTGAATTCCCTGACCCTGGCCGAGCGGGACGCTTGGCCAGGGTCAGGGACATGAGCGTTATCTACGAAAGGCTTGTGCGGCGGGGGACGTGAGCGCGTTACGCTCCCTCAAGAGCCCAGGCGCTGGTCAGGATGCCGTCGAGGTGCCACGGAGGCGTCATCTCGTAGCAGTACTGATCCATGGTGCGGGTGTTGACCGCGCGCCACACGCCCGCGTCGCTGATCCGCCACACGGTGGCGAGTCGCTCGCCGGTCGGCAGCCGGGGCGGGTCGAACTGTCCGTCCTCGTCGACGTAGCCCAGCACGCCTTCGTCTACGAACGTGCCGCTGCCGGCGAGAGTGGCCGCCTCTTGCGGGAGCGCGAGGATATAGGAGGCCCGGTCCACGGCCCGCAGGCGATGTAGCCCTACGCTGCCGGAAAATGTCGTCCGGGAGATGTAACGGGCCGCCTGCACACCCGCCGGCCCGAATCCGTGGTCGCGGATCGCCGATTCCCGCTCGGCTGCGCTGGTGGTGTAGAAGTATCCGCCGATCGGGGTTTTCAGCTCGTACAGCTCGACAAGATCGACCGTGGTCGAGGCGTTTGTTGGAGACGCGGTGGTCGAGGCGGTTGCGGGAGACGCGACCAGAGGCAGGCTGACGGCGAGAATCGCCGCGGTGGCTGCCATGCGGATCGAGCGTCGCTGGACTGAGAACATGACATGCCTTTCACCTGTTATGACGGCGGCGCGTGTTATGGCGGTGGCGCGGCGAGCGCCGGAAAGAGCGCGTGCGATCGCCGCGCCGGATTCATCCACGGCCGGCTATTTCCACGGGGTGCAGTGGTTGGTGCCCGTCCAGGTGCTGGTGGAGCAGGCCCGGGTCGATCTGCCCACTCTGCTCATCATGACCGTGTACGTGCTGCACGCGTCCCCGTCGTACGCGCGTGCGGTTCTGGTGATGGCGCCGGTGCTGTTGTTGACGGCCTCGTGCCAGATGTACTCGCCCCCATAACAGTCCGGCTGGTTGATGGCTTGGATGTCCGTCCAGCTCGCGTTGCAGGCCGGCGAGTAGGAGAGCCGGACGAGAAATTGCTTGGCCGAGAAACCGAGAACCACCATGTCGGCGAGGACGGTCGCGCCGGCGGAACAGCCCGTGGCGTTGGGGTCCTTGCCCGAGCACGTGTTCCCGTAGCAGGTGGCCGTCGTGCCGGCCGGAGCGGCCCGCGCCGCCTCCGACTCGGCGTACGCGACGCTGCTGGCACCGAACGTGGTGAATAACGCGGTTGCCGCCGTGCCGGCCGTCAGAGCGAGTCGACGTTTCATGCGTACCTCCGGTTAACGTTCTGTTTTCGAGGGGGCGGAAATGCCTAACCTATTGGCGAAAGGCTCGTACCCCACGTATAAGAGCCTTCGGCGAAAACCTGCCAATCGCAGCTGCTCCTGCTCCAATAAACCGGTCCTTCGAGCACCACGGTCTGGTGGTAGTACCCGTTCTTGGGATCGAGGAGATTGCGCCAGCTGTAAGTGCCCGCGGGCAGATAGTTCGAGGCCGTGGCGTGGTCGGTGCATCCCTCGTACCGCATCGAGTACGTCCCCGCCGCGAGGTAGATGGTCCTGTTCGCCTGGCTGTAATCCCAACTGTCCTTGGGGTTGGGCTTGAGGATCTGGGTTTTGTAGTTGCATGCGTTGGGCGCGTCGCATAATCCCAGCCTCGTTTCGGCGGCGCGGGCGGCCCCGGCCGTGGCCGTCAGCATGGCCCCTGCCATAACGGTTAGAAAGAGTTTCTGCACCATCGGGCGCATGACTTCTCCTTTCTCGGCTCAGGCTGTTTGTCCGACGTAACCATTTCATGGGGACGGTGAGATCAGAAGGGCAGTAACCGGGCAGCAGCCGGACATTTGTCGGCCTGGTATTTCTCGGGGGCAGCCTTTGGAACGTTTAACGCCGCGCAGCCGGGAGCAGGCGCCGTGGTCGCGGTGGGGGCCGGATTGGGCATCGACCGAACACGCCAACGCGACCCGTCGCCGCGAGCTCATCCCAGGCGAATCGCCACAACACTTACCGCCCATTTCGAGGACGAGTCCGACATAGCTGCCAAGCGGACCGGCAGGTCAGGGCAGCTTCTTCAGCTCGGCACCGGTGGCGCCATCGTTCTGCGTGCCGGTCGATCGCCTCCCGCAACTGGACGGCGAACTCGCGCGGCCAGGCGGTTCGCGCAGTTCGCCCTCATCGCGGCCGACGAGGTGGTGGCGCACACCGGACAAGTAAAGTGTCGGGATGGCGGGTGAGCAGCTGAGTGCGCGGGTGGACAGCTGGATCTGGTCGGTGCGGCTGACCAGAACTCGTTCGATCGCGTCCGACGCCTGCCGGGGCGGTCACGTCCGAGTCAACGGGGTGCGGGTCAAGCCCGCGCATGCCGTCCGGGTCGGGGACGAGATCCGACTGCGGCACGAGGGGCACGAACGCATCGTGGTCGTCTCCCGGATCATCAGCAAGCGCGTCGGCGCCACCGTGGCCGCCGAGTGCTACGTCGACAAGAGCCCTCCCCCTCCTCCGCGCGAGGAGACCGTGACGGTGGCCGTCCGGGCTCGGGGCGCAGGCCGTCCCACCAAACGCGAACGCCGCAGCATCGACAAGCTGCTCGGACACCCGGCGGTGGAGTCGCGGGACCGCCGGCCGCACCCGGAGTGATCGGGCCCTGTTGCGACGCAGACCGCTTGTCAGCAGGACGACTAACCCGTCGTCGCCAATCGGCCACCGGGCCTTCGTTCGGTTGAGGCTGGGTTGTCTCACGGTGAGACGCGCGCCGTCGACGTGACGGGGTTAGATGTCTGTATGGAATTGGTCACGCTCGCGGAAGCCATGGCACGGCTCGGCGCGCTCGGCCTCGGCACTGCGATCGTGAACGTCATCGCCCTGCGGCTGGTCCGGGTTGACGAGGTACCCGGCTGGGTTCAGGTCCGGATCCGCTGGTGGAGCGCGCACAACCCGGCGTTCCTGATGGCCAGCGCGGCGGTCATGGTCGTCGGCCTGGTGACCCTCGCGGCGACCGCGGGCTGATTGCGGCGGTCGTGGCCGCGACCCCGGCGGCGTCGGTGTCAGTCAACCGGATGCGGCCTCCCTGCGCCACGGCAGCACTACGCCCTGCCCGAGAACCGCGTCCCACGCCTGGAAGATCTGCATGACTCCGATTGCGGACTCGTCGTCGAGCAGGTTGCGCGGCCCCGACGCGACGGCGAGGAGCGCATAGGAGAAAACCAGGCAGGTCTGCTTCTCTGGCGAGTTCTGATAAGTCTCCAGCTCCCCCAATGCGGCCGGGATCACGCGTTTGGCGAGCCGGCTGATCCCGCCGATGCCACGAGTGGCGAAGTCGTGGGCTCCGCGCACAATCTGCGCACGGCCGGCGGTGATCTCCGGCGTCGGCGCAGGCACTTCCGACGGGGCGAACCGCGCCGAGTTGACGATCGCGCCGAACAGGGCGCTCACGACGCGACTGCCGTGCTCGACGGTGTACGGGGGTTGCCGGGGTCCGGCTCCCATCAGGTACTCAGCGATGTCGTCGAGGAGGAGCACCTCGACCGCGGGCATCGCATCGACGGTGAGCGCCGCGAGCCCGTCGAGACTCGCTTGCTGCCAAGACTTGCCGGTCATGGTGCTCCAATCTGGACTGTGCGCGGCCGCCCGCCGTGACTCGGCCGATTCGGTCACCGGGCACTAGCCGGTCAGTACGAGGTCGATGATCACGAATCCGTTGAGCGCCAACACGACCGTCGTGACGACCACGCCGAAGAAGGTGGTCCGCACGCGGTTGGCGAACGCACCCATGAGGTCACGGCGAGCCGTGAAAATCATCAGGGGAACGAGCGCGAACGGCAGGCCGAACGCGAGTGCGACCTGGCTGAACACGAGCGCCTCGGTGGGGTCGGTCACCAGCGCCAGCACGACCAGTGCGGGAACCGAGGACACGGCCCGGCGCAGCCACACGCTGCTGTTGCGCCGCAGGAATCCCTGCATGACCGCCTGCCCGCTGTAGACACCCGCGCACGCCGAGGCGAGCCCGGAAGCGAGCAGCGCCACCGCGAAGACCGCCGCGAACAGCGCCCCCGAGCGGTCGAGGAACGCCGCGTGCACCGAGACGAGCGAGTTGCCGTCGCCCGCGGGCAGCGAGGTCGCCACCAGGAGCATCAGGACGTTCACCACGCCGGCCACACCCAACGCGATGATCACGTCGCGGCGCAGGAACCGCAGGACGGCCTGTGTGCGCAGCGTGCCCTGCCGGTCCGGGGAGAGGCCGCCGATCAGCGAGGAGTGCAGGAACACCGCGTGCGGCATCACGGTGGCACCGATGATGCCGCACACGAGCAGTGCGCTGCGGGAGTCCGGCAGCCGCGGCACCAGACCCGACACCGCGGCGACCGGATCCAGCGGTGAGTTCACCACCAGGTAGAGGAACGCGAGCGCCAGCACGAACAGCAGCCCGACGACGACGGCGGAGAAGCCCTCCCGGCCGCGCAGGCGCACCCGCAGGATGACCATGGTGGCCGCTGCCACGATGAGCCCCCCGTTGAACAGCGAAATGTCGAACAGCAGGTTCAACGCGACCGCGCCACCGACGAACTCGGCGAGGTCGGTCATGATCACCACAGCCTCGGCGACCAGCCACAGTCCCAACCGCACCGGCGTCGAGGTTTGGTCACGGCAGACCTCGGCGAGGCTGCGTCCGGTCGCCAGCCCGAGCTTGGCCGCCAGGTACTGGACGAACATGGCCATCAGACACGCGGAGACCACCGCCCAGATCAGCATGTAGCGGTAGTCGATGCCGGCGCTGACGTTGGTGGCGACATTGCCGGGATCCACGAACGCGACCGCGGCGACGAAGGCCGGGCCGATGAGCCCCAGGAACCGGCCGCGGGCGAGGAACCCGCGGCCGGTCTTCGGGTCGACACCGGACTGCTCAGGAGCGCGCGGCGCATAAGCGATGTCGGGCGGTTGCGGGTTCATGTCGACTCCTGAGGGGTCCGGCCGAGGATCACGGAATGTTCGACGGCCGTACGAGACCTTCTGCGAGGTCACCGAATCCGGGTGCGTGGATCGCGCCCGGATTGCCCACGACCTCCTCGACGATCAGCGTCTCGGTGGTCAGCAGCAGCGCGGCGATGGAGGCGGCGCTCTGCAGGGCGGAGCGGGTCACCTTCAACGGGTCGATGATGCCGAAGTCGAACATGTCCCCGAACTCGCCGGTGACGGCGTTGAACCCGTGCCCCGTCGGCAGGTTCTTGACGGCGTCGACGATCTCGTCCCCCTGGTAGCCCGCGTTGATGGCGATCCAGCGCAGCGGTTCCGCGAGGGCGTCGTGCACGATCCGGGCGCCCAACCCCTTCTCGCCGGGCAGCTCCAGCGCGTCGACCGCACCGCCCGCCTGCACCAGCGCGGAGCCGCCGCCCGCCACGACGCCCTCTTCGAGCGCCGCCCTGGTCGCCGACAGCGAGTCCTCGACCCGGTGCTGCTTCTCGGTGAGCTCGACGCCGGTGGCCGCGCCGACGTGGATGACCGCGACGCTGCCGGACAGCCGGGCGATCCGGGCCTGCAGAGCGTCTCTGTCGTGGTCGTTGGCGGCCCGCTCGAACTCCGTCTTGAGCTGCTCGATGCGCGCGGAGACCTCGCGGTCCGGACCGACGCCGCCGACGAGCGTGGTCGTGCTGTCGGTGACGGTCACCCTGCGGACCTGGCCCAACTGGTCGAGTCGCACGGTGTCCAGGGCGAGGCCCGCGTCGGAGGTGATCACCTGGCCACCCATCCAGATCGCCAGGTCGCTCAGCTCGGCGATGCGCCGATGGCCGAACCCGGGCGCGCGCACGACGACCGAGCGGAACGTGTTGTGCACGTTGTTGGCCACCAGCATGCCCAGTGCTGGGCCTTCGACGTTCTGGGCGAAGATCAGCAGCTGGCGACCGGACCTGGTGACCTGCTCCAGGACCGGCATCAGCTCCTGGACCTTGGTGATCTTCTCCGACGTGAGCAGCACGTAGGGGTTGTCCAAGACCGCTTCCATGCGTTCGCGGTCGGTCACCATGTAGGGCGAGATGTAGCCGTTGTCGATCTCGACGCCGTCGACGTAGGTGACGTCGAGCCCGAACGTCGGCGACTCCTCGACGGTGACGACGCCGCGGCGGCCGACCCGGCCGATCGCCGACGCGATCGCCTCGCCGATCTCGTGGTCGTTGTTGGCCGACAACATCGCCACGCTCGCCAGGTCGGACGGGCCGCTTACTTCACTGGCCTCGCTGGACAACCGGTCGAGCACGGCTTCGACGGCGGCCTCGATGCCGACCTTGAGCAGCATCGGGTTGGCGCCCTCGCCCACCGCCCGCAGGCCCTCGCGGACCATGGCCTGCGCCAGCACGGTCGCGGTGGTGGTGCCGTCGCCCGCCACGCCATTGGTCTTGGTGGCCACCTCCTTGACGAGCTGTGCGCCCATGTTGGCGAACGGGTTGCGCAGTTGGATCTCCCGCGCGATGGTGACGCCGTCGTTGGTGATCGTGGGCGCGCCGACCAACTTCTCGATGACGGCGTTGCGCCCCTTGGGACCGAGGGTGACCTTGACCGCGTCGGCGAGCGCGTTCACGCCGGTCTCCAGCAGTTGCCGCGCCTCGACGTTGAACCGCAGATCCTTGGCCATGACGTCCTTCTTCCTGGGTGTGTGGGGGCTGCGGGGATCTAGGGCACGAGGATCGCCCGGCCGCGGACCTCGCCGCGGTCGAGGTCATCCAGGGCCTTGGCGAAGTCGGACAAGGCGTACGTGGAGGTGTGCAGGGTGACTTTGCCTTGGGCGGCCAGGACCATCAGCTCGGCAAGGTCGTTGTAGGAGCCGACCAGGTTGCCGATGAAGTTGATCTCGGTGGAGATGATGTCGATCGTCGGCACGTTGAGGGCGCCGCCGTAGCCGATGACGTAGTAGCTGCCGTTGCGGCGCAGGCTCGCGACGCCGTCCTCGATCGCGCCGCCCTCGCCGACGAAGTCGATGACCGCCTCGGCGCCGTTTCCACCGGTCAACTCCCGGACGGCTTCGATCTGGTCGCCGTCGGCGAGCACGGTGTGGTCGGCGCCGAGCTGCTTGGCCAGTGCCAAGGCGTCGGCGTTGCGGTCGACCACGATCATCTCCGCCGAGGACAACGCGCGCAGCACCTGGACGCCGATGTGGCCAAGCCCGCCCGCGCCGATGACCAGCGCCTTGTCGCCGGGGCGCAGGACGCGGGCCGCCTTGGCCACCGCGTGGTAGGCGGTGAGCCCGGCGTCGGCGAGCGCTGCCACGTCGGCCGGCTGGAGCGAGTCGTCGAGCCGGATCGCCGACCGTGCCGTCGTCTTCAGGTATTCCGCGTACCCGCCGTCCGTGTCGATGCCGGGGAAGGAGGAGTTGACGCAGTGCACGTCGTCGCCGAAGCGGCAGGCCCGGCACAGCCCGCAGGTCACCAGCGGGTGCAGGATCACCGCGTCGCCGACGGCCACGTTGGTCACGGCGCTGCCGACCGCCTGCACCCAGCCCGCGTTCTCGTGGCCGATGGTGTACGGCAGATCCACGTTGGACTTCTTCGCCCACTGGCCCTCGATGATGTGCAGGTCGGTTCTGCAGACACCGGCCCCGCCGATCCGGACGATCACGTCCAGCGGCGAGTCGATCTCCGGATCGGCGACCTGGATCAACTCCGGCGCCGCGTGGTACTTCCCGAGCTGGACGGCCTTCATGCCGACGCCTCCTGTTCCGGGTGACGGGGTCGCTGGTCGGCGGCCGCGTGCGGGTAGCGGGTGATGAGCAGGCCGCGGCAGAAGTGCGCGTTGCCTTCGATGCTCACGCGGACGGTGCGGGCGAACCGGAGCCGGAACGGGATCTGCTCCGCCGGCACCGGTTGGCCACCTTCGTCGACGAACACCGGCGAGTCGGCTGCCACCGGCAGGCCGATGTCGGCGCGTCGACGCAGCAGGCTGGCGCGTTCGGGGCCGTCCGGCAGATCTCCCAGGTGCGCCTGGGACAACCCCTCGACCGTCCAGCCGTCCTTGATGAGCCGCCGGCAGGCGCGTTCCAGGCACGCGGTGTGCGCCTTGCGCCGGAAGTTGCGCCGCAGGTCGTGCAGTTCGGCCACGGCCTCCCCGGGGAACGATCCGACGAAGCCCGACCCGGCCGCGACGCCCGCGTTGATCTCGGCGGCGGCGAAGTGCTCCTCCAGCACGACGGACACGTGGTCGACGCCCTCGACGGCCATCACGGCGTCGTACGCGTCGGCCACCATGAGGTAGGCGAAGTTCGGTGCGCAGAAGTACGTCGGCAGCCGGAGCCGCACTTCCGCGCGGCCGCCCCCGACGGTGGTCTCCGTGACGAATCCGAGGTCGACGATCGACTCGTCCAGCTCCGGATCCCGAACGGTGCTCAACGCGGTGACCACCGCACCGCGCGGGTCCTGGGCGATCATGCCGACGCACCCACCGCGGCCTCGGCCGCGGGCTCCACCGGGATCTTCGACGCGAGCCCTTCCGGTACCGCCAGATCGTAGAGCCGGGCGGCGGTGAGGCCGAGGATCTTCCGCCTCACATCGGTCGTGAGCGGCGAGTACTCGTCCAGGTCCGCCGGGATCTGGAAGTCCACGAACTTCTCGATCAGCCACTTCGGCGTCCAGAGCGCGTAGTCGCTGGAGAACATGATCCGGTCCTCCCCGATCCAGTAGAGGAGCTCGCCGATGATCTGGGCGAAGTACCGCGGCCTGGTGTGGATGAACGGCATCGCGACGGCCAGCCCGCCGTAGACGTTGGGCTCCTGAGTGGCGATCCAGCAGAAGTCCTCCAGGCGCGGCAGTCCGACGTGCTCCACGATGAAGTTGAGGTCGGTGAAGTCCGTCGCCACGGCGTCGATGTCGGCGACGTCGAAGGAGTCCCGGTCGAGCGGGCGGATCGTCGGTCCCTTGTGCACGTGGATGTTGGTGATGCCCAGCTCCTGGCAGGCTTCCAGGTACCGGTACGACCACGGGTCGGTGAGCTTGTAGCCGCGGGAGTCGCCGTGCCACTCGGCGGTGTAGAGCTTGACTCCCTTGAGCCCGAACCGTTCGGCGTCCGCGCGCAGCCGGTCGAGCCCGGCCTGCTCGTTGCGCGGGTCGAAGTTGTGGTTGTACGTGAGCTTGCCGGGATGCTGCTGGGTCAGCGCCCACGCCTCTTCGGTCTGCCCGAACCCGTTGCGGTAGAAGTCACCGAGGTAGGCCGGCTGGAAGATCGCGTGGTCGACGTAGCCGTCGGTGAAGAGGTCCTTCATCAGGCGTTCACCGCCGTAGTAGGTGTACTCGTCGTACGGCCACACGGCGTCTTCGGGGCTCAGGTTCCTGTGGTAGTCGTAGAAGCAGTCGATGAACTGCTTGCCGTGGATATTGCGGCAGTTCTGCTCGCGGCCGTCCCACAGGGCGATGTGCGAATCGACGATGAAGTAGTCCTCGCCGTCCTTGGTGTACATCTGTTCGGACCTCCTCTACTCCACGGGCGTGAGATCGAAGCCGATGTACTCGGCGGCGTCCTCGGGATTGGCGAACATGATGGTCTTGTCGTCGAGGTGGACCATGCGGCCGTAGTGGGTCGACATGATCTCCTCGAAGTCCGACCCGTCGAACTCCGTGCCCAGGGCCTCGGAGATCTCCTGGTAGTCGAAGACGATCTTGTTTTGACCGTCCACGCGGATCATCGACGGGAACTCGGAGATCACGATGCCGTCCTTGGCGCCCATGACCTCCGCGACGACATAGCCGTTCTGGTTGTTCATGAGCGTGACTCCGCACATGTTGGACGAGGTCCGGTTGACGTCGAAACTCGCAGAAGAGGTCATTTCACTGCTCCTTCGCCGCGATAAGGCCCAGGTCGGTGATCAGGGTCTGGAAATCGGCGGTCGCGGCGGAGTACGACTCCGCGAAAGTGACCGCCCGGTCCGCCGGCTGCGACCAGATGGGCTGCAGCTCGTACGCGGCGCGCCGGCTGACCGGCACCCACTTGTCGAGCCAGCCCTGCATGACGGACCTGTTCTGCTCACCGTGCTCGGCGTCGTTGGCCAGCAACGAGAACAGCGCGCGGGTGTAGCGCAGGTCGCGGGTGTAGTCGTTCTCGCCCGCGCCGATCAGCGTCGGGGTGATGTAGTCGCCGTTGCGTGCCGCGATCTGCATGACGAGGTCGCTGCGGAACAGCACACCCACGAGCGGCTCGAACACGACATTTGTCGCGAACACCGCCTCGGCCCAGTCCTCGACCGCGGTCAGCAGTTCCACGTTCTCCCGAACCCCTTGCCACGACGGGTCGTCCTTCCACGTGGCGCGGTGCGCACCGCCGTCGAAGGCCTCAAGGGACTGGCTCAGATCCAGGTTGTACAGCGCGATGTCCTGCGCGAAGCGCAGCCGGTGGACGCTGTTCACGGCGATCGCATTGTTGATCATGTTGGTCGGCGCGGACCGCTGCGCGGACACGAAGACGTGCATGCCCAGCCCCTGCTCGGCGTGCATCCAGGCGCCGACGTTCTCGGCGACGAACCGGGTCCAGGTCGGCGACCAGTGCGCGTAGGCGCCGGCCTCCTTGGCGTTCTGGAGGTTGAGTTCGATCTGCCGCACCACGTTGGCGTTGTTGCGGTAGATCGTCTGCTCCCACTCCTCGTTCGGGTCGAGGAAGGCATGCCAGTTGCCGCTCTTGAGCGCGGTCCAGTCGAGCGGGTAGCCGCCTTCGCCGTCCGCGAACCCGTAGATCCAGCCCTGAGTGAGGTGCCGCGCCGGGTCCGGCTGGACGTCGGTGGTGACGTCCTCGTAAACAGTGGCGCGCATCTTCTTCGGTTTGAAGTAGTTGTAGGACCTGCTGCTGGAGCTCGGGAATTCCAGCATCCCCGCCTCCGCGCCGGTGAACTCGGGCTTCGGGAAGCTGACGGGAGCCTGGTGCTGCCTTTTCTCCTTGGCCGGCGTGCTCATGAACAGCCTTCTTTCAGTCGTTGCCGGATTCGGCGGTGATGGTGAACTTGTCGAAGTGGATCTGCTCCCGCGGGACGCCCACCTCGCTCAGCAGTCCCAGTGCGGCGTCGATCATCGGGGGCGGCCCGCACAGGTAGACATCGCACGACGACAGCGAATCCTCGTGCCGGCCGACGACGTCGTGGACGAAGCCGGTGGTGGCCTCGTTCCAGTCCTCGGGCCAGGACTCCGACAGGCACGGCACGAACGTCAGTTGTGGCAACCGTTCCCGCAGTTCCGCGATGTCCTCGAGCGAGATCAGGTCCGCTTCGGTGCGCGCCCCGTAGTAGAAGACGACCTCGCGCTCGTTTCGGCTCTCGGCCATCTGCCGCAGCAGGGCCAGCATCGGCGCCATCCCGGCGCCACCGGCCGCGAACACGAGCCTGCGTTCCGAGGAGGCCTTGAGGGTGAACGTCCCGTACGGGCCGGTCACGTCGAGCTTGTCGCCGACGTCCAGCTGTCCTTCCAGCAGACCGGAGAAGTGACCGCCGGGGTAGCGCTTGATGATGAACTCGAGCATCCCGTCCGGAGACGCCGGCGCCGCCATCGAGAACGACCGGTGCTCGTCGTGGTCCGGGATCCGGATGTCGACGTACTGGCCGGGGTAGAAGCGCAGCTCCCCCTCCACGATCCGCAGCACCAGCCGGGTGATGTCGCGGCTCAGGTCGGTCATCGACATGATCTCGGTGCTCACCGTCACCACCGGCAGCCCGGAGTGGATCATCTCCTCGTCGAAGTTGATCAGCTCGACCTGCAGGTCGGAGTAGGCGTGCGACCGACAGAGCAGGACATATCCCTCGTCGCTCTCGTAGTCGGCGAGCGCGAACGTCGAGTAGCGGTCCATCTGGACGTCGCCGTCGAGCAGGAACGACTTGCACGCCGAACACTGGCCTTCTTTACACCCATGCATGAGCATCACGCCCTGCCGGAACGCGGCGTCGAGAACGGTCTCGTCCTCGGACACCTCGATCTCGATGCCCACCGGCTCGAAACGCACTTTGTGCTGATCGTTCATCGCCTTGCCGCCCTTTCGACGCGGTTCGGGACCCGTGCAGCGCGAGGTGGGTGGTGTGCACTGCCCACCCCGCCCTGGTCCACGGCGTCGGTCACACGCCCGACGGCGTCCGGTTCGGGTTGGCCCGGTAGGAGGCGGCCCACGCCTCGCGCTCGGCGTCGGTCATCTCGTTGAGGGTCACGTTCGGGCTGCCGAACGGGATGCCACGCATGTCGTCGAGCGTCCACAGCTTCTTGGGGTCGCTGAGGTCGAGGTGCGGTTGCGGGATGAGAGTCCTGCCGTCGTCCCGGACGTAACCGAGGTCGGAGATGATGTCGGCGAGATCCTGGCCGTGGTACAGCGTTTCCCACTCCCGCTTGCCGGTGAGCCGCCCCATGTTCGGGGTATCCCTGCCCTCGTACACGGGCCGGAACGCCACCGCGTCGGTCCAGTGGCAGGTCTCCGAGCAGTAGGTGCGCCACTGGCCGTCGACCTTCTCGACGACCATGTCCTCGCGGATCAGCGCGGGCACCATGCACGTCCAGCAGCGGTGCGGGTACTCGTAGCCGACGTTCTCGAAGGCGATCGGCTTGTTCCTGCCGGGGTAGGCAAGCCGGTTGTAGGCCTCCCACCAGTTGCCGAACTGGTCGTACCAGCCGGGATACTTGTGCTCGAACCACTCGAAGTCCGCGTCGGTCATGGCGTCGATCCGCCAGTAGTTGACCGGCCAGCCGGTCGCGAAGAACTGCGCGACGCGGTGCACGTAGTGCTGGTTGTAGATCCGGTCCCACGCCTTCTCGACCAGGTCGTGCGGGATGACCAGGCCGTACTTCTCCAGCGGGATCAGGTAGCTGCGGTAGTAGTCGTCGTAGATCCACCGCCGCCACATCTCGGCGTAGGAGTCCCGGTCCTTGCGGCGGTCCTTCGTGCCGTACTCGATGAACGTGCCGATCGCCGCGTCCACGACGCAGTGGTTGTTCCACCAGGCGTAGCGCAGGTCCCGTTCCAGCAACTGGCGGTTGTCCTCGTCCGCCAGCGCCATCAGCAGGATCGAGTAGCCGTTGCTGATGTGCCGCGACTCGTCGGACTGCACCGAGTGGAACACCGTCGGAAGCAGGTAGTCGCCGTTGGCGGCCGCCTCGGACGGCATCGCCACGAACAGCGTGTTCGTGAACGCGGTCTCCGCGACCAGCGTCAGGTACACGTTCGCCGCGGTGATGGCGTCGCCGGTGATGAAGCCCTCGCCGAACTGGCGGCCGATGGTGCCGCAGTAGCTGTTGGCGAACGCCTTCTCGGTGATGTCGAACCCGGCCGGGTCGATGTAGTGGTTCATGTACAGGCGCTTGAGGTTCATCTGGATCGTCGAGTGCCGGACCTCGTCGATCATCTGCACCGCGAGGCCGTTGTGGATCTGCGGGTTGGGCACGGCGTCGATCGCCAGCGGCATCGCCCGCGCCGCCGAGATCTCGGGGAACGGGATGATGGACAGGAACAGCTTCTGCCACTCCATCCAGCGCTCCTGGACCTGCCGGAACATGTTCCCGCGAATCGCGCCGTCCATCGCTCCGAATACCCGGTTGTCCTTCTCCTCCTCCATCGGGAAGTAGGAGCGCAGGATCTGCTTCAGCGGGTCCTTCTTCGGCGACTTGTCGAACTTGTAGTCGGTGCCGAACTTCTTCGCCGGGGTGGCGAACGTCGGTTCCCACGACAATTCCGTGATCTTCTCGTGCGCCTTGCTCAGGCTCTGTCTGCTCACTGCCTGGTCCTCTCTCGACACGGGATTCGGCGCCGTCGGCCGATGACCGTGGCGAAAACGCCGTCATCCACGAGCTGGCATGTTGACGCGGGGTTGCTGACTCATGACACCGCGACTACGGGAGTGTTACCGTCTCAATCTGAGATCCCGGTCACACGCCCGGCGCCTACTCTTGGAGAGACGGCAATCCAGGGAGGCTCCCGTGGCGAAGACGCTGAGCAGCGGATCCGCAGAGCCCGCACCTGCGGCGACGAGCTACGCCGAGATCAGCCACGCCCGCGACAGCTTCCTCAGCGGCACCGGTGAGCGCGGTCCCAACGTCAGGTGGACGATCCTGGCGTCCTGGGAGCGGTCGCGGGACAACAACGTCGAGGCGGATCGGATCCTCGCCCCGTTCATCCGCGATCCCGATCTCGAAACGCCGTTGGCGCGCGGCGCCGCCCCCATCCTCGACATGCTGCACGAACAGTTGCGCGGTGAAGCGGTCAGCACGATCCTCACCGATCAGACCGGGCTGGTGCTCGATCGGCGGGTTTCCAGTCTCCAGATCAGCGAAGCCCTCGACGCGGTCCAGTTGGCGCCCGGTTTCAGCTATGCCGAGAAATTCGTCGGCACGAACGGAATCGGCACCGCCATCTCCAGCGGATCGTCCGCATTCGTCGACGGGAGCGAGCACTACGCGGGTCAACTAGGACAATTCGCCTGCGCGGGTATGCCCATCCGGCACCCGGTCCGCGGCAAGGTGATCGGCATCCTGGACATCACGACGTGGCGACATACGCCCGGATCGCTGCTGATCGCGCTGGCGGCGTCCACCGCCCGCCAGATCGAGGCGGAACTGCACGCCCAGACCGGCATGCGCGAACTCGCGCTGATGCACGAATACATGAAGATCTGCCAACGGTCGCCCGGGCCGGTGCTCGCGTTGAACAACGACGTGGTGATGATGAACGACGCACTCCGGCAACTGGTCGACCCCGCCGAGCAGCAGACGTTGATCGGCTACGCGGTCGACACGATGCGCGCGGACAAACGGCACGCGTTGCGGACGGTCGAGCTGCCCAGCGGGCGCACGGCCCACCTGCGCTACTCCCCCGCGTCGACGGGTTCCGGGCTCGCGGGTGGCGTGTTCCGCATCCGGGTCGAACGGCTTCCGGCACCACTGGCGGGCGGCGTCTCACTGCACCGCACTCACCGGATGAACCCACCCAGTCTGGCGGGCACCGGCCCGGCGTGGACGCGGTCGGTGCAGCAGGCCGCCGCGTGCTTCGCTACAGGTGACTGGTTCGCGATCGAGGGCGAAGCGGGTACCGGCAAGTTCGCCCTGCTACGCGCGGTGCACCAGCAGCACGAGCCGGGCAGACACTTCCGCGTCACCCAGCCGCCCGCCGCGGATGAGTTCGACAGCTGGCTCGAAACCCTGACCGATGACCTGACCACACCCGGCGCCACGGTCGTGCTCCGGCACGCCGAGCGGTTGTCCGAACAGCAGGCATCCGCGACGGCAGACCTGCTCACCGACCGCACATGGGACGCGGCGCGGGTGGTCATCGCGCTCCAGACGCCCGACGCCGTGGCGCCCCTGCGGTCCATCTTCCCGCGCACCGTCGAAGTCCCCGCGCTGCGCCACCACATCGACGACCTGCCCGACCTCGTGCACCACCTGCTCCGGCAGTTGACCAAGGACGACCAGCTGATGTGCTCGCCCCAGGCGCTGGCACAGCTGGCCCGGCTCGACTGGCCGGGCAACGTGAGCCAACTGCGCGGGGTGCTCGCCACCACGATCAAGCACCGCCCCAAAGGCGTCGTCGATGTCGCCGACCTGCCGCCGGAATGCCGGTCCGCGAGCCATCGGCTGCTCACACCCATCGAGGCGCTCGAACGCGACGCCATCGTCAACGCGTTGCGGGACAACCAGGAGAACCCGACCAAAGCCGCGAAGGCGATCGGCATGTCACGAGCCACGATCTACCGGAAGATCCGCCAGTACGGCATCTCGTGACCCCGCAGGGATGTCAGTCTCCGGACGTATCGTGATCCAATGGCTTTATCCGACCTTGATCGCGAGATGGTTCTGGCGGCTATCGAGGAGTACGACCAACTGGGCCGCGACGCCTTCCTTGAGCGGTACGGCTACCGCGAAGCACGCGACTACTTCATCATCCACAACGAGCGCCGGTACGACTCCAAAGCGATCGCCGGCGTGGCACACCGAGGTGTCGACGGACGCGCGCTTCGCGCTTCGGAGTTCTCTGGAGGGGCTGCAACGGTCGGCAGGGTTCTCGGCCACCTCGGATTCCTCCTCGGTTCGCGCCAAGACGGATCGCCTGCCGCGGCATTCCTAGAAGCGATCAGAGATCTCGACACCGCCGTCTCGAACGGCCGTCCTAAGCGTCATCAGCCGCTCACCCTACTGTGGGCCCTCGGCCGAGCGGCACACCGAGCGGAACGCCTTGTTCCCTGGGATGTCACACGGGCCGAAATCAGTGCGCTCATCAGGGAGTTCGGCCTGGAGGGCGACCGGCCCACCCCTGAATACCCGGTCTTAAAGCTCACGCACTTTGGGTTATGGACGCTGCCCGACCATCCGGAGCCGCCTCGCCCCAGCGGCAGCCCACCTTTGGGATGGATGAGCCGGAATCAGCCGGTCTCCGGTCTACGCGAGTGGGTGTACGACCTGGTGATGGAGGACCAGGCGGTACGGTCTCAAGCGAGCGCATACCTCTTGAACAAGTACTGCCCAGACGAGGATCAGAACGCACTGCTCATACGCGTCGGTCTGGGCGATACCAACGAAGAGCCGCTCCCGCCGCCCGACGATGTTCGTACACCGGGACGCCGCCCGACCACGGTCAATCGGATCGTCCGGGACAACGCACTCTCACTGCTGATCAAGACCCTGCACGATCACACCTGCCAGATGTGCGGAGTGCGGCTGCTGCTCCCTAACGGCCCGTATGCCGAGGGAGCACATATCCGCCCGCTCGGCAGCCCGCACCACGGCTACGACGTCGCAGGCAATCTCCTCTGCCTGTGCCCCAACGACCACGTGCTCTTCGACCAGGGCGCAATCATTGTCAAGGACGACCTCACAGTGATCAACCGACTCACCGGCGAGTTGAGCGGCACCTTGCGGACCGTTCCCGGGCACGATGTCGATCCGCAGTATCTGACGTACCACCGCAATTTGTACTGACCCATAATCATGACGGCTTTACGGCAGCCCCACCTCGATCTCTATTACGGCTTGCTATGGGTGGAATGAAACGGATGTACGAGCGGGGAGCGGTCGGATAAGGTCCGGATCATGCGCCTGGGTGCGTTTTCGAAGGCAGTTGCCGCGGTACTTGCCTCATCCGCGGTCCTGACGGGCTGTTCGGGAGAGCCTGAACGGCCGACGCTTACGGATGCTGCCCGGCAGCTCGTGAGCGATGGGGATGCGTTGCTATCCGGGATCGAGTCCGATCTGACGGGGGTAACGAAGGAGCGGGCTACTAAGCCGGACCGAAACGCGACGTGCCTCAAGGACGAGGAGCAGCGCTACTACATAGCCAAAGGGACCTTTGCGAACCCGTCCGCAGAGGATCCGCTCAGCCTGGTCGGATTGCTGAAAGGCAAGCTCACAACCAGGGGTTACTCCACCGAGGTGGTCGATAATCTTGACCTCTGGGAGGACAACACGAGCGTTGCCGTGGTGGTCAATCCGAAGGCCAAACTGACCTTCGTACTCCTCGCCCGCATGGAGCCGACCCCCAACATCATGATCATCGGCAAGACGGAGTGCTACCGCCGCAACGGCTGAATGAGGTCACAGGGGATCGGGCACCTGCGCGGCCTCCTCCCGGAGTTGGCTGGCGCGGCGGCGAAGGTTCTCGGCGGTGGCCAGGCACGAGCTTTCGAGCTCGCTCATCTCGCGCTTGAGGCCGACGGCGTGAGCAAGGTACCGCTCTGCGGCTGGCCCCTTCCAGAAGGGCTCGCTGTCGCCCGGTTTCGACGGGATGCCCTCGAAGGTGTCGGCCAGATTCCTGGCGTACCTGGTGAAAGTGGTGGCGAGCGCTTCCTTTTCGGCCGCCTCGCGAAGCAGTTGGTGTCTCACGGGCATGGTCAGCCGCCTCTTCTTTCCAGCGCATCAATCAGACCGTCCTGCATCCGGCCCTGCATCGCGTCTCTGATCAAAGCCATCTGTGATGCTGTCAGTGCTGGCTGCCCATGTTCCTTGAGTGAGCGGTTCAGCCAATCGACCTGCTCGTTCACGAGCGTGCCAGCGACGGTCCGAGCGGTGTCCGGCGTCTTCTTGTCGAGGTAATCCGTGATCATGCCCTTCAGCACGTCTTTGACCTCGTCGAGCCCTTTGGCCTTGCCTGTGGCCACGATCTTGCTGCTGATGGGGAAGTGCTCGTCGAAGTAGTCGACGGGCATGAGTACGAAGCCAGCTAATCGATCGGCGTACTCGTCGTCGCTCCACTCGGCATAGGTCGAGCCGGCCAGCAGCAGGTTGGCCAACGCGCCCGTCCGCTCGGCGAGGTTGATGTGCGCTTCCTGCTTGTAGTTGCTCGGGTCGAAGGGGTGAAAGCGCCCCATGTCGAGTTCCTTGGTGTACTCCCTCCCTGCCTTCATCAATGTGTCGGCTGCGGCGGGGTCCTGCATTAACGCGCCCAAGAACCGGGCGCTCACTGTGGGGTCGAGCTTGTCCCATGGTGGACTGGGCCCCAGGTAGGGCATCTTCGGCGAGTTGCGCTCAGCCTGGCCTCGGGCGAGATTGTCAAGGATGGGCTCGATGTCCTGGGCTAACACCCGGCTGATGGGCGAGTTGGCGAAGGTCCCGATGCCGCCGCCGACCCAGAAAGTGTGCTCGGATCCGATGCTATTGACGACCGTGAGCCAAGCCTGCCCCCGCACGTTGTCCACCCCGGAGCCCGGCTTCAACGCCCCGTGCAGCGCCTTTGCCAGCGCCTCCTCGTAGGCCGGGACGCCGCTCGCCCTGATGGTGTAGGCGTCCAGCAGGACACCGGCCTCCTTCTGGTGCTCGGCGAGTAATCGCTGGAACGCCTCCGGATTGGCCTGGTACGCCTTGGCCAGGTTGTACAGGTTCCAGTTGGGGTCCGTTGGATATGTGTCGGAGTTCGGTGGGCGATTCAGCAGGTTGGTCGCCACCTGATTGAGGAACGTGCCGGATTGCGGGGCCAGCCGGACCAGGGCCGTCAGGATGTCCGATGGAGCGGTCTCCACCATCTTCTGCCACTCGTTCCCAAGCCGCCCGGAGCCCTCCGCACTGGCGAAGACCTTTGCCAGCAGGCCCGGCGAAGCGTCGCCGGCTCGCTTGAGCGCGTCCGGGGTCAGGCCTCTGCGGTCTCCCTTGGCCTGGGTGTTCATCCAGTCGCGGAACAATTTCTGAAAGGTCTGGGTGCCGAGTGCGGCCAGCAGCGCCGCGGCGTAGGCAGGGTCGTCAGCCCTGCCCTTGAGCGCCGCCAGGGCCTTCTCCACCTCACTCCAGCTCTGCCCGGAAAGGTACTGGTCGTGGTGCTTGAGCGCGTCGGCGATGGCGGCCGCGTCCTTCTTGGCGGCCTGCATCGCCTCTGTCTCGTTGCTGAAGGGGAAGGTGCCGGTCAGCATGCCCTTCTGCTGCGTCGGCACCATCCGCTTGATTGTGCCGACGCGCCATTTGAGGTCCTGCTGCGACTCGTGGAAGAACGCCCAGGTGCGATGCATCGAAGTGACGCCCCCGCGGCCGGCCCAGTCCTCACCGGCCTCGGCAATCGCCGCCTCAAGCCCGGGCCGCGCCCTGCCCAGGACGTCCTTCCCGGCATCCATCTGGCGGATCAGCTTCTCCGCGCCGAGGGGATCGATCCCGACGAACTCCCCCATGGCCCCCTCCCAGAGGGTGTGGCTACACGCCGGGAGTCAAGCACAACGGGCGTCTCACGTAAATGCGCTATACATTCTTACAAACAATCTGAACCGCGCATGTGCGTTTAATCGTAATAAGTGCGGACGCAGGCGCAACTTGGTAGAGGTCCGATAGCCAGCCCAACAACTCATGGCAAGCATGGTTGCGAATCCGGAACTCGGGTCGATCGGCCGACGAGCCGCTCGTGATCGCGATCAGGTCGGTAAGAATCCTGGGCAACACCTCGCCCAGCGCGGTGAACTTGGCGTTTTGGCGAAGCTGCTCGGCGAGTCGAACATTGGCCTCCAGTTCGCGAAGCGTCCGCAGTTCCCGGAGCCGGGAGCACCACTCTGCTGGCCAGGGAGGCTTGCTGAAGCGCGAGCCGCAGCCCGGGAACTGCGGCGTGCCCGGAGTCGAGTTCCGCCGTCTCGTGCTGGTACGGCTGACCGGTCAGCTCGGCGACCTCTACCCTGAGCACCTCGGCGAGCTGGCCGACGACGCTCATCCGGTCGAGCGGCATCCGTCCGTTCTCCACCTTGGACAGCCAGGAGACGGACCTGCCGATCTTTTCGGCGAGGGTCGCTTGATCCCATCCCTTGCGGTGACGAGCCCGCGCGATCCGCTGGCCCTGCGTCACGTACTCTGTTGCCACGTCGCCGCCCCTCCTTCTCGTCGTCGCCTGCTTCGACGATAAGGCGGAGGACCTGCGCGACTGGCAGAAAAACTGCCAGTCGATAGGCATGCGAAACCGCAGGTCGGGCTTCGGCGAGTAGCCGGGGGCATCTCAGCCCCCGGCTCTCTCAGAACCGTGCGTAAACCTCTCGATTTACACGGCTCCCATCATCCGGTCGTTCACGGT
>NZ_JBEZYD010000071.1:0-33685 GCF_040638335.1 Nonomuraea sp. NPDC026600
CAGCCCCGGCAGAATCGGCGACATCGCCCGCGCGGCGCTTGTCCTCACCCATTTCGAGCACAACCACCTACCGGCAATTCACTGAGATCACGTCAATGTCTTTCTTCGACGCGATCCACGTATTGCAGGAACCGAGCCGGCCGCTGTCGAAGCCACGGGTAAGCCAGTGCCCGTAGGGCTTGAGTTCCTTCTCGGTCTTGTACCTTGATATGAACTCGGGCCAGGAGGGCAACGTCTTGCGCGTTGCCTGCAGTGCGGCTGCGGCAAAGCACCCCGTCTGGTCCTCGACCCGGTTCTCGGTCAGGATCATCTCCTTCTGATCCTTGGCCTTGCTGTCGAGTTCCGCCTGGTAGTCCAGGATGTGCATCAGGTCTTGGATGTAATGGCCATGCTCGTGGGCGACCAGATGTGCCGCCCACATCCCGTTGTACGACCTCCATGTGCTTGGCTCCGCCAGCACGTAATAGGTTTTATTGGACGGGCAATAGACGCCGTAGGCGCCCTTTGACGGCGTTAATCCATCACAGGCGGAGACCTTGATCCGCTTGGCTAGATACTTGCGCTTGGGCGGTATGTAGGATGAGTGCATCTTTTTGAACTGCCGTGTCCAGATACGGTCGAGACAGCCGCTCACAGCCTGCATATAGCTCCGCATCGAAGTCCAGTTGTCGTCCCTGAGTTGGGGGAGCGCGCAGTTCATTTTGGTGATACGAGGCGTGCGGTATAGCGGGCTTCTTAGTGCCGCGTCCCGGGGAGAGAGCGGCGTTGAGGCGCGAGCGTTGACGGGCTTCGCTTGTACCGAGGCGTGAGCCGCTGCGTCACTGTCGCTGCTGGGCATAGTGCTGTCGGGCGGCGTGCATCCGGTGAGACCGCCGAAGGCAAGGAGCAAGAGGAAGATGCGCCTCGATGACCGCAAGCGCCGCTTTGCCTGCCGCGCACCTGCTAAACGGGGTCGGTGATGCAATTGATTCGCTGATGTCATAAGAAATCATGATCGGATATAAATTCGTCCTTGAGTGGGGCTCGCCGTCACGGTCTGATCACAGATGTCCGTGTGGGGCGCGGGTCCTTTTCTGCCAGTGCCGCGCCCCTCCAGCGCCTTCCGTGGCTGTTCTGACGGCGGCTGGAGATCCGGATCGGGCGGAGGAGATCATCTCCCATAAGATCAGCACCCCCGACCTCCGGGAGCGTGCCAAGGCGAACCTGGCTCAGGCCGCGGCAGCGTCCGGTGACTTCGACCGAGTCGAGGCCGTCGCCCGCGCCGCCGAGGCGGCTCCTGGCGGGAGCCCTCGTGCACGGCCACGACGATCTGCTTCTCATCTCGATCGCCCGGACGTCGCCCGAGGCCGTGCTGGCTAACGCGGACAGCATCCTCGCGCAAAGCCTTCTGTAGGTACTGGCGCTGGCAGCAACGGGATCGTCGGGCGGGGTGATCTCCACGGACATGGTGCATCTGGAGCAAGTGCCGACATCGTCCGGCCGGCCACCGTGGGAGTGTTCGATCATCGGCTCTCGTCCGATTCCCCGCGTGCGCCGCGATGTGCTTCATGGGGGGGGAATGCCCAGGGGAGAATCCCTGATCACTCCCGCCACTGTGAACCCATGTGACCTAGTGGATTGTTCTCACCCGGCTGGCCCGCGACTCCAGGTAGCGCTGCTCGGCGATGCTGGCGGTGGCCTTCGCGGCGCGCCGGTAATGCTCGTACGCCCCGGCCATGTCGCCGGTCTTCTCCAGCAGATGCGCCCGTACGGACAGCAGCCGATGATGCCCGGCCATCCGCTCGTCACCGTCCAACGTGGACAGCAGGGCCAGCCCGGCCGACGGGCCCTCGGTCTCGGCGAGCGCGATCGCCCGGTTGAGGGTGACCATCGGGTTGGGCGCGATCCGTTCCAGGACCAGGTAGAGGGCGTGCACCTGCGGCCAGTTGGTCTCCTCGGCCGTGGCCGCGTCGGCGTGCGTGGCGGCGATGGAGGCCTGCAGTTGGTACGGCCCCAGCTCCGGGCCGGCCAGCGACGTCTTGACCAGCTCGATGCCCTCGTCGATCAGCCCGCGGTCCCACTTCGTACGATCCTGCTGGTCCAGCGGCACCAGGTCGCCGGCCGCCGTCGTACGTGTCTCCCGGCGGGCGTGGGTGAGCAGCATCAGCGCCAGCAGCCCGGTCACCTCGCCGTCCTCGGCCAGTTGCGCGTGCACCATCCTGGTCAGCCGGATCGCCTCGCGCGCGAGGTCGGCGCGGTGCAACTCGCTGCCCGAGGACGCGGTGTAGCCCTCATTGAAGATCAGGTAGAGCACGTGCAGAACGACCCGTAGCCGCTCCTCGCGCTCCGCGCCGTCCGGCAGACTGAACGAGCTGCCGGCAGCCTTGATACGTTGCTTGGCCCGGCTGATCCTGGCGGCCATCGTGGCCTCCGGCACCAGGAACGCGCGGGCGATCTCGGCAGTGGTCAGGCCACCGACCGCACGCAGCGTCAGGGCGGTCTGGGAGGCCGCGGTCAACGTCGGATGGCAGCACAGGAACAACAGGACGAGCGTGTCGTCGGTGTCCGGTACGTCCTCGGGCACCACTTCGGTGGCCGTCGCCGACTCCCGCTCGCGGCGCGCGTGGTCACTGCGCATCTGGTCGATGAGCCGCCGGGACGCGACAGTCACCAGCCAGCCGCGCGGGTTGTCCGGCACTCCCTCGGCCGGCCACTGCGTGGTGGCAGCGAGTACGGCCTCCTGTACGGCGTCCTCACACCCCTCGAACTGGCCGTTCCGGCGTACCAACGTGCCGAGGACCTGCGGCGTGAGCTCACGCAGCAGGTCCTCGATGGCAGGTGCGGTCATGCCTCCAATTGTCCGTCAGCGAACATCACCTGCCGCACCTCGACCCCCAGCCCCTGGATCGCGCTGTCCGGGATCTGCGCCGCCAGCTCGATCGCCCGCTCCTTGCTCTCGCAGTCGATCAGGTAGAACCCGCCCAGATACTCCTTGAACTCCAGGAAAGGTCCGTCGGTCACCACCGGCTGGCCGTTGCGTACGGACACCACCGCCGCCTGCGACGGGTCGACCAGCGCCTGCGTGGTGATCAGCTCGCCGGACTTCTTCAGCGCCTCCATGAACGTGCCGTGGCCGTCACCGATCGCCGCCTTCTCCTCGTCGGTCAGCGCGTCCAGCACGGCCGGGTTGATGTGCAGGCTGATCAGGAACTTCATCTCGTACTCCCTCGTGGTTCGGCTGGGCCCTTCGACTGGTTGGTCGGAGCCGCTGCCGCAGTCTTGACATCCCCCGCCAGAACTTTCGCATGAGCTTTCATCGTGTCTTCGAGCGCGCCGTACCGATGTCAAGAAGCTCGCGACCGCTCCGACCAACCGCCGAAACGTCGAGCCGTCGAGAGAACAGGAAGTTACGGATATGCGAGTCAACCGGGCGTGGCTGGGACTGATCGTCCTCATGCTGCCGACATTGTTCGTCGCGATGGACATGACGGCGCTGCTCCTCGCGCTCCCACAGCTGAGCGCCGGCCTGGGGGCCACCAACGTCCAGCAGTTGTGGATCAGTGACAGCTACGGATTCATGGTGGCTGGCCTGGTCATCACGATGGGTACGCTCGGCGACCGGATCGGCCGCCGACGCCTGCTGCTGATCGGCGGAGCGGCGTTCGCGGTGCTGTCGGTCGTGGCCGCCGTCGCGACCAGCCCGCTGATGCTGATCGTCGCGCGTGCGCTGCTGGGCGTCGCCGGCGCGACCCTGGCGCCGTCCACCCTCGCTTTGATCACCAACATGTTCCGCGACGAACGACAGCGCGGGCAGGCCATCGCGATCTGGGCGACCTGCCAGTTCACCGGCGGCGCGCTCGGCCCCGTTCTCGCCGGATTCCTGCTTGAGCACTTCTGGTGGGGATCGGTGTTCCTGGCCGCCGTACCGGCGATGGCGTTGCTGCTGCTCGCCGGGCCGGTCCTGCTGCCGGAGTTCCGCAGCGACCAGGCCGGTCGGCTGGACCTGGTCAGCGTCGGGCTGTCGCTCGTGGCGGTCCTTCTGATGGTCTACGGCATCAAGGAGTTGACAGTCGAGAGCGCCCCGGTCGTCCCGGCGGTGGCCCTCGTCGCCGGTGCGGCCATCGGATTCCTGTTCGTACGCCGGCAACTGCGGCTGGAGAGGCCGCTGCTGGACCTGCGGCTGTTCCGCAACCGCCCGTTCACGGCCGTACTCGTCGGGCTGGTCTTCGCCGGGGTCGCCATGGCTGGTACGGGCCTGCTGGTGACCCAGTACCTGCAGAGCGTGCTGGGCTTCTCGCCGGTCGCGTCGGCGATGCTGTTCGCACCGATGGGCCTGGGCGTGGCGGTCGGCACCATGGCCGCACCGGCGCTGGCCCGGCGGATCAAGCAGACGACCGCGATCGCCGGCGGGCTGGTGGGGTCGGCACTGGGCAGCCTGCTGCTGGTCGCCGTCGATGTCGACGGTGCGATCGCCCTGCCACTGGTGATGACCGGCATCGCCGTACTGGCGCTGGGCACCGGCCCGCTGTTCGCGCTGGGCACCGGGCTGGTCGTCGGGTCCGTACGGCCGGAGCGCGCCGGCTCGGCGGCGTCGATGTCGGAGACCGGTAACTACTTCGGTGGTTCGCTCGGCTTCGCGCTGTTCGGTGTGGTGGCCGCGGTGGTCTACCGCACCCGGATGGACGGCACGTCGCCGGCCGACATGTCCGACTCGCTGGCCGGCGCGGTCGCCGCCAGCCGGCACCTTCCCGCCGACCAGGGCGCGGAACTGCTGCACACCGCGCGGGAGGCGTTCACCGCCAGTCTGCACGTCACCGGCGTGGTCGGCGCGGTCATCTTCGCCGGGCTGGCCGTACTGATCATGATCATGCGCCCGGCAACCCGGACCACCCTGGCCGTAATCCCCGGCTACGAGGCGACCCGCTCATAGAACCCCGCTGCGGCCTACGTTGTGGTGGTCATGGCCGTGATCCTTTGGAGTCACAAAGCGTCTGTCTGATAGGCGCGGCATACGCTGCGACACCGCAGGTCCAACGTGACGGGAGGATTTTGATGTGGGCGTGAACAACGGTGGCGGCCTGGCGTCGCTGGTGCGACTGCCTGGCTACGTCTTCCGGCCATACCGGGGCGACGCAGATCACGGCGCGATGGTGGCTGTGCGGTTGGGGTGTGCGGAGCGGGATGGCATCGACCCCGGGTCGGTTGTGGAAGGGCTCCCGACAGCAGCCAAGATCGCGGAATCCTGTGCCAAGCTTGACGATCCGTCCGAGAACCAGGTCTTGGTAGAGCACTGCGGCGGCGTCGTCGGTTACTCGACGATCAGGTGGTGGCAGGAGCGGGACGGGACGTGGTTGTACCTGCACCGTGGCTATCTGCTGCCCGAGCATCGCGGCCAGGGCGTCGGCTCAGCCATGCTCACCTGGGCCGAAAGCCGTATCCGCCGGCTCGTGCGGCAGCAGGGAACCGCACAGACGGCTGTGTTCGGCGCGAACGCCATGGCCTCCGAAAGGGAAGCGACGGCGTTGCTGCTCGACACCGGCTATCGGCGTGTCTTCAGCCTGGTAGAGCTGGAACTGGCCGATCTCCGACGGCTGCCCGAGCGCGGTCAGTTGCCGGCCGGCGTCCGCATCGGCGCCGTCGAGCCGAGCAGTTACCGCCCGGCATGGAAGACAGTCGTTGATTCGTATGCGAATGCCGCCTTCACCCAGAAGTGGACTTTCGACAGCTTCCTCGCCACGGCAGACCCGACCTGCTGGCGGGCCGCTTGGGATGGGGAGCAGATGGCCGGCGTTGCTCTGTGCTCCATCCGTCGGCAAGACCGCACTGTGGGCGAAGTCGAAGAACTCAGCGTGCGGGCAGAGTCGAGGCGTCTAGGACTTGGGCGGGCCCTGCTGCTGGATGGGTTGCGATGCCTCAGCGAGCACGGTGCGGTGACCGCCCGCTTGTACACCGGGACGGCGAATCCGCACCGGTCCTACGACCTGTACGAGGGCGTGGGGTTCCGGCGCAAGAGCGAGTACGTGCGCTACCGCAAGCCGATCGCCGACTGATCGGACGACCGTGCCCCACAAGCGCGTCGACAGTGGTAATTCCCGAAGATCGAACTTAGCTTGATCGACCGGACATGCCCAAAGCGGGCGGCGCCTGGGAATCCGCGTCCTCGTTGAAATTTTCACGGCTGCACAGCCGCACAGCACGAGGATGAGGCCGTCTCCCCGCCTGTGACCTCGGCTAACTTGCGCCCCCCAGTGAAGCTGCCATGGCGCAGGTGGTCGCGTGCCTTTCCGTCCTCGGCGGTGCGTGCTTAGCTTCGCTCGTCCACCGGAAAGCGCTTACCAAGCCTATGGAGACGAAAGATGCGCCTAAAAGCCGTCATCGCGTGCGCCGGCCTGTTAGCCAGCGGACTCGTCGGACTATCACAATCCGCCGCCAATGCCGCGACCACCCGCTACGAGGCCGAGACCTCGCCGGCGATCTGCACCGGCACGATCGACTCCAACTGGGCCGGCTACTCCGGCAGCGGCTTCTGCAACGCCACCAACGCCGCGGGCGCCTATGCCCAGTTCACGGTGAACGCCTCGGCGGCAGGCACGGCAACGCTGGGAGTACGGTTCGCCAACGGCACCACCACCAGCCGTCCCACCGGCCTGATCGTCAACGGTACGACCGTGCAGTCGCCGTCGTTCGAAGGCACAGGTACATGGGACACCTGGGTCACCAAGACGCTGACCGTCAACGTGAACGCGGGCAGCAACACGATCCGGTTCAACCCCACCGGCAGCACCGGCCTGCCGAACATCGACTACATCGACTTCACGTCGGGCAGCACACAGCCCCCGGGCGACACCCTGTACGCGTCACCGAACGGCAGCGCGAGCGCACCCGGAACGCAGTCGAACCCCACCACGCTCGCTTCGGCGATCACCCGCATCACTGCCGGTGGGACGATCTACGCGCGCGGCGGGACCTACAACCTCGCGCAGACGGTCACCATCGCGGCAGGCAACAACGGCACCTCCAGCGCCCGCAAGAACCTGTCCGCCTACCCAGGTGAGACCCCGGTACTGAACTTCTCGGCCATGACCGAGGACTCGGCGAACCGCGGGCTCGCCCTGAACGGGTCGTTCTGGCGCCTGTACGGCATCGTCGTCGAGCGTGCCGGTGACAACGGGATCTTCGTCGGCGGCAGCAACAACATCATCGAGCGCACGGTGACGCGCTTCAACCGTGACTCGGGGCTGCAGATCTCCCGGATCGCCTCCGACACCCCCCATGACCAGTGGCCGGCCAACAACCTCGTCCTGAGCGCGGAGTCGCACGACAACGCCGACTCCGACGGCGAGGACGCCGACGGCTTCGCCGCGAAACTCACCTCCGGCCCCGGGAACGTCTTCCGCTACGCCGTCTCCCACAACAACATCGACGACGGCTGGGACCTCTACACCAAGACGGACACGGGACCCATCGGCCCGGTGACCATCGAGGACTCTCTCTCGTACGGCAACGGCACCCTCAGCAACGGCACCCAGAACGGGAACGGTGACCGCAACGGCTACAAGCTCGGTGGCGAGGACATCGGCGTCAACCACGTCATCCGGCGCAACATCGCCTTCCACAACGGCAAGCACGGGTTCACCTACAACCGCAACCTCGGCACGATGTCGATATCGAACAACGTCAGCATCGACAACACCGAGCGCAACTACTCGTTCGACGGCGGCACCTCGGTGTTCCGGAACAACGTCTCGTGCCGCAGCAGCAGCGGGACGAACGACCGGATCGTTGGTGACGCCGACAGCTCGAACCAGTTCTGGTCCGGCTCGAACGGGTCCCGATGCTCCTCCTACACCGGCGCCCTGCACTGGTCCTTCGCCGCGGACGGCCGCCTCGTCGTGACCTTCGGCTAGCCCGGCAACGCCGCGCCGCCGCAGATCTTCGTACCCGACTACCCAGCTGTGTCCCTGGCCGTGCGAGGCGACCGGAAGCTGATCGCCCGGCTCCGACCTCGCAGCCCAGGGACACATGAACCTGCCTATTGTCGGCTGGGACAAGGAGGTTGGCCGACCGGCCGCTCCGTCGAAAGACTCAAGCCCCATGCGGTGTATAGCCGGAGCGGTACCGGGGCTATACAGCCCGCCGTTTCGAAGTCGCCTCCATAGCGCCATGCGTCGCCGCCATGTTTGCTCCAGAAATGAATCCTGTCGACAATGGCGATCGCATAGAAAACATCATCGGCTTCGGTCTGCCCATATACGGCGCCGTAGTAAACGGCCCCGCTCACAGCCACCGTCAGCGCTGCGGGTTTACCTGCTTCACGAGCGGCGTCAACGAGGCTCTTGCGAGTCTCCCCGTCGATTTGCAGCGACCATGCGGTCCCGGGAGCTACCCGTTCCCCGTCTTCCTCGTCCTCGTCGATGACCTGCTGGGACGTGGCGGGTGCCGGAGTGGTCGCTGTCCCGGTTTCGCCAGCTGGCCCTGGTAGGACGAGTATGACGGTGGCAATCGCGGCGGCGACCACCACGATCACTATTCCTGCGATCGCCACGAGTGCTAAGGCTGATGTCCGCATGACCAATTCCTAAGATGCGAGAGGAAGCATTGGCGAAGGGAAATTGCTCTGTTCGTGGATCCGGTTTGTGGCCTGGCAGGCGCCGCTGAAGCACAGGGTACCGTTCGCAATCACAGCGCGGACGTCCTGCTGCGGGTCTACGCCAAGTGCATCGACGGCCAGCAAGAGCAGGCCAACAGCAAATTAACAACGCCTTGGACCTGCACCACATTTATCCATCTCCGGCCCTGGTTGTTCTGCGGCCGGTGGCCTTCTTTGCCGAGTCGCTTCCGATGGACGTGACCGCGCTCAGGTAGCGAATGAGACTCAGTAGATGCGCTCGGGCCAGTGTGGGTCTTGCCCTCGGGCAGGCCATGTAAGGCTGAGCAGCCGAACCCGGTGAAGCAGGTGCTCGGGTGCGCCATGGGCTCGCAGGCGTGCGGGAGCGTGGCGAATCAGCCAGGCGGTCAGCGGGACGCGCATGTCTTCCTCGTTGTGCCAAGTGTCCCAAGGGGGTAAGTCTCCGAGAGGTCGCACTCCCAGTGGGCCACGGCTTGGGTCAGATGCTGGTCGGCCACGGGGTGGGCGTGTGTCTCCCAGGTGGCGAGCCTGGGGCTGAGCGTGGCAGAGGTCTCGGCGCACATCGCGAATACGTCATAGGCGGGTACGGCGGGATCGGGTGTGGTGAGGGTGTACGCCCACCATGCAGAAATGCACGGACGGGCAGAAAGAGCAGGTCAACGATGCCTTGAACGAGTAGCCGGCGCTTATCCACCTTCGGCCTCAGGGCGGTCGGGGCCATTTCACTTCGTGCCGCTACTCCGCCGCGTCGTTCCCGCCAGGCATTGTCACGCTGCGTCACTCTGGCATGAACGGGCAGCGAGAGGAGGACCATGCACGATGACCACGACAGCCCCGCCCCGTCTCCCAGCGAGCCGCGCCCGCTGAGACGGCCACCGTACGGCCTCCCGCTTCGGCCCCGGCCCCTCACCGCATCCGACTCTCTCAACTGGAGAAAGTACTCAACTCCAGCCCCGCCATCCTTTCGAGGCTGGGATCGCCTGACCCGGCCAGCGCTCATCACCGGCTTCCTGGTCTGCGTAGCTGTCGGCATCTGGTCGAGCGTGTGTGGCACTGACAGCGTCTTGCCTCGTACGGATGCCGCCTCGATGCCGACGCCTCGCCTGAGCGTTGCCGCACGCTCAGTGGTCACCTCGCCGCCCGCACCCCGGACGCCACTCCCGGCGACGCCCCATTCAAGTCCCAGGGTGTCGAAGAACAAGGCGACATGGTCGGGGAGTCTTCATCGGTCAGCGGTTTCGGCTGTGCCGCGGCAGCGGCGTGAGAGCGTCCCGGCGGCACCGCGCCGAAAGACAACCATCCTCGTTGATCACGCTAGAAAGCCCAAGCGCATCGTTCCTGAAGACAGCAGCGAGAAGGGAGTGGCAGCGCTGATCGCCGGGAAGTGTGATGAGTTGTTCCCGCCTTCCCGCCCCGCGTTCCGCCTACGCAACCAGGTGTGTCATCAGATCTACGGCTAGCTAAGCCGGTCGTCATCGTCGTCAAAGCCGCCGATCCAATCGCTGATGTACTTCGCACTTTCTTCGGCGAGGACCACGACCTCCCGGGGGGCTGGGCCGAGGGAATCGACGAGCTTCTCGGGGTCTACTGGCCTACCTGGGCTCACCAGATAGCACGACAGGCCGGTGCTCATCTGGCGGGCCATCGAGGAGACGAACGCGTTCCGGCGGAACCTGTTGCACAGCAAGAGAAGGCGTTGGCGCTCAAGCTCCTTCCTCAGCTCGATCAGGGTGTCCTCGAAATCCACCGGCGATCGGAACACCAGAGGCCGAGCGCCCTCCCGATCGAGGCGGAGTTCGCATATGTCGTCGTCAGCGTCCCGCAAGGTCACTACGCATGGCAGACGCGACTCGTCCGCAAGGCCGACCAGTTCGAGCCTGTACATGTTCACCTCGATACATAGTTCGGGTTCGGAAGCCACGCGTCCGGCTCGTCGAACTTGCCCAATTTCCAAGCGCCCCTGATCTGCTCAGGCAGCAGATACTCGACTCGATTAGCCGCCGAACGACGCCGCATCTACTGCCAGTCGTTCCCCAGAGGTAGAGCTGGCTATACCTGAGCGCTCCAGTGCACGGGATCGATCAAGGGTGCCGTCCACAGACATTCTTGGTGATGTCCGAAGCGGACAACCCTCACCAAGAAATCAGGAGCGTTTCCCATGTCGCGTACCTCTTCTGAGTCGAAGTCTCCCCGGCGTGTGCGGGTTCTGGCGGCGGCGGTGCTGGCCGGGCTGACGGGGCTGGTCGTGGCGGGGACGCCGGCCGCTGCGGCCACCGGGCTTGATCGCACCGCGAACGTCGTGCAGAACCGCACGGCCTGGGATGACGATCTGCCCTCCGAGCTGGCGGAGGTGCGTGATGAGCTGAAGCGTAACCACAGGCCCGACGCCGTGCAGAAGAGTTTGGACGAGCTGGTGGCGAAGGACAAGTTCCCGGCGGCGCTGGCCGCCGTGCAGGACGGCAGGGGCCGGACGCGCCACTACACCGCTGGGGTCGCGGATCTGACGACCAAGGCGCAGGTCCCGGTCGACGGTCAGGTGCGGATCGCCAGTAACACCAAGATGTTCACCTCCGTCACCGTGCTCCAACTCGTCGGTGAGGGCAAGGTGAGCCTGGACGAGCCGATCACGACGTACCTGCCGAAGGTGGTACGCGGCAAAGGCATCGATGGCGGCAAGATCACGGTGCGGCAGTTGCTTCAGCACACCAGTGGCCTGCCGGAGTATGTCCGCTATATGCCGAGCGTCTTCACCGCCCGCGACGCCTCTTACTCGCCTCAGGACCTGCTGAAGCTGGCTTTCGCGCATGAGGCGTCGTTCGCGCCGGGCACGAGCTGGGAGTACAGCAACACCAACTATGTGCTGGCCGGTCTGCTGATCGAGAAGGTCACCGGCCGTCCGCTGGCTGAGGCGATCACTGACCGGATCATCAAGCCGATCGGGCTGCGCCACACGTACTGGCCGTCCAAGGGGGACACGACGATCCGCGGGCGTCACCCTCAGGGGTACGGCTCGGAGAAGCCCGGCGGCAAGCTGGTCGACATCACCGACCAGGACCCGTCGCGGGCGTGGGCGGCCGGGCAGCTGATTTCCACCCCGAGCGACGTCAACCGTTTCATGAGTGCGCTGGTGGGCGGCAAGCTGCTCAAGCCCGAGCAGCTCGCGGCCATGAAGCACACGATGAAGGCCACCGGTCTGCCGGCCGGCTGGGAGTACGGGCTCGGCCTGGTGAAGATGCCGCTGACCTGCGGAGGCGTCGCGTGGGGCCACGGCGGCGACATCGACGGCTACGAGACCCGCAACGGAATCACCGAGGACGGCCGAGCCGCCACCGTCGCCGTCACAGCCCTGCCCGCCACCCCGGACACCATGCAGCACGTGATCGACGCCATGGACACCGCACTGTGCAGCAAGCGGTAGCCACGACATATCCGATCAGCCCCGGGAGCGCACCAGCCCCCGGGGCTCACCCTTGCGGTGCCCGCCGCGATCGAACGCCTCGCCGCATCGTGGAACGGCCGCGTCCAGGGACGCCGTCGATCATCCGGTCATGGCGGCGTGCAACCGCAGGTAGGTCTCCGCCTCGGCGTGCCGGTTGGCCCGCTGGAGGGTACGGCCCAGCAGCAGGTGGGCGTACTCCTCGGTGGGAGCCCGCTCGACGACGGCCCGCAGCTCCACCTCGGCCCGGCCGAGCTGGGCGGAGTGGTAGTAGGCGCGGGCCAGCAGCAGCCGGGTCGCCACGTTGCCCGGCTCGGCGGCGACCACCGGCGCCAGGATGCGGGCGGCGCCGATGTAATCCTTCAGCTCGAAGTACATTCGGCCGCGGGCGTACTCCTCGGCCAGGCTCACGGTCATGGCCGCTCCTTACCGTCGGTGTGCGGCATCCGGGCGGCGGGGACGACGCCCAGGCGGCCGGCCTGGTAGTCCTCCATCGCCTGCAGGATCTCGGCGCGGGTGTTCATCACGAAGGGGCCGTAGTGCACGACGGGCTCGCGGATCGGCTGCCCGCCGAGCAGCAGCACCTCCAGGTTCGGCTCGGCCTGCGGCTGGCGCTGGTCCGCGGCCAGCATGAGCGCCCCGCCGGGCCCGAACGCGGCCAGCTGCCCCTTGTGGATCGGCGCATGCCCGGTGCCTGCCGTACCCTGGCCGGCCAGTACGTAGGCCAGCGCGTTGTAGCCGGGGTTCCACGGCAGATTCAGCGTCGCGCCCGGGCTGAGGGTGGCGTGCACCATCGTGATCGGGGTGAACGTGATCCCGGGCCCCTGATGGCCGTCCAGCTCGCCGGCGATCACCCGCAGCAGCGTGCCGCCGTCGGCCGAGGTGAGCAGTTCGGCCTCGCCGCCGCGGATGTCCTGGTAGCGCGGCGGGTGGAACTTGTGCGCTCGCGGCAGGTTGACCCACAGCTGGATCCCGTGGAACAGCCCTCCGGACACCACCAGGTGCTCGGGCGGCTTCTCGATGTGCAGCAGTCCGGAGCCGGCGGTCATCCACTGGGTGTCGCCGTCGGTGATCGTGCCGCCGCCGCCGTTGGAGTCCTGATGGTCGAAGATCCCGTCGATGATGTAGGTGACGGTCTCGAAGCCGCGGTGCGGGTGCCAGGGGGTGCCCTTGGGCTCGCCGGGCGCGTACTCGACCTCGCCCATCTGGTCCATGTGGATGAACGGGTCCAGGTCGGCGACGGAGACCCCGGCGAAGGCTCGTCGTACGGGGAAACCCTCGCCCTCGAAGGCACTTGGCGCGGTGGTCACCGACCGGACCGGCCGCTGAACGGCGGCGGCGGGATCGGCGACGACGACGCGGGGCAGCGTCAGCGTGTTGGCGGTGATGGCGGGCATGGGCTACTCCAATCTGGTTGAATATTAAACAGTCGATTTGAGGAACAGTTCAGAACTGAGAGAAATTCCACGAACTCACGCTGTTGAGTGCCGTACAAGCGACGACAGACGGGGTGAGCGCGGTGGCCCTCATCCGCCGAGGGAATGCACTGGACCACCGCGTCACCGGCTCGGGCTACGGCGCCATCCTCCGAGTCGACGGCGGACGCACCGCGGCCTGAACGGCCGGAGCCGCGCCTTGACGATCATAGGCTCCTGCGATGAAGCAAGGGACGACCTACGGGATCGACGTCGAGCGCTTACGGCTGTTCGGCGATGCCGTCATCGCCATCGCCATCACGCTGCTCGCCCTCGAAATGACCATCCCCGAACAGGTCGGAAAGGAGGAGCTGGGCCACGCCCTGGTGGAGGCGCGGACGCTCACCAGCTGACCCCCGCGTCGGTCAGAGCCTGGCCTTGCACTCGTCGCGGTAATAACCCTGCCGAGGATTTTTGCTTTCGCGTCGAGAAGCGGATTGTGACGTTCCCCTTTCCGTTCGTGATCACCGGGTGGCAGTGGCTCCGACCTGCGCAGAGGGCGTTTATTCGCGGAATGCTTTTCTCGCCGATTTTCCGGCTGTCACCTCTTGGCGAAAATCGACGAAGCGTTTATCTTTGTGATCGTTTTGAATTATCAGCTACCCGATATGCGGTGATGATCATCCGATTCACGAGCAAGAACCTCACAATCCTGGCGAGCGCCCTCCTCATGGCATCGGCCGGGCAGACGCTGGGCGCGAGCCCGGCCGCGGCGGACGAGTGCCCGACGGCGACCGACCGGTGGGAGGCCGTCGACCTCGGCGTGACCGGCGGCGCGCTCGACATCAACGACCTGGGGCAGATCGCTGGTTTCAGCAGGAGCGAGACCCGCGAGACCCGGGCGATCGTCTGGGACGACGGCGAGACCATCGACGTGGGCACCCTCGGCGGCCCCAGAGGCGACGCCTCCGGGATCGACGAGGAAGGCCATGTCGTCGGCAGCAGCTACACGGAGTCGGAGAAAGGTCACGCCTTCCTCTGGCGCGAAGGGACGATGCAGGACCTGGGTAACTTCGGGGGGTTGGCGTTCCCCAGGGACGTCAGCCAGGGCGCCATCGTCGGCGAATACAGCACCTTTCTGCCCGGCCACATCAGAGTCAGGCAGGCCTTCGTGATCCGGAACGGAGTCAAGACCGATCTCGACCTCGTCGCCGGCAGCGAAGCCACGGGCATCAACACGGCCGGCCAGATCGCCGGCACTCATCGCCGCACCGAAAGAGCGGGCCTGCCGGCGAACCAGCTGACCCAGCGCGCCTTCCTGTGGGAGAACGGCACCGTCACCGAGCTGGGCACTCTGGGCGGCATCTGGAGCGAGGCGAACGGCCTCAACAACCAGGGCCAGGTCGTCGGCCAGTCAGCGCTCGACGCGGACGGCGTGCTCCAGGCCGGCTTCGTGTGGAATCCCGAGACGGGCATGCGGCGCCTTGAGGACGGCGGCGGCGTGGCCCGCCCGAAGGCCATCAACGACGGGGACGTGATCGTCGGGACGCACACCTGCGACACAGCTTCCGGCACCGCCCGCGCGGCGGTGTGGACCGACCCCTCGCAGGCGCCGGCTCTGCTTCCCGACCCCGCGGGCGGCACGGCGACGGCCGCCAACGCCATCAACGTCCACGGGGAGATCGCCGGGAACGCGATGTATCCCGAGGGTCAGCAGCACGCCGTGCTCTGGAGGCCGGTGGCGGGCGACTGACCGCACTCCGGAGGGTGATGGCCGCCACTCACCCCTCCCGCTGAATCGACAGCCCGCTCCGTGGGCTGTCGGCCTATGAGGGCGCACCGGCCGGCGAACTGCGCACCGCCTCCCGGCGGGCGTTGGAGAACCTCGTCCGGTCCTCACGGAGCACCCCAGATAGCGTGTGTCGGCTCCGTGGCGTGGTGAAAGGGCGTTCAGAAGCCGGTCGAGAGGGCGACGAGCCGCCATTGGTCCAGCTCGCGGCGGACCAGATCAAGCTTGGCCTCCACGCGTTCGACCGCGTCCGCACCGAGTTGCAGGCGCAGCGGAGGCTCGCCGGACTCCGCGACGTCCACGATCGCGGTGGCGGCCTTCACCGGATCGCCTGGTTGGTGGCCGTCGTTGGCGGCCAGGGCCGCGCGGGTCGGGCCCGCACCGGCGTCGTAATCCGAAATGGATGCGGGCTGGACTTGAAGGCTTGCGCTGTTGAGGAAGTCCGTCCGGAAGCCGCCCGGCTCGACGATGATGACCCGCACACCGAGCGGTGCCAGTTCGCCATACAGCGCTTCGGAAATGCCCTCGAGGGCGAACTTCGTCGCGCCGTACAGACCCGCGCCCGAAGCCGTCGCGAAACCGCCCACCGAACCGATGTTCAGGACGCACCCGGATCGCTGGGCGCGCAGCGTGGGCAGCGTCGCGCGCAACGTGTTCAGCACGCCGAAGACGTTGACATCGAACAGGTCGCGTGCCGCCTTGTCGGACACCTCCTCGACCGCACCCACCAGCCCATACCCGGCATTGTTCACCACAACGTCGATCCGGCCGAACTCCGCCAGTCCCGCATCAACCGCAGCTCGCAGCTGCTCCGGAGAAGTGACATCCGCGGTCACAGCCAGCAGTCCGGCAGGCTTCTCCGGGTACGCCTTGAGCACCGCCTCCGCATCCCGAGCCGTGGCAATGACGCTGTGCCCCCGAGACAGTGCTTCGCGGACGATTTCCGCCCCGAGACCCCGCGACGCCCCGGTGACGAACCAAACACCCATGATCTTTCCCCATCCGTTCGATCGGCTGCATTTCGACGCTATTAGCTAGAGTCGGCTCTAGATCAAGCGGTGTGACAGGAGTCGCTCGTGGATTTGAGCATCGGTGAGGTGTCGGAGCGGAGTGGGCTGAGCGTCCATACGCTGCGGTTCTACGAGAGGGAGGGGCTGTTCGCCAACCCCGTTCGCCGCACGCCCAGCGGGTGGCGGATCTACCACGAGGAAGACCTGGAGTGGCTGGCGAGCTGCACCAAACTGCGCTCCTCGGGGATGTCGCTGGCGGCGATCCGGCGATACGTCGAGCTGACCCAGCAGGGGGCCGGCAACGAACACGAGCGTTTGGCGCTGCTGCACGATCATGAGCAGCAGGTCGAGGCGCAAATGCGTGAGCTTCAGGAATGCTTGGACGTGATCAGATACAAGGTCAGGGTCTACACGGAGTATGTCGCCCGCGGCCAAGCCGACGAGCTCTGGAATCCCTCCCATCCAGACGCCGAAGCGGACTGCCACCGAGCCATGCCGTGATGCGCCTTGCAGCCCTACGGGCGGGAAGGCCACACGTCACCGGTGGCGGTTCGGCTCGATGCGCTTTCGTGGCGTCTGCTGCATCCTGATGGCGTCGCGGGACAGGCGGGAGAGGAGGCGTTTGAGCGTGGTCATGTCCTCCTCGCTCCAGTCGGTGAGCATCGTGTCGACAGACTGCTGGGCGTGCGTCATGATCCGCTCTCCGATCTCCCGGCCTCGGGGAGTCAGCGCGAGCAGTACGCCGCGTTCGTCGGAGGGCTCGCGCACCCGCACGATGAGGCCCGCCTCGTCCAGGCGGTGGGCGATCTTGGAGAGGTTCGCCCGTCCTGTGCCCAGGGCCTCCGCCAGTTCGCTGGGGCGCATCGCTCCCCGATAGCTGAGCTGGTTGACGACGAGGAACATCGACACGTCGTTCACGGGGAAGTCGACAGCGGCCATGACGGCAAGTCGCCTGGTGAGGCTGTCGGCCCAGTGGATGATCGAGGCCAAGGAGACACGCAGGTCGAGAGGATCCGGCGCGATGGCGGGTGACAGGTCGATGTCCGGATCGTCCAGCTCGTAGCGTGGTGCGCCCGCCACGATGTGCCTCCCCTCCGGCGTTGCATAATTCGTTCTCGGAAAGCCTATGTGCTGGCGGTGCAGGCGCGGCGACCGTTCAGGGCACGTGACGTGTCCGGTCGCCGCGCGGCCGGCTCAGCTTGTCGTCGCTTCCGTTGTCGCGTCTGTCGTCGCTTCGCGCAGCAGCCGCACCGGTCCGAGCAGCCCGTGGCCGTGCGCTGTCGTCTTCTGTGTCTCGTTGCCGCCGACGAAGAACGCCATCACGTCGGGGACGGCGTCGTAGTAGCCACGGGCGAGCAGCCGGTTGTTCAGCGAACTGGAAACTCGGACCGTCACCCGGTTCTGGCCCGGCTGCAGGTCGCCGGTGACGTCCACCTGCGGGCAGGAAGTGTCGAAGCCCTTGACCGCGCCCTGGTTGACCTGGACACAGCCCAAGGCGCCGGCGGTCGATCCGAGGTCGAGCACGTACCTGGTTCCCGCGACCGGGGCCTGGTCGAGAGTGAAGGTGGTGGTGTACTCGCCGACACCGCTGACCTCGGGCCCCACCTCGGGGAGGTCGTTCCATGGCCGCAGGGGGCCGTGGCCGGCGTCGAGGCGGGTGATGGCCGTGGTGGGGCGCTCCTCGCGGGTCTCGTAGCCGAGCCCGCGGTCCTCGGAGATCACTTCCAGGTCGCCGGCGTCCCAGCTCTCGACCGCGATCGTCCATTGGGAGATCTCCTGCAACGGCTCGGCCGTGACGGGATCGGAGCCCGTCGGCTGCGGCGCCGCGCGGTCGAGGGTGAGCAGCGCCGTCTCGCCGGGGGCCAGGGTCACGGTGACGATCGTCCGGCCCGCTTCATGCCGAACGCCGTGATGGGGCCGGATGTCGCCGGTCCAGGCGTCGATCCGGTGGGCGGCCGCAGTACCCGGGAGAGCGACCTCGACAGTGGTCGGCTCGCCGGTCTCATAGAGGAAGTGGTACAGGTACAGGTGCAGCAGGTCACCGTCCTCGCGCAGGTGGCCCAGGACGCTGTGGTTGTCGGTGGCGAACTCGGCGCGTCCGGAGAGCCCGAGGTCACGCAACGCCTGGAGGGCATGGGCGGGATCGTCCACCTCGGCGACGGTCGGGAGCGCGCGCAAGTGCGCCATCGTCTGGGCGAGTTCCTCATCGCGGCCGTCCAGGCCCGGGGTGCGGGCCGCCGCCCGGTGATGGGTGGTGTGCTGGCCGGCGACGAGCCACTTGAGTTCGCGGGCGCCGTTGACGATGACAAGCTTCAGACCCTGGCGCGCCCACTGCAGAAGCTCGGCCGCAACGTCCGCGTCCAGCGTCTCCTGGTAGACGATGAGCGCCTGATAGCCGGGGCCGTCGGGCTGGACGAGCCCGCCGGTGAACGACACCTCCTCGCGCAGCAGGAGCGATCCGTCGAAGAACTCATATGTCCACCCGGCGTCCTGCATGCCCAGGTCCTGCCACCAGTGGTTCTGGCGGTCGCGCATCCACCTGCGCCCGTAGGCGTCCTCGTCCGGGATCCGACGGCCCTCCGAGTCCACCAGGGCCAGGCCGCTGGTGTTGTCGGTGAAGTGGTCGGTGCGCAGGATCCCGACGTCGACCCGTGGCGTGCCCTGGCGCAGGACGGCCTGGTATCGGCCGAGCGCCTTGTTCCACAGGGGGTAGAACTCGGCTGCGGGCTGCCGGGTGTCGAACCGCTCGGAGAACCTGGACCACATGCCCTCGTGCCCCGGCCACTGGGTGACGCCCTCGGCGCCCGCGGTGCTCGCCCAGCCGTGCAGCACGGTCTTGGTGATCCCGGCCGCCAACTGGGTGGCGATGATCTGGTCGTAGAAGCGGTGGTCGAGGATGTGGTTGCGGGTGGTCGCGCCGGTCTCGGAGGAGTACTGCTTGCCGAACAGGTGGGCGGGCCCGGCCATCAACCGGTAGGCGTCAATCTGCGCACCGAACTCCAGGGACTCGGTCTCGATGCCGTCGACCTCCGGCCCGGGGCGGGTGAGCTCGAACGGCAGCCCGTAGCTGATCTCGGAGCGTAGCCCGATCCCGTTGTCGTGCAGGAACGTGGCGAACGGGCGCAGCATGTTCTCGATGTAGAGGTCGGTGAGCGTGCGCACGTAGTCGAAGCGCACCTTCTCGACGGTGACGCGGTGCTCGTCGCGTACGTCGTAGTGATAGGTCGTACTGACGGCCATGAACGGCACACTGCGCAGCAGGAACGGCAGCCAGACCGTGATGTCGTAGCCGCGGCGGGCACGGAACTCCTCAGCGAAGGTACGCCCCCAGAACAGGCCGCCGGCGCCGTAGGTCGACAGCTCCAGGGAGTCCATGTACATCTGCACCCGCGGGTTGCGGCTGATCTGCTCGCGCAGCTCGGGGGTGAGCACGACCGAGGTCCAGTAGTCGATGACCGCCTCGACGCCGTCCCGGTCCAGGTAGTTGACGGTGTAGTTGACCGATGCCGAGGGCGAGGCGGTCTGCCCGGTGCCGTGCATCCACAAGACGAACAGCCGCCACGGGCCGTCCTCTGGTGCGCGCCACTCCAGCGTCTCGTCCCGCACCTGGTCGGTGAGGTCGACGACGGATTGAAGGTCGAGCGTGGTGGCTTCCAGCACCCGCGCGGCCACGACGGCCACCAGATGCTGTTCGGTCACCTTGCCGCGATGACCGGGAAGCTGAGTCGTGGGCGCCTCGGCGTCGAGGTCCACGCGCGGGAGCAGCCCGCTGCGCGAGCCGGCGGGCCCGAGGTCCTCGGTCACCACGTCGAGCTCCTGCGCCGCGGCTGGGTGATCGGGGGTGATGGTGGGCAGGTTCGCGTTCGCCCAGTTCGTACCGGAGGTGAAGCTCACCGCCATGTTCCGCCTGGTCGTCTCCTCCACCACCACGTGGGAGTCGTGCGTCCACTCCTCCGAGCCCCAGCCGTAACGGGCGTGGTCGATGCCGGCCTCGTCCATGGCGAGGAACTCCATCCCGCCGAACCCGAGCCGGTGCGCGGTGTCGACCTCGCGCAACAGCGTCTCGTCGGTGTGCAGTCCCTCGGCCAGCCACCATCGCACCTCAGGACGGAACTCGATGGCCGGGTCGGTGACCAGGCGGGTGAGGTCGTCGAGTGACATGCGTTCCCCTTCGCGATTGCATCGATTTAACGCATCCTGCGGGCACCGTTGGGTCCGACCCTAGGTCGCACCGCGCGCAAAAGCAATGTCGTGAGGAAACTATAAAAGGTCGCTGTGGGCAGTTTCCTGCCCTAACAGGGGCCGACGAGCCTCGCGACCCTGTACGAGAGGCTCAGGCGCCAGGCGCCACCATGCCTCACACTCTCCCCTGGGAGCCCCTCTTTCACCCATAAGCCTTAAAACGATTCACGCCATCTGGGTTCCCGAGCTTCCGGTTTCCTTGGCCGAAAGAGACCGCTGGCGAGCCCGACAGCGCCGCTTTCTGTCTGGTCTGGTCATACTCCTGTGCCCGCTTGTCAGGCGTACGCCTTCGTCGCCTCGCTCGGTGATGATGTCCGTGGCGCCGACCACCCTGTCCAGCCTCCGACGTTCGTTCGGTTCCTTCTTGCATGTTCTATGACATACGGCCTAAGTTACCCATGGGTAGCGTCGAAAGAAGGTCGGTGGCGGTGTGAGTCCGCGCAAGAGCGACAGTCGGGAGCGGATGCTCCTCAGCGCCGCCGCCCTGCTGCGCGAGTACGGCGCCGGCGCGACGAGCATCGACCGCGTCCTCGCGCACAGCGGTGCCCCGCGCGGGTCGGTCTACCACCACTTCCCGGGCGGACGCGCCCAGTTGATCGACGAGGCGGTGGCGCTGGCCGGCGACTACATCGCGGGCCTCATCGAAGCCGCGACGCGGGCCGACGACGTGCTGGAGGCGCTCGACGCGTTCTTCGCCTTGTGGCGGGACCGGCTTGTGGAGAGCGACTTCCGGGCCGGCTGCCCGATCGTGGCGGTGGCCGTGGAGACCAACGACGAGGCCCCGCAACTCGCCTGCTCCGCCGCCGAGGTCTTCGCCCGCTGGCGGGAGGCACTGACCGGCCTGTTCCTCCACAACGGCCTGCCCGAGGGGCGGAGCCGGAGGCTGGCTGCCTTCGTCATCGCCGCGGTCGAGGGCGCCGTGATCATGTGCCGGGCCGAACGCAGCACCGCCCCTCTGGACGATGCCGCCGCCGAGATCCATGACCTGTTGGTCCACGCCCTGCGGGACCGGCCCGACCCCGACTCCGGTCACGGCACCCGTCCGTGACCGCCCAACTCTGGTCACCGCACCCGTCCGTGACCGCCCAGCCCGAGGGAGCCGCGCCATGCCCGTACTCGACCGCCAAGACGACGTCTTCATCCTCGATCTCGGAGACGGCGAGAACCGATTCCACCCCGACTGGATAGCCGCCGTCGATGCCGCCCTGGACGAGGTGGAGAAGGCGGACGGGCCTCGCGCCCTGGTGACCGCCGCGACGGGAAAGTTCTACTCCACCGGGCTCGACCTGGACTGGTACTTCGCCCATCCGGACCAGCAGCAGGATTACGTGATCTCGGTGCACGCGCTCTTCGCGCGGCTGCTGTCTCTGCCGGTGGCTACCGTGGCGGCGCTGCAGGGGCACACCTTCGCCGCCGCCGCCATGTTCTCGCTGGCCCACGACTTCCGTGTGATGCGCGCTGACCGCGGCTTCTGGTGCCTGCCCGAGGCCGGCATCAACATCCCCTTCACACCCGGGATGTCCGCTCTCATCCAATGCCGACTGACGCCGCAGACCGCCCACGAGGCCATGCTCACCGCCCGCCGCTACGGCGGCCATGACGCTGTGGCCGCCGGCATCGTCGACCACGCCGTCGACGAGGACGCCGTACGGACGACCGCCGTCGAGATTGCCCGGGCTCAGGCGGCCAAGGCGGGCGACACCCTCGCCACCATCAGGACCCGCATGTACGCACCTGTCCTCGCCGCCCTGCGCGACACGACCAGCGTCATGGGCTGACGCCGTACCCGCCATGGCCGACGAGGAGGCGAGGGCATGACGCACTCGGCCGGCACCACCTCCACCTGGCACAAGCCCGTGCTCTCCCGCATCGAAGCCTCCAGGACTGACCGTCACCCGACGGCTCTATTAGCACCACCGCAAGGAGCAATCCGTGTCCACGACCGACTTCACCGCTCTGTCGGGCCTCGAACTGATGCGCTGGGTACAGTCCGTGCGGTCGACCGAACCCGACATCCCTTCGATCGGCAGGCTGCTCGGTATGCGGTTCGACGAAGTGGAGCACGGCCGCATCGTCATCTCGCTCGACACCCGGCCCGACTTCGCCAACCCCCTCGGTACCGTCCACGGCGGCATCGCGGCCACACTCCTGGACTCCGTCATGGGGTGCGCGGTGCACACCACCCTCCCCGCGGGTGTCGGCTACACAACCCTCGAACTCAAGGTCAACTACATCCGGGCAGCCCACACCGGCGGTCAGACGCTCATCGCTGAGGGGAACGTCATCCACGCCGGCCGCCGTACCGCCACAGCAGAAGGCAAGGTCCTGGACGACCAGGGGAAACTGGTCGCCCACGCCACCACCACCTGCCTCATCATCGGAGGCGGTGACTGACCGGACCTCAGCGGTGGTTCGGAGCCTTGGTTCACACCGCAGGGCAAGCGTGCTTGAGGACTCCGCTGCCGTACACGACCTGTACGGTGATCGCCAGGACAGTGACCGCAGCGCCGGGCGTGCGCGCCGACCCAGTCCTCGGTAGCCGGAGCGGCGGGCGGGTGCAGGCATCCGGCCGCCGCCCACTGTTTCTCCTGCACAGCGTCTGTTCGACGCCGCGACACCCTCACTGCCACACGCCGCCCACCGGTCAGCCTGGCGACGCCGCCACCAAGCCCGAGCCCGTTGGCTCCACAAACGCGCCCGCTTGGCAACCACATAAACCCAGCTCAGCTAATGAATGGCGACTGCGTACCGGCAAGGAAACTGCATCAGCGTCCTTGGGGATTTCGAAACCGTGAATCGCGAACTCTCAGAAAGGCATTCTGCCTAGGAGGCGCCCGATTTCAGGCTGGGAGTCTCTCGGCCCATCTGTCGGAGGGTAACGTTTCCCATGCGGGGAGTCGTCGACTCAAGGCCAGTCGAACTCGCCCCTTCGTACGCCAATCACAAAGGCGGCCCAGTCGGAACGACTGACCTCAAGGACGGTTCCGTCAGGTGAGTTGGAGTCCCGCACGTAAGCAGATGCTGGGCCGAACGCAACCTCCACACACTCGCCCGTGGCGCTCGCGGAACTCTTACGCCAGATCAGTTCAGGCGGATCGCCAGGACCTTGAGTCATCAAGCTATCCTCCAATGTCGGTACTGAGAATAGCCTGGCCAGTCAAGAGCGTACAGAGCCGCTCAAATTGGCGGCAAGGCCAGCTGGTGGTACTCCTGCACACGAGAGCAGGTTGGCTTCACATCATGTCGTCAGCGACGGCGGTGATGAACGAAAGCGATTCGGCTGGGCCCAACGCCTCCTCGAGGATGGCCTCGAAATCGGCGCGTATGTCGGAGACGCGCGGATCATCGCCGGTGACCGTCTCATGGACATCGCCGCATTCGATGTGCAGCAATTCGCCCAGCCCGCTATCGAGCTCCAACAAGGTGAAAGCGCCGCGAAGCATTCCGACGTGTGATCCGGCATTGAAACGTACGACCCGGATGCTGATGTGTTCGCTGCTCTCCGCAATGCTCACCATATGACGAAGTTGGGTCGGCATAATGGCTCGATCTCGACGCACCCCGACGTGCCGGCGAACTACCGCTTCGTCTAGCACAAAAATCTCGCGCGGGGGATTCAGGCGCTGCCTCAGTGTTTCCTGGCGCATGAGGCGGAGTCTGACCAGTTTATCGAGGGCATCCGCATCGGTTTCCGCATGCGCAAGAGTCTCCGCATACGCCCGTGTCTGTAGCAGCCCGGGGACGGCCAAGGGCTGGAACTGCCTAATCGTAGATGCTCCGGCTTCGAATCCCACATAGGCCAGATAGGCGCTACTTACGTCATTCTTGAAGTCGCTCCACCACGCTTTGGCACGCGCTCCCTGATTGAGCTTGTGGAGTTCGTCCATGGCGGCGGAGTCGGTGACAGCGTAGAGACGCCCCAGCGCATCGAGATCAACCTTTGATATCCCGGTCCGCCCGCCCTCTATCCGGATCAATTTGGACGTGTGCCATTCCAGAGCTTTGGCGACGTCGTCCTGGGTCAGAGCGCGTTGCTTGCGCAGCTCCGCCAGTCTTCTCCGGAGGAGCGCTCCCTGGATAACGGGGCCGCGTTGATCCACCACACTGCACCTCACCTTCCGTAGTCGCCCATGGCTTGCCTGCTTGCTTGCAGCGTGCAACGCGACGAGCCCACGCTACCTCAACCTGCTTGGGGGTCTCTCGACTGCCCGATGACGTCAACCACCAGCGCAGGTGCCGCTCACGTTACCGGCGTGGCGGGTTGTGCACCGTTTCCTTGCCCTCTGCTAGGGTATGCGATGCAAGGTAGCACTTTACTACCTTGCATTGCGGTTGACCTGACGGAGTGTGATGCCCATCACGGGGCTTGGTGCGGAGAGATGGCCTGCGGATGCGACAGGAGTGCTTCGCAGGTAAGCAGCCAGAGGTCTGAGGAGGTCGCTGCGGCACGAGATGCGATACGCCACACGCTCTGGGCAGCCACAAGGAAAGTCTTGGCAGTCGGGGAGGGAATGTGTCCAGAGCCCTGTGGCGCGGGATGGCGAATACCGATCTAGTGGAAATCGGAAACAAGGCCATTCAGCACAGGCTCCTGAAAATAGCGGAGGAAGAGCTCCGCTTCCCGCCGCGCGAAAAATCGTCCGACGAGGGGTGGATCCGTGGCCTCGAGGGGAGGATGGCATGGCGGCGCGCAACCCCGGACTTGGAGAACCCGGGTGTTTGCGATGAATCGGCCGACTATTACTTGGTCTACCGCGAGCCCACTGACCTGGAGTATCGCAAATCAGAAGGCGGGCATATAGCCTTCTATATCATGCGCGTGCTCCACGCCTCGGACTTGGAATCACTTGGCGCATAGTCAAGGCCAGTCGATACCGAGACGCCTTGCCAGTTCTTCCGTCAGCTGATCGCCTGCTTCGGCATCATTATCGGCCTGAGTCGGCTCCTGCCCACTCTCGCCGGCCGCCCGTTCCAGGTAGCGGGCGATCAGCTCGCCTTCCAAGCCTTTGTTGAGCAAAGGAGAGATGAGCGCCACGAACTTGCCATGACGGGTGATGATCGCAGGCTTGCCGGAGTCGTTAATCTCCTGTATCACTTCGGCCGTTCTCTGATTGAGGTCACGCATCTTGTAAATACGCACGTCTCCTCGACCTGCTCGTGACTTCTCAAGGATCATAAGACATCTCCGCAAATCTGCGTACTACCTTTGTACTACATCTACCCCTCCCGATGCGACCCGTCGCCGCAATACAGAGAAGGACTTGGCCATGAGCATCCCCGCAACTGAGTCGACACCGTCCGCAGCGAACGACGTGTCCCACGCTGCTGACCTGCGTGTGGCCGCGCGCTGGCTTGTGGGAGGCAGTGCTTCGGCAGTCGCTGTATTAGTCGTCCCAATTCAGTTACGAAACTTCTCGGATCTTACCGAGGTCGGGCCGTGGGCAGTTGCGTTGGCTCTGCTGGGGTTCCTCACCGCCCTGGCAAGCGTCGTATGGACGCTCTACAGCGCAGCCGCGGTTCTGGCCGTGCGTCGTCGAAGCATCGGCGAGCTCGCCGAACTCGACCGTGCGGACAACAGCAATTTTCCGGATCACCGTCTAGAAGAGCCCACGTCCGCGCTCATCTCTTATCTGGTCGTCAAGCGACGTATGGACTTGCTGGGGACTTCTCGGGATGCTATCTGGCGACTCGCCATGGACCTGGCCACAGCCCACAAGGCGTCACTGCTGCCCCAAACGGGAGAAAAGATGCAAATAGGGACACGTTGGTACGATCTAGGAAACCCTGTGGACAACGCAGCGTTGGCGACTCTTGTTCTCGACCTTGAAAGACGCGTCCAGTGCGTCGTGGACGCTGCAGCGGCCTTCGAAACTCAACAGCGATACGAGCGATTGACAAAGGGCATGAAGCTGGTGGGCGCGCCGTTCGTGGCAAGCTTTCTCCTCCTTCTAGGGCTGCAGACGCTTCCAGCTGCTTCTATGAATGTGAAGACTCCGACCAGTGTTCAGATCGTCGTACCGGCGTCCGGGAAAGATCCCTGTAGCGGAAAGGTTCTGGAGGGCGTTGCCGTGGGCGGCACGATGGACGCCCCGGTCGTAGTGCTCCCCTCACAGGCAGGCTGTCCAGCCAGGAAACTCACTGACACCGACGAGTTCATCGTCATACCGCGCCCCGCCAAGTAGCTTTCATAAAACCGCTTGAGCTCGTCAGCTTCACAAGCAGGCCCGCCTGGCGGAGCACGTGGCGATGGACATCGGGGCCGCTGGCAGATCTACTCGCGCCTGGTCGTGTCCTTTGAGTCCGGATTTCGCGATGCGCAGCGTCATGGTTGGAGTGTCACCTTCAACCGAACGTGGCCGTCATCGTCCCTCTCCTCCTCCCGCTGGTTCAACCGCGGCCTCCCAGGTACTGGTGAAGATGCGGAGCGCGAGCCCGTAGAGCAGTCCCGGCCGCCGCGCGACCAAGCACGGCGAATTGCGGCCGTGCTCCATGTCGCCGTACAGGGTGATGTATGCGACCTCGTCGGTCAGGATGATGCGATACAGATTCGGCAGGTCGTAGAAGCGCAGCTCCACAACGTCCAGGTGCAGCGCCACCTGCCGCACGTACTCGGCGTTGTTGCGCAACCTGCTCCAGTAGCATGCCCGGTCGCAGCCCCCGGTCGAACCGCCGCAGCGACTCCTCGCGCCTGACCAGCCAGGAACTCGGCCGGGGGTCGGGAAGCAGCACCCGTACCGCATCGAGGGGCCGTACCGCGCCCGACCAGATGGGCGCGAAAGCGTCCCGAGTGAGCTCGTTGCCGCGCCCGGTGAGCACCCTGACCCATCGCGCCTTGGTGAGATCGGCGGCCAGCTCGTCCGCCGCTCGCCTCTGCTGGTGGTGCAGCTTGCGTACCCCCAATCCCGAATATCGGGAGAGCATGGCGACGGCCCAGTCGCGCGCACGCGCGGAAAGGATCCATCCCACCGCGACGCAGAGTGCCGTCGCCGCCATTGAGCTGATGACACCCAGGGTGAAATCGCTCATCGCTTGTTTTCGAGGTATGGAAGGAGTTGGCGCAAGACTTGGGCCGCGTGCCAGGCCGCGACTTGCTGGGGTGTGTCGGCTGACACCCCGGCTCCACCCGAATGCCGACGAAGACATGGCCCTGTCCTGGATTTTCTCCACACCCACCCCACCGGTCAGACGGCCCGAAGACCCTCCTGGAGTGGACTGCGGATAAGCCGTCCCGCTGCCGGATCCTCGGCTACACCTGCTCATGCGTTACGGTCGTTTAGGAGCTCCTGGCCTGCGGCGGCAACTATCGGGTCCGCCGCACGGACCAGGCATCGCAGATCAGCAAGCCCAGGCTGCTCGCGAGTTCATGGAAGGCTGGTTTAGCCTAAGCCGTGCGTATGAGGCCAGCGAGGAAGTTCCGCAACTCGGGGTCGACTGCGTAGATCATCGTTCCGCGCATGCCGCGGGTGAGAAGGACCTTGTACACATTGCGAACGAGCTGGTCGAAATCGCTGTCGGGAACGCTTTTGCGACTCTTGAACGCAGGATCCCTGTTCTCCGCGCGCACGGTGACCAGTCGCCCATCCCTGACGGTGAGGTCAGGTCCCAAGATGACGCCGTTCCAGTCGTACTCGAAGCCCTGGGCCGTGTAGACGCAACCAATCTGCCCGAATCCGTTCGGCTCGCTCGCCCACAGCATGCTGGGCGGGTAGTTCCCAACAGCGCGATCTTTCTTGGTGTTCCATGGCCGTGACCAGTCGCCGATGACGACGTCGTTGACAAGGGTGTCGTTGGGCAGTGGGTCGCTCCAGCGCCAGCAGAAGCCGGCAGTCATACGGGCGGTGCCAGTCTGCGCTTTAAGGAAAGATTCGAGTTCTTCTGGTGAGTTGGCAAGCTTTGCCCCGAAGTCCTCGTCACCGTCCCACGCCGTGGGGCCTCCGTCGGCCAGGCCGAGCAGGCGGAGCACCCACTGCTCATACTTGCGGCTGCCGCCGCATCGGAACTGCTGGTTGAGGGAGACCCGCCGGACGTCGTAGCCCCTGGAGCGGGCGTAGCGCTCGATGCCTTCCACGGTGCCGAGTTCCCCAGGGCGTACCACTTGGTGTTCGTCGAGCAGGAAGACCGGTACCCGGGCCGTGGACAGCAACTCATCGAGCTGGCTGCGCCCAGTGCGCTTCGCCGCAGGGGTGAAGCGGTTGGTGGAGGTTTCGCGGACGCGGTGGGCTTCATCGCAGATCAGCACGTCCAGGCTGTTCTGTTCGGCATCGATGAAGCTGTTGAAGTACGTGAACAGGTTCTTGATCCGGGTACTGCCGCGACCGGGGTAACGTCGCATGGTTTGTGTGAAGGACTGCGAGCCTGTGGCGTGCAGGGCCGTACGCCCTTGCCTGTACAGCTCACCGAGCAGCGACAGGGCGATGACACTCTTGCCGCTGCCTGGACCACCGGTGACGATGACGACTTGCTTGAAGTCCGCCCGCCTGGCCTTGTCGACGGCGCCGACGATCACCTCGTACGCGACCTGCTGCTCGTCCAGCAGAGTGAACTGTTCACGCTCGCGGATCTCCGCAGACGCGTACGTCATGAGCTGCTTGCTCGGCGCGACCGCGCTGCTGAGAAGTCGGTCGGCGGCCTCGGCTCCTGGCTTGTCGGACAGCCGGTTACTCAAGTAGCGCAGGAACTCGCCGCGCCGCTGCTTGGTGAAAAGTCTGCTGCGCTCGTCGCGGACCTGATCTGACAGACCGTCGACGTCCAAGTCCATGGCGTTGTGCAGGTACGCGGCTCCGTACACGGCATCCGGATTGCCGTTGAGCGATCCCAGGAAGTCGCGCATGTACTCGCAGTATCGGCGCACCTGTTCGGCAGGGTGAAGCGTGTCGCCACCCGGCATGCCATCCACGATGACGAGATGCTCGCCCGACTCAGAGGGTTCAGCACGGCTCCACTGCTTGAGCTCGACTACGACATAGGAGTCTTCGCCGGTCCGCGGATGCACGCCGGCGAGCACAACGTCGGCACGCTTGCTGGTCAGCGGGAGCTTGTACTCCACGAGCATCTCGACCCTGTGCAATCCGGCGTCGGCCAGATCGCGGGCCAGTGCTGGCAGGCTGCGCTGCCAGGACCTGACCTCGGAGGGAGAGGACCGGTGACCGGTGGTTGCCCGCACATGTTCGGCGATGGCTTCCGCCAGGACGGCCTCGTTGGGAGAGGCGAGTACGTTATCGACAGACAGCCGCAGCGCCGTCACAGATGTCCCCCAGGGCAGCACGAGAATACCCGTGCGGGTGGGGGCCTATCCGCTCCGGCCGGAGCCGTACGAGTGCGGAAGCCCGTCGGGCCGCATCGCATGGTCGCCCAAAGAGTAGCGGGGGACATCGCCACTGAGGAACCGCAGCAGGACTCCGACGTGGTGCCCGTCGTTCCTGCACCTTGTCCGCCGGTCCGCCCCACACTCCGTCGTGAACTCGGATGATCCACTCGACGGCACACCCTTTGCCCATCATGTCCGGAAAAGTGGGTCCTATCCCTTATAAATCAATACATGCATCTGTTCGACGGGACCATCGCGCAAGCTGCCGCGCAGGTGCGGGATCCGCGGTTCTTCGCCGAGTGTGTCCGTCGGTTCACCCACGCCCACGGCGTAGCGCCTGGACCGGGAGAGCGAAGGAGCTGGGAGCGTAGTTGGCCTGTGCTGTTGGACGCTCTCACCGCAGCCGGTCTGGGGAGCCTGCGCATCCTGCTGGAATATCCGCTTCCGGGGACCGGGCAACGCGTCGACGCCGTGGTGCTGGGCCAGCGAGTAGACGACGCCAGGTTGACGGCGGTCGTGGTGGAGCTCAAGCAATGGGAGCACGCGACACCATGTGCAAGTGACGCGTTACTGCTTGAAGTCGGCGAGAGGGTTGAGGAGCATCCGGCACGTCAGGTCGGCAGCTATGCGCACTACCTCACCAACTGGGTGAGCCAATTCATCGACCTGGAGGTCAGAGGGGTCGTTGTGATGCACAACGCCGCTCCACATTTCGTCGGAGGGCTGCGTGAGGCAGTCAAAGGTGGCCCCAGCTCGGCATATCCGATCCTTGGGCGGCGGGACCTGGACCCGAAGGCACCAGCCGGGGTGCTCGCCGACCGGATGGCCTGCGGCGGCCTCAGACCGGCTCCGGAGCCGCTCGTTATGCGATTCCTCAAAACACGGCACCAGCCCTCCCCAAAGCTGCTGTCCCGCGTCGCCGATGCCATCAGAGGGACCGGAGGCTTCACCCTCATCGGTGACCAGGACAAGGCTCGCCTGCACATTCGTGACGCCGCTACCGCGATCCGCGACGGCCAACCTGGTCACATCGTCGTCGTCACGGGAGGGCCCGGCACGGGCAAGACCGCCATTGCGGCCCGCGTCCTCGGAGATCTTTGCCGGCTCGATGGGGCGAATCCCCGGCTGCTGTCTCCCTCCGGCGCCCTGACCCAGCAACTCGGCCGAGCAGTCGGTGACGCGGCCAAAGGACTGATCACGACTATCACAAGGGGAGTGCCTGGCGGATTGTCGAAAGACAGCATCGTGTTGATCGACGAAGCGCACCGCCTGCGTACCGATGCAAAGCGGCGCTCGTCAGGATTCCCAGACAGACTGCAGTGGCTGGCAGAAAGATGTGGGGCGATAGTCCTCTTCTTGGACGAGCGGCAGATCATCCGTCCGAGCGAGGGCACGACCCTGGAGGAGCTGCGCCGTTTGGCCGCGTACATGAGATACGCATTTACCCACATTGACCTAACCACACAGTTCCGCTGCGCCGGTTCCCATTATTATCTGCGCTGGATCGACGATCTTTTCGCCCATGAAGGCTCGCCTTTGGCATGGAACGGCAGCGACTACGATCTGGCTCTTGCCGAATCCCCTCAGGAACTCGAGGCCTGGACGAACTCCCACATCGAGCGCGGCTACAGCGCCCGGATCGCGGCAGGCTTCTGCTGGCCGTGGAAGTCTCCGCCGAAGCCACCACTGCTACCTGAAGTGTCCATCAATTGGGTGGACGAGTGGGGAACGCCGCAGAGCTGGAAGCGTCCCTGGAACTCTCAGACGAACAAAGCCATAGGCGTGGATTCAGACATCCCAGGTCGTCCCTTTTGGGCTACCGATCCCGGTGGCCACCGGCAGATCGGCTGCATCTACACCGCCCAAGGGCTGGAGTACGACTACGGTGCGGTTATCGTCGGTGACGACCTCGTACGCACCCCTTCGGGGTGGGAAGGCCGACCGAGTAAGAGTTACGACCGAGAAGTCAATTATCTGCCACCCGAGAAATACCTCATCTACGCTCTCAACACCTACCGCGTCCTCGCCACACGTGGTACGCGTGGCACCCGTCTTTATGCGACGGATCCGGATACGCAGCGCTTTCTGCGTAGTCTCCTGCCACGAACCTGAGTCCGGGATAGTTACAGCCTCAGCTGGCGACGCCCGCTGTAAGAGAGCGGTGGTGCTGGCACCGATATATGGCCATCTACCTGCGGGAACATCTCGACAGTGCCTCCAGGGTCGCAAGATTCTATCCGGAATATCCTGCGTTTTGATGAGCCCTTATGATTCTCGGCTGCCCTCGTACGGATGAAAGGTTCAACCGTTGCTGTGCCACCATGGGAGCGCTTCCTGTATTGGGGGCGATGGGAGCGGTCTTGCCAACTCTGGGCGCTGCTCGTATAAGGCCCCCATGGCGGCTTCTATTGGTGGTACCCGCAGTTCGATCAGTAGGTCCCGAGTGGCGCGGTCAGTAGAGTACAGCACGACCCCGTGCCTACCGCGACTGGCCAAGACACGGTAGATATTGCGGACTAGCCGATGACGTTCGTCCCCCCAGGTTGCTCGATCTTTATTGTTGGCCGATACCCATTTATCGCCAGCCCATGTGTAGTCGTATCCCATGATGATGCCGGCATAGTCCCAGTCGAAGCTTTGGGCCGTGTAGATACATCCGATCTGTTCGAAACCGTTTGGGTCGGTCGCCCAGAGGGTGCGGTCGGGAATGTTGCGGCGCTTGTTGCCTTTGTAGGCGTTCCACGGGCGTTTCCAGTCGCCGATGCGGATGTCGAGGGCTAGCCGGCTGCCCAGATATCTGCGGGTCCAGTCCCAGCAGTAGCCTGCGGTGATGCGTGCCGAATGGTGCAGGGCGATCTGCGCTCGCAGGTAATCCTCCATCTGCTGCGGTGTGTCGGCTCGTAGGAGTTGGAAGTCGCCTTGGTACACCCAGGGGCGGGGATTCGGTCCGTAGCCCAGCAGGTCCTCAAGCCAGTCGACGTACTCGGGGCAGTAGCTGTGGCGAAATTGCCGCTGCAACTGGATGTGGTGGATATGTTCGTCTGGAATTCCCAGGGCCAAGGCGGCTTGCCTGATCTCCTCGGGTGAGCCGATTTCATCGTTGCGCACGATCTGGTCGGGGTCCAGCAAGAACACCGGTACTCGTGCTGCCTGGATTAGTTCGTGGATCTGAGGGATGTCCGAGCGTTGCTCGTACTTGTCGAAGCGATTATTAGAGGTCTTGCGCAGACGATGTGCCTCATCGCAGATCAAGACGTTCAAGTGGTTGGGCTCGCGGTGCCGGTGTTGATTGAAATAGGTGAAAAGATCGTGAATGTGGCCATGACGTCCGGTCACGTGTAGGCGTAGGGCTGCGGAGAACGCTGCGCTCCCTGAGGCGTGTGCCGCGGAGCTACTGATGCCGTTGAGCATGCCCAGCAACTCCAGCGCCAAGACGGTCTTACCGGTCCCAGGTCCGCCGGTGACGATGAACACCTGTTTGGAGTTGGCACTGAATCCGCCCTGGACCAGGGCCATCACCTTGTCTACTGTCTCGCGTTGCTCGTCTAGCAGCGGAAAGACCATCCTGCCCCGAACCGCTTCGTAAGCGGCGTGCATGACCTCCTCGGTGGGCCGGACATGTGCGTGATCGATCCGGTTAACGTGCTCGCGGGCGCCTTCGGCGCTCAACACCGTCGAGAGGAAAGAGGCGAACTCCCGCCGGTCCTCGGTGTCGCCGCTGAACGCCCGAACGCGCTTGCCGTCAATCTCCGGGCGTAATCGACCGATCGGCGGCATAATTTTGTAAGCATTCAGAAGGATCTGTGACGCTGGGTGATTCGCGCTGATCAGGCGTCGAGTGCGACGGGTGGCATCCACAGGTTGCCGGTGAAGGCACG
>NZ_JBEZYD010000072.1:0-27203 GCF_040638335.1 Nonomuraea sp. NPDC026600
GATACCTCTGACCTGCCGGTCCGCGTCGGCATGTCGAATCCGACATTTAACTGACACGGAGACGCGGATTTCGACAGCGAAACGCGGATCCTACAACCGGCCGGCCATCACCTACGCCGACGCCGCAGCGATCGTTATCTGGGGTTCTTGGCCTCTTCTCCCAGGTCAGAGTGTGATGATCTTGTCAGGCACGTAAGGCATGTTGACCGATCTTGAAGGCATGTTGCATCGATGGCGTGGCCAGGTCTTTCGGTTGACCGCGCGATGGCGGCAAGGGTCGATATCGGCGCTGCGGCTGGCCAGGCCAGCTGCTAGGTCGGCGGCGCCTACCTGTGGGCCGAGCGCATCTTTACCAAGGCCTGGCCCCGAGTCCCGACCAACCCTTCCTGGGCCGCCAGACCACCCGGTCTGTCGGCACTGAACGGCGTGGCGGCGGGGTCAGAGCTGGATTACGCCGATCTGGGCCGCCGCGCTCGCGTACGCGTTGGAATCGTGGCCCAGGTACCAGCAGAGGCCCGGGGTGATGAGCGGCTGCGTGAGGCTGTAGCCGGGCAGCGAGGCCTGGTTGCCGATCCAGAAGCCGCCAGGGACCGTCGGGCTGCGGCTGCTGACCGACATCTGGAAGACGGCGGCCTCCTTCCCGGTGATGACGTCGACCACCGAGATGTTGGTGACCCCGCTCGGAGGGAGGTCCGCCCACGCGCTTTGGTAGGGCAGGACGTCGAGGCTCAGCTGATGCACCGGATCGAGGACCACCTGGATGATGTTGGGCGTCTGGTTGGTGAAGGTGAACCTGCCGTAGCTGTAGGAGATGGTCGTCTGGTCGCCTGTCATGGGAAAGGCCCAGCCGGACGCCGACGAGAAGAGCTCCCACGGCTGCACGCCGTTGTTCCAGAGGTCGTTCTGCATCGCCTGAGAGCTCGGATAGACCTGCGGGTTGCCGATCTCCGCGATCCAGTACAGCACACCTCCCGACTGCCACTGCGCGTAGTCGGGGATGCCGGCGGGATGGCCTCCGTTCGACGACGTGAAGATCTGGTACTTCACGGACATGAGCAGCTGCATCACGGAGGTCGTGAAACCGGGGCTCGCGGCGATGACCGCCTCCGCCGTAGTGGACGGGCCCCAGTACAGCGAGTCGCCTCCGCCCTGCTTCCCCGACAGCTGGTACACGCTTTGGAGACGCCCCCAGTCCTGCAGGATCGGGGTCTCCATGTTCCCGATGGAGGTCAGCACCGCCGTGAAGTCGTCGTCGAGTGCCTTCCACAGTCCGGAGACGGCCACCTGGAACGGGTCGGGCGAGATACTGCCGCCGCCTTCGGAGTCGGCGGCCAGGGCGGCGTTGATGCCCGTCTGCATCAGGTTCGCCGCGACGGAGAACTCTTCTCCCGCGGCGCTGAGCCCGGCGTAGAGGAGTCCTTCCAGGATGGACAGGACGGCTCCGGTGACGTCCGGGTCCTCCGTGCCGATGGTGATCCCGGCGTCGGAGACGAGCTGCGCGGTGATCGCCTCCTTGTCCGAGAACAGGGCCTGCTGGAAGCCCTCATAGGCGGTGAACAGGTCGCGGGCGGCGTCGGCGTAGGAGATCTCGGTGGTCAGCTGCAGCCGGACCGCGTCCCAGTCGGTCTGCAGGATCCCCTGCGGCGCGTCCGTCCATTCCTCGATCTGGTCGCCGTAGTCGGAGAGCGTCCGGGTGAGGTTGGGGTACTCGTCGCGGAGCGAGGTGACGCCGAGCCGCTGGCAGATGATCTGGTACGCCTGGGCCTGGTCACCGATGAACTCGGGGAACGGCACCGAGGGCTGCGTCAGGATCGCGTCCAGGGGCGCGGACGGGACGGTGTACCACGTGTACGGGGGGCTCGGAAATGTGCCCGGCGCCGCCACGACGGGGTCCCCGTCGGTCAGCGTTCCCGAACCTCCGGTCATGCCGTAGGAGACGAGGAAGTTCACCGAGGAGACGCTGCGGATCTGGTCGGTCACGCTCAGGTCCCACCGCGCCTTGTCGCCGAACGTGTCCGTGTCGACGGTCAGGTAGTTCCCGCCTTCGTCGCAGGGCGCGCCGAGCTTGAGAGCGGGATAGGCCCCCTGCCGGTTGAGAATGCGCCCGTCCGGCGTCACCTGCCACAGTTCGCCGGGGTCGTTCCCCGTCTGCGGGCAGACCGCCACATGCGAGCCGCCCTGGGCCTTGAGCACGCAGTCGTTCTGGTCGGCGTCCTGGACCGCGCTCTGGAAGTAGACCCATCGGGGACGGAAGGCGTCGAGCGCCGGCGCCGTCGACGCCATCGGCGTCCAGTGCTGCAGGCCCTGGGCGTCCGTGGCCGACGGCGTCGCCGGCTCGAGAGTGGGAGCGGAGAGCACCTGGCCGCTCATCGACAGGCTGTGCACGTACCCGTCGTCGGTGATGCTCCAGAGCTGGCACGGATAGCCCGGGTCGCCCTGTGCCTGGAGAACGAGCGCGCTCAGCGCCGGATCCCAGTTGATCGCGAGCCCGTTGAGCTGGCTGAGGAGATGTCCGTCGTCGGTGACGGTCCAGAACTGGCTCTGCGCGTCGTCGGTCTCCCGGGGGTAGAGGATGACGCGGGTACCAGGCTGCGTGCCGTTCCCTTCGGCGGCGAGGACAAACGGAGGCGCTGGAGTGCTCGGCTGTATCCGGCTCGCGATGTAGAACACCGAACCCGGCTGAGGTGTCGTCGTCATCCCGAGGTCTTCCTTACTCGTGCCGGTCATTCCCGACTTGGGACCCGCGTCCGGAGACCTACCGCCTCGCTGTTCCGCGCTAACGGCCCGCCCGGTCAAGAGGCAATGTGACTCAGCTCAAATTGCTCTTGTGGTTGGGGGCTGGTGGGGCTACGGCCGCTGGCCGTGGGGAGCTTCGCGAATGCGGTGTCGTTGGGGGTTCTAGCTCGGTGGGCGCCCAGGGATGAGGTCGATGACGCTGTCGCGGTGACGGGGAAGCGGGCCAGACGGCGCGATGGGAAGCTTCCTCCGCATGTGATGGTGTACTTCACGATGGCGATGGCGTTGTTCGCGGATGCGGATTACGAGGAGATTCTGGCCCGGCTGACCGACACGCCGGCGGGGTGGCCGGACTGCTGGGATCCCGGGTGGCGGACGCCGGGGTCGGGCGGGGTCATCCAAGCGCGTCAGCGGCTGGGGAGTGAGCCGTTGCGGGAGTTGTTCGAGCGAGTCGCCCAGTCGGTGGCGCAGGAGGAGACGCCGAGGGCGTTCTTGGGGCCGTGGCGGCTGGTGACGGTGGACGGCAGGGAGTGGGATGTGCCCGACAGCCCGGCCAACGCCGAGGCGTTCGGGTACGCGGGGTCGGGGGACAAGCGGTCGGCGTTCCCCAAGGTCCGCCTGGTGGCGCTGGCCGAGTGGGGGTCGCAGGCGTACTTCGCCGCCGCGATCGGCGGGGCGGGTGCGGGCAAGGGCAGTGGCGAGCAGGTCTTGGCTCGCTGGTTGTGGCTCCTGCTGGATGAGGACATGCTGCTGGTCGCCGACCGTGGCTACTACTCCTTCGCCGGCGGGCGGGCTTCTGCCGGTCTTCGAAGGTTACCGCGAGACCGCCCACGTGCCGGGTTTGGCCCCGTCTACGGCATGGAAGCGACCGAAACGCCGAAGCGGATGCTCAGAGCTCCCATCACCTGCCTGACCACCGCGCCCACGATCTCGCCGCCAGCGGCGCCGACCGCGATCCAGCCGGCGCTCTCCAGTTTCCGCAGCCGCAGCTCATGGTCGTCGATGCGGCTTTCCACAGGTGACCAACGTGCCTGACAACCCCAGATAACTTGTCAGGCACGTTCCTCGGAAGTCCACTTGCCTGACATGCCTGACGCCTTTTCGGCACCCCAGATAACCGAGACCGTCGCCTGGCTACGCGATGAGGTCGCGCACGCCGACTGGCGGCGGCAACTGCCTCAGGTGGCATCTCTGGAGCATTTCTTCGACTACCCGGCAGAAGACGCCTTCCTCCAGCAGATGATCCGGTGAGTCAGCTCACCCGACCGCCGACGACCGCCCCCACCTCAACGCACGTCCATCGCCCGGCAGACAGCTCTTAGCTCAAGGTCGGTACGACGCCGGGCTCAACCCGTTCGACCGTGACGCCGGACATGTTCCTGGCCCATCGGCCGGTGATCTCGCTGAGCTGTGCGGCCTGCGGAGGCGTGCGGCCCAGGCCGATCGCGTAGCGGGCCTGCCGGAGGCCGCTCTCGAACGGGCGCGGCCAGGCGTGGACGTCCCGCACCCCCGCCTCTTCCAGGGCGGTGAGCAACTCCAGCATGCGTCCTCTGACGCGGCCCAGCACCGCGTCGAGCTCCTCAGGCCGGTCGGAACGTACGGTCAACACCGCCCAGGCCGCGTGACGGCGGTGGAGGGGCGGCGGGGCGAGCAACTCCGCTGACCTGCCGTTCTCCGTGAGCTCCCATGCCTGATAAAGCTCCTGGGCGAGCCGGTCCAGACCGCCCGAAGTGACTTGGCGAGCGCAGTTGCGCACGGGAGCGCTGGGCGTCATCACGGTCATCACAGCCGGGGCGGCGGAGGCGGGGGTAAGGGTGACCGGCTCGTGCCAGTCCCAGGCGGCCCATGTGCTGAAGAATCGGTGGAGGAGATCGGTGTCGGATGTGCTGGCGGCATCGAGGACGGTGCGTGCGGCCAGGACTGCCCACGCCAGACCGGGCAAGCCGCCGAAGGGGGCCGCGTCCAGGCCCTTCGCCCTTGCCCACGCCTTCACCTCGCGGGCGAGGCGGGCGAAACGCTGGTGTGCGGGGCCCACTGCGGCGCGGATCGCGTCCGCGTCACTGACCGCGCTCAGGGCGATGGCCGCCGCCTCGCCCAGTTCGGCGCGGCGGGACAGGAGTTGCGCCGGGGGGATTGGGTCGGCCGCCACCACGGTCAGGTCGACGTCCAGGTCGGACACGCGCAGGCGCAGGCCCGGCACCCGGGCACCGATCACCTGCCGCAGCCGGACGGCCTCGGGCAGCGCCGCCCGCACGCGCGCCTCCACGTCCGTACCGGTGTCTGGGAGCGCCGCCACCAGGTCCAGGTCGGCTGCGGGGAGTGCGCAGCCCATACGCCGGGAGCCTGCGACGTGCACGATCCCGGGACGTAGCGCCTCCGCCAGGCGGCAAGTGACACGATCGGCCAGGTCGTCCAGGCTCGGAACCGGCGCGGGCTCCGGCGCGGCGGGCTCGGGCAGCCATCGGAGTTCGCCCGTTCCCAGAGTGATCACCGCGCGCGGGCGCATGGGTTCGTCCGCTCGCCGCGACAGCAGCACGACGGCCCCGACGCAGGCGATCATCGCGTCGAGCCGGATGCCCACACGGTGCGAGGCGTCCACACGGCCCAGGGTCAGGTGCGGGACGAAGCCGTCTGGACGGCCCGCACAGCGGGGGAAGCGCTGGTGAAGGACCTGACGCAGGCGGGCCCATGGGACGGGATCGGCGGCGGCCGGGTCGAGCCAGATGGTCGTGTCCTGGCGGTGCTGAAAGGAGCGGATCCCCTCCAGCCGTACGTCGAACGGCTGGACTTCGGCCGCCGCTGCGGACAGCAACGGCGCCGCCGCCTCGAACGCCGACTCCGGCACGAACCCGAAGAGCAGGTTGACGTGCGGCGGCCAGCGGGCGACCTGCGGATCGTGCGTCCGGCGGAGCGCCTGGATGGGTGGCCACAGCTCCTCCGGCGGAATCCACGCCACCGCCGTGCGCGCGGTCGGCGGCATGTCCAGCACCCCGGCGGGCGCGCTGTCCGTGATGTCGAGGACGGCCTCCACCCCGTAGTGGTCGGAAACGTACAGCCCGCCGGAATCGGGCGTGTCGCCGCGCAGGGCGGCCACGACGGTACGGGGACGGCCGCGCACCAGCACGCGGTCCAGCCGGGCGGCCCGACCGGACAGCGAGGACAGCGCCGCCAGCGGGTTGGCACGCGGGTCGAACGTGGGCGTGTCGTCGCCGGACCCGTACGCCTCCGTCCAGGCGTCGCGGAGCCCGAGGGCCGACGCGGGGACGTCCGTGCCGTCGTTGAAGTCGCCCATCAGGACCAGGTCCCCCTCGACGCCGGCCAGCCCTTCGGCGATCCGGGCGAGTTCGGCCCGCCGCCGCGCCGCGCCGTCGGCGGTGTGGTCGCTGGTCAGGTGGGTGGTGGCGATGACAAGCGGGCCTGCGGCGGTCTCGGTGGCGATGGCGGCGACCGCCTTGTGCGGGCCGAGCCGGTGCCAGGCCGCCTCCCGGACGGGCAGCCGGCTGAGCAGCAGCAGCCCGCTGTCGGCGACGTCCTCGCCTTCCGGGTCGCCGCCGACGGTGTAGCGGGCCCGCACCCACGGGGCCGCCAGCAGGAGCGACAGCAGCGCGGGCTCGACCTCCTGCAGTGCGATGACGTCGGCGTCGGCCGCTTCCAGGCTCGCCAGCAGCAGGGGGCGGCGGCGCGCGGTGTCGATCCGGTCGCTGTCGTAGCGGTCCCACAGGGTGTTCCAGGTCAGGATGCGCACGGTCCCTACTGCGGAGGCATTCTCCCCCGTGCTCGGCTGCCAGCCAGTGGCCGCGTCCCAGGTGTGCGGGGTTCTGGCGCTGAAGACGGGCGCACGCAGGAGGCGCGGGGCGCGTACCCGGCCCGCGTCGCAGGTGTCGATCCGGTCCAGTCCGGTGGCGCGGTCCCATACCAGCTCGCCGTCCGCCTCGACGAACAGCACCCGGTGCCACGGCACCTCGCCGCCGGGCACGAAGGTGGGCAGCGGGATGCGCTTGGGGTCGGCGCCCCGCTGGCCGACGCCGAGCACGAAACGCGACGGGTCGAAGCGCGGATCCCAGCGGACCCAGTGGTAGATCTCCTCGCTGGTACGCATCACGCCTCTCCCCCGGCCAGAGCGCCGTCCAGGTCCTCGACGGTCCCGGACGCGCCGACGTACCAGGTGCAATGGGCATCACCGGGATAAGGCGGGACGAACCGGCGCACCTGAGTGGCCAGCACGTGCGGCGGCACCGGATGGGCGCGACGGGCGTTGCGCCGGTGCAGCTCGTCCTCCTCCACCAGTGCGACCGCGTGCGTCGTCAGCGCGTCGCGGCGGCGCGCCACGGCGTGGACCAGGGAACGCTGGTGTTGGTTGAGCGAGGTGGCGTCCCAGACCACGGTGCCACCGGCCGCCAGAGCGGCCTCGAGCCGAGCCAGTCCCTCGCCGAGCACTTCCCCGTTGGCCCGCTGGTCCGCCCGCGAGCCCCTGGCATCGCGCAGATCGTCCAGTGAAAGGTACGCGTCGATCTCCGGCAGACCGGCCGCGAACGTGCTCTTCCCACTGCCCGACGGTCCGACCAGCTGCACCAGCCGGGGGAACCGCCTCGACCGCCACCGCCAGGTCGCCGCCACGGCCTCCTCGACCGTGGTGACCTTTCCCCTGGCCCAGGCGTCCCGCGCCTCCGCCCAGCACCGGTCGGCCGCCTCCCCACCGAGGCCGGCCAGTGCCTCACGCAGACCGGCCCGCAACGGCTCCAGCGGCCCCGGCCCGAGCAGCCCGGCGTCCTCGGCGTGCAGGGCCGACCATTCGACCTGCTCACGCTCCTGGTCGACCTCATCATCCACGCGCCCCACCAGCACGGCCGCCGACACGGCGTGCAGCACGCCCAGGTCAGCGGCCAACGCCATGCGCCCCAGCCCGGCACGCCGCTCCTCGTCCGGGTACGGCCGGCGCAGCGCGCCGTGCAGCCCGGCCAGGTCCGCGACCCGCCGCGCCAGCCGCATGCCCAGCGGCCTCGCCAGCCCGGCCGCCAGCCGGGCCCGCGGTATGGACCGCAGCGCCACGGCCAGCACGCCCGCCAGCCGGGCGTCCCCGCACCGACCGATCACGTTCAGCCGAGCCGACACCTCGGCCACCGCCTCCGGGACGACGTCCTTCGCTTCGGCTCGGGGGAGGTCCACCGAGGCCAGCAGGGCGTTCACGTCGCAGTCCGCGCCCGAGCGCACCTCCCACAGCGCCGCGCCGGGGCCCAGCGCGTTCGGCACAACGATGGCGTGCATCCAGTGCGTGCCGGTCTGCACATGCTCGCGACGCACCCACTTGGCCACCCGTCCCGCGAACTCCTCCCTCTCGAAGCTCTCGACGGCCCGCACCACGTAGCCCTCCTGCCGCTCCGCGTTCAGCCGCAACCCCCGCAGCGCCCGCTCGTCGAAGACACCGCGCCACAGCACCGGCGGGACGGGAATCCCCAGCTCACGCAGGAAGGTGACCGTGCGGTCCCAGTCCAGGCATCGATCGCCGTCCCAAACCGAGAAGCCGTAGAACCAACTTTCCAGCCCCTGGTAGGCGATGGAGTGCCGGGCGTACATGTTCTCCCCGCACACCCGCCACCCCGCCGGGATCCGTCCACCGATCCGCCCTTGCAGACCCTTGACCCACGCCCGGGAGGGATGGTGCGCCGAGTCCAGGGATCGGGCATGCATCCCGTCCGCGTACAGGGTGGTGTTCTCTCCGTCGAGCTTCTCCGTGACCACGACCTCGCGCCCGCGCAGCCCGGACAGATCTCCCGCGCGAACGTCGTCCGGCGTCACGCCAGGCGACCAGGGCAGGTGAGGGGTACGCGGATAGTGCACGCGCATGATCTCTCCCCTGACGCCCCTCGCAACTGGAGTCACTGTACAAGCGGCAAGAAAGCGTCTCCATCGAATAAGCTGCCGGGCCTGCCGGCCATCGGGGTCGCCGCCCTGGGCCTGTTCGCACGCTTTGGCTGACAGCGGCGAGGCACTCGACCTCACGGCCAGGCTCAACCTCACGGCCAGGCTCGGCCTTTACAAAGTAGACTGGACGATCATCAACCCTCGCCCTCCCAGTGCGGCGTATGCGAACGTCCGAGGTCGGCCCCAGGGCCCGGAGCGGATGACCGTATTGCCGCTTTTTGGCGATCTTGTGGCGAATGTTTTGGTACGTTCGCCGATGACGCAAATGATCTCCCCATCTGAGAGGTTCCCATGAACATGAGAGCTGGGTTCAGGGCGTTGGCCGTGGCCTCCGGCGCCGCGATTCTGCTGATCGCTGGATCAGGTGCCGCGAGCGCGGACCCCGTGGAGGCAGAGACCGCGATCTCCTGTGTGAAGAAGATCGAAAGCGGCACATACAAGATCATCTACCCCTGGGTCCGGGTCAGGAACGACTGCGCCTGGACCTACGATGTCAAGATCATTTGGAACAACGGGCCCGACAGTCCCTGCAATGAGATGTCGCCGGGCGAGACCATGAAGAACATCTCCTCCCCCGGCGCTTCGTACCAGAGGGTCGACATCTGCTGAGGTCGTCATGCAAAAGCCCCCTGTGCGGTCGCGCAGGGGGCCTTTTCGTGGTCAGAGCCGGTTCAACACGCTCACCGTCAGGTCGAAGACGCGACCCGAGCGCCGTGGTTCGTGCGGCGGGCCCGAGTCTCACTCCAGGGGCAGGGGGCGGCGGGGCACGGGTGCGGTGTGGATGAGAGACGTGGTCGTGTGACCGTACGGGGTGAACAGGTCGAGGATCGGTTCGAGCTCGTCGACCGCCCGCAGGTGCATCGTGAAGTAGAAGCAGTCGTCTCCGGTCATCCTGTAGCACTCGACGATCTGCGGAACCTCCTGGGCGATCTTGGAGATGCGGTGCAGTTCCCGGATCGCCGGACGGATCCGAACCATCACCGTGACCGGAAAGCCCAGCGCCCGCGGGTCGACCTCGGCGTGATAGCCGGTGATCACTCCCGTCTCCTCCAGCCGCTGCACCCGCTCGGCCACCGCGGGGGCCGACAGAGCGACCCGCCGGCCCAGCTCGGCGAAGCTCACCCTGGCGTCGACCTGCAGCTCGGCGAGAATACGAAGGTCGAGGGCGTCCATTCCCTTCGGTTCGTACGCCCGCTCGGGTCTGATCTTTCGATTCGCCATTCTCCTAAATTACGGGCTGGCCAACGATGGGGGCATGCCGCCCACCGGCCCTCGCGCCGTCCTGTCCGCGGCGCCTCCATGGACCTACTTCATCGGGAGCGCCGTCTTCCACTACCTCGGTCCGGCGTTCGCCGTGCTCCTGTTCGCCAGGCTCGCCCCGCTCGGGGTCGCGGGGCTGAGGATCTGGAGCGCCGCACTCGTTTTCGCGCTCTGGCGCCGCCCCTGGCGGACCCTCGCCCGGCTCGACGCCGAGGGCCGTCGTTCGATCATCGCTTGGGCCGCGGTGCTCGCGGCCATGAACGTCTGTTTCTACCTGGCGATCGCCCGCGTGCCCCTGGCGACCGTCGCCGCGATCGAGTTCCTGCCGGTCATCGTGCTGGCCGCAATCGGTGCCCGTACCGTTCGTAACCTCGTGGCACTCGTCACAGCCGTCGGCGGCGTCTACGTGCTGACCGGCATCCAGCTGGCCGGGGACCCGCTGGGGCTGGTGTTCGCCTTCGCCAACGCGGCGCTGTTCGCCGCCTACATCGTGCTGGCCCACCGTACGGCTCGGCGCTCGCGCGGCGTCAGCGGCATCGACGGGCTGGCCGCCGCCATGCTCGTCGCCTGCGTGTTCGTCGCGCCGGTGGGCGTCTGGCAGGCCGCTCCCGCGGTGCTCGACCCGGTCACGCTCGCCGCCGGGATCGGGGTGGGGATCTGTTCGTCGGTGATCCCGTACGTGTGCGATCAGCTCGCCATGGCACGTATCGCCCGCTCCACGTACGCGCTGCTGGTGGCGCTGCTTCCGGCCACGGCGACGGTGATCGGCATCCTGGTGCTCCGGCAGCTCCCCTCACTCGCCGAGGTCGCCGGAGTCGGCCTCGTGGTGCTCTCGGTCGCCCTCCACCGCGAGCCTCCAGCCGAGGCCACACTCCCACAGGAAGGCAAGACGGAATGCGATACGTGAAGCTGGGATCGTCGGGGCTGCGGGTCTCCCGGATCTGCCTGGGGATGATGAGCTACGGCGATCCAGGTTCCTGGGAGTGGCTGCTGCGCGAGGACGCGGCCGAGCCGATCGTGCGGCGTGCGGTCGAGGCGGGTGTGACGTTCTTCGACACCGCCGACATGTACTCCGACGGCGTGAGCGAGGAGATCACCGGGCGGCTGCTCGCCAAGCTCTTCGCCCGCCGCGACGACTACGTTCTCGCCACGAAGGTCTACTTCCCGACGGGACCGGGCCCGAACGACCGAGGGCTGTCCCGCAAGCACGTGCTGGCCGCCATCGACGCCTCGCTGACCAGGCTCGGAACCGACCATGTCGATCTGTACCAGATCCACCGCTGGGACGGCGAGACACCGATCGAGGAGACCATGGAGGCCCTGCACGAGGTAGTGCGGGCCGGCAAGGCGCGGTACATCGGGGCCTCCAGCATGTACGCCTGGCAGTTCGCCAAAGCGCAGCACACCGCTCAGACGGCCGGCTGGACCAGGTTCGTGTCGATGCAGAACCACTACAACCTGCTGTACCGGGAGGAGGAGCGAGAGATGATCCCGCTCTGCCTGGACCAGGGAGTGGGCGTCATCCCGTGGAGCCCGTTGGCGCGCGGACTGCTGACCGGGAGCCGCCGGCGCGACGGCCTGCGGCGTACTGTCCGATCCGGCAGCGACTCACTGGCCGACAGCATGTACGAGGACGCGGACTTCGACGTCGTCGACGTGGTGCGTGCGGTGGCCGGCGAACGAGGGCTGCCTCCGGCGCAGCTCGCGCTCGCATGGCTGCTCGGAAGGTCCGGGGTGGCCGCGCCGATCGTCGGGGCGAGCAAGGTGGGTCATCTGGATGACGCGATCGCGGCGGTGGAGGTGTCCCTGAGCGAAGAGGAGACGGCCCGCCTGGAGGCCCCCTACCTGCCCCACCGGATCATCGGGCACTCCTGAGAGAGCGGCTCTCATGGACTGACGCAGGCCACGTTCCGCCTCAATCTCGAACAACCCATGGACGGGGAAAGTTATCGGCTCGGCCGCAGGGGGCCGACGCGTGTCGTTCTTCATGAGATCACGAACGCACTAAAAACAGGGGCGTGACGATCGGACTCCCCTATGAGAAGGAACGCCTATGAGGACCGGGACGAGGAAAGCTCGGGCTGCTCTGTTCGCCGCCGCCGCAGCCATACCGTTGGCCATCGTGCCCGCGCAGGTGGCGCCGGCACAGGCCGCGGCCTCCTCCGTACCCGGGACGGCTGGAAAGGGCCGGGGCTCCGGGGACTGCGTCACGTCCGGGTTCAAACGCTCGACCGACCAGGTCGAGGTCATCAGCGGCCATCAGACACAGACGGTCACCGGCAGGGCGTGGACCGACCTGACCTGCGGCTCGGTGAACGTACAGGTGCCAAGAGGGACACATGGACACCTCACCGTCTGGGTGAACGCCGAGATCCGATGCAAGGGGCCGAGCGTGATCGGCAACTGGTGCGGGGGCCGTATTGTCGTCGACGGAGTGGCACTGCCGCCGAGCAACAATTCCGACAACGACCGCTTCGACTGGGACACCGCCAACCCCGATGACCGGCGCTGGCGCGACGGTTCGATGATGGCCGCCGGGTATGTGACGTGTCCTGCGAACAACTCCAGGATGTACTGCAACAAGAAGATCCAGGTTCAGGCGACCAACAATTCCAGCTCCACCACGTTCTGGATCGACGACACCATCGTGCGCGCCGAGCTGCTGAGGAGACAGCTGTTCCCGCGCTGATGCGCTGCTGGAGACCTGCGGCCTGTAGGAGCGGAGACTCGGAACGGCCGGTCCCGGATGGGCAGGCCGTTCCGCGTGTGTGGTGAGCGGCGTTGTCAACTGGCCAGGAACGGTCAGAGGAGACCGAGCTGGGCGAGCATGCCGAGCTGGTCGCTGCTGCCCCACCGCTCCACCAGCTTGCCGTCGGCGAAGCGGCTGATCTGCATCGCGCGGTAGCTGGCCTTCCGGCCGGTGGCGGGGTGGCCCATGAGATCGCCCAGGTGGGTGCCGCTGATGGTGTAGGCGAAGGCCAGCTCGTCCTCGGTGGCGATCAGGTGCTCGACCTCGACGTGCAGGTCCGGGAACGCGGTGCGCATCTCGGTGAACAGAATCTTGTAACCCTCGGGGCCCGGTCCCTGCCCCGGCCCGGGATCGTGGTCCACGGCATCGGGCGCGACCACCTCGTCGAGGACGGCGAAGTCGCCGCCCATCACGGCGGTGGCGAAGCGCTGCTGGGCCGCGAGGTTGGTTTCGTAGGTCATGTCTCTCCTCAGGGTCACGTCCACGGACGTGCTGCACATGGATCTTCACATGACCCTGTTTCTGCAGGTTAAGCGGTACGTGCCTGCGGGAGCGGGTGCCGGGCGGGCGGGCCGCGGAGCGACTGCGGACAGGCTGGTCCCGCTGTTCCTTGATGACGTTGTCGCGCGGACCGCCGTAGCCGGAGTTCCTGTCGTAGCGTTTGTCCGGATCATCTGCCCGAACGCTTCGCGGTGATCGCGCCGGCGGATGGCGAGGGTGAACGTACTGGCGGAGGAGACGGCCCCGGCGGAGCGGACGACTCTTTTTCGGATGAATTCGACGTGGCGGAGCAGCGGATCGACAGGGGTGCGCGTTCATAGCGTATGGACAGTGAAAGCTTGCGGCTGGCGGCGCCGGCACCGAAGGTGTCCGCTTCGCCGGCCGCATCCCCTGATGCTGAGCTGGTCGCCTTCTATCGCCGGCATCGGCTCAGTCTTGTGCGGTTCGCGGTGCTGCTCGTCGGCGACCAAGAGACGGCCGAAGACGTGGTGCAGGACGTGTTCGTTCGGCTTCACAGCAAGTGGCGACCGGGAGTCACGACGGTCGCTTATGTCAGGACGTGCGTGCTCAATGGTTCCCGATCGATCCTTCGCCGCCGGGCGGTCGCGCTGCGACGGGTCGAGCCGGTCGCGGACCTGGCCGACTCGGCGGAGACCGCCGTGCTGATCGGGGAGTCGCGGCGGGAGGTGCTGCGCGCACTGGCCCGCCTGCCGCGGCGCCAGCGCGAGGCCCTGGTGATGCGCCACTACCTCGACCTGTCCGACGCCGAGATCGCCGAAGCCATGCGCGTCAGGCAGAGCACCGTTAGATCCATGACCGCCCGAGCCTTGGCCAGGCTCCTTCGCGAACTGGGAGACAACGCATGAACAGCATTGAAGAGCGGCTCCGCGACGCCATGGCGGCTCGCGCGGAGATCGTCGGGGACGATGATCGTCCGTTGCCCGCCCCGCGGCCCCGCCGCAGCTCCAGAGGGGGCCTGGTCAGGGTCGCCGCCGTCGCCCTGACAGTCGCCGCGACAGCCCTCGGAGTCGCAAGGCTCGCCGCCCCGTTGCTGGAACCGCAGGAGAGCATCGTCGCCATGTCACTGAGTGGCACGGTGTCATCTGGAGGGCCCGAGGTCGCGGTCTTCCTTTGCAAGGACGGCGACTCCTTGACGAGCTGCGCGGGCGGCGGCGAGATCACCAAGACAGAGTGGAAGGATCTCGAGCGGGCGCTGGAGGCCCGGCCTGAGGTGGAGAGTGTCAGGTTTGAGGACCGGCAGCAGGCATGGGAGAACTTCCGTCGCCACTACAAGGACAACCCCGAACTCCTGAAGGCGACAACTCCCACGGACATGCCCGAGTCCTTCCGCGCCAGGATCAGGGCGGGTGCGAAACCTTCGACCGTGGCCCAGGCCGCGAGCGAACTGCCTGGCGTTTCCATGAGCGTCGACCAGGCTTGCCTCATCGACAACAGCCCGCCCTGGGGGATCGTCAAGAGGCTCCTGGGAAGGGGGGAACAGTGCTCCTTCACGGGCAAGGGACGGTGACCCGCGTCAGCCGAGGCCTGCCGAGACCGCCGGCTCCCGCACCGACTCACCCCCTGGTACTGCTCTGCAGGGGGGCACTCTCGTCGCTGGCGCCGCTGCAACGCCTCCATGCGCGCCTGACGCGAAAACCCTGCGCCCTAACATCGCCTCACCATCGCACGATAGTCAGTCATGACCGTGCGACAGCGGCCCCGCTTCTCCTCGGCCCGCCGCCTCACACCGCGCTTCTCCGCTCGCGACACAAGAGTGATCGCCGCCCGCCAGCGCCTGAAGCCACGGCAGCGCCGCAGGCTCCGTGACGTCCGCTGGTCCGTCCAATGGTGGGCCGCCCTCACCAGCGTCATCGCCGGCCTCATGTCCGTCCCCGCGCTCATCATCTCCATGAACGCGCTCACCCTCAGCCAGCAGCAGAGAGCCGACGCGCTCGCTCAACTCACTGAAGACAATCGTGAGAAGGAGCAAGCCAAGGCCAATGCAACTGCCCTGGAAAAAACGGCCTTCATCCGGCACATCAACATCTGGGCGACTGGAGGACCAGCATCTCCACCGGAGTGGCGCTGGCGCGTCCGAAACGCCAACTCGCGGCCCGCAGTGGTATACCTCCGCTGGGAACCCACGGAGGCCAAGTCCAAGTCCATTCGCTTCTATTTGTTCAACGTCGCCCCATGCAGTGAGGGCGTGCTAGGGATCCCAGAACCAAAAGGCGAGGTAAGTGGACTCCCTACGTTCGTCGTCGCCACCGACGTGCTCGCACCAGAATTCTGGTCGCTGACCGGCGAACCCATCAACAGCGAAAAATGGGAGTCGGAACAGGGCCCTTACCTCACAGAAATAACCCCAAAAAGCGTCATAAGCCGGATACTGCCCTGCACCTGACCCAGCACGGTGGCGATCTCCTGCCGCGATCGTCATCGGACAAGGTCCGGAAGCTCTGCGTGATCGCTTTCAGCTCGACCCCGCTGTCGGGTGAGGCCCGGTGCAGGTCGGCCATCTCGGCAGCGAGCTCCACGCTGAGGGTCTTGTCCGGTTCGACGGTGGCCGGTCAGAAGCCGAGATCGGTCAGGCCCGGGTGGTCGTCCGGGCGGCGCCCCAGGGGCCAGTGGTACTTCCGGTCCGACTCCTGGATCGGCAGGTCGTTGATGCTCGCGTGCCGTACCCGCATCAGGCCCTGCTCGTCGAACTCCCAGTTCTCGTTCCCGTACGAGCGGAACCAGTTGCCCGCGTCGTCATGCCACTCGTAGGCGAAGCGGACCGCGATCCGGTCCCCGGTGAAGGCCCACAGCTCCTTGATCAACCGGTAGTCGAGCTCTCTGGCCCACTTCCGCCGGAGGAACGCCACGATTTCATCATGTCCCGTCGCGAACTCCGCCCGGTTCCGCCAGCGTGAATCCTTGGTGTAGGCCAGCACGACCTTCTCGGGATCCCTGGTGTTCCAGCCGTCTTCCGCCAGCCGGACCTTCTCTATGGCGGTCTCGCGGGTGAACGGGGGCAATGGGGGTCGCGTTGTCATGTCTTCTCCTCAGTCGTCGCAGTGCCGAACCGCGGCGCGACCGATCCCCGACCGCCGTTTCGCCGGCTGCCGGCGTCACGGTTGCGACCGTGATTGCAGGATACTTCTCGGGGCTTGAGCAGGGAGTCATCCGACGTCGGGCAGGCAGTGTGTCCGTCCCATGGCGGCGACGTCTTGTGCGCGGTGACGGCAAGCTACCGGAGTCCAAGAAGGTCAGGGCAGGGGCCGTTCCGTCACCGTTGATCGACGTGTTCTTGCTCGGCGGCCGCGGCGTGGGCGGCGTCGAGGCGCTCGAACGGGCCTGGACCGTCGTGCGGCTTCGGCGGGGCGCCGAGGTGGCGGACGCGAAGCTCGTCCATGAGCTCCTCCATGAACGCCGGACCCTCATCGCGCATGAGCTGCTGCCGGCTCCGGAGCTCGTCGCTGCCTGGGCGCCAGTCGAGGCCCCAATTGCCGAGGGCGTAGATGATCGGAAGAGTCTGGATACCAGCTTCAGTGAGGCTGTAGCGAGCGCGCTGCCCCCGCGCGGCGGTGCCGCGGGTGAGGATCCCTGCGTCGACGAGTCGCACGAGGCGGTCGGCGAGGATGTTCGAAGCGATGCCCTCGATCGACCCGGTGAGCAGCACCCGAAAGTAGCGGCGGTCGCCGAAGATGACGTCGCGAAGCACGAGCAACGACCAGCGATCTCCGAGCACCTCGACGCCGGCGTTGATCGGACACCCGGACCGTGGTTCCACAGTTCCTCCTTGACAGGTATTTCGCCCTACCTATAGTAGTTGCAGAATACAATCACTCTTGGGAAGAGGAGATGATGGGCCGCTTCATCTATTCGATGCAGGTGTCCCTCGACCTGCGGATCGAGCAAGTTCCTGGGGACAACGGTGCCGGCGAGTGGCTGCGTATCCACGAGGAGCTGCACCGCGAGTGCAACGCGCTGACGCAGGCGCTCGCGCTCATGGTCCAGGGCCGGGTCTACTACGAGGTCATGGAGGAGTACTGGCCACGGGCGCGCGAGGACGCGTCACTGCCGGACTACATGCGTGAATACGGCGAGATCTGGACAGCCAAGCCCAAAGTGCTTGTCTCCCGCACCCGCCGCAGCGCCGATCACAACACCCGGATCATCGGCGGAGACGACGCGATCGAGCAGCTCGCCGCCCTGCGGGCCGGGACCGACGGCAGCATCAGTGTGGGCGGCGCGGCGCTCGCGACGCAGCTGCTCCGGGCGGGGCTTCTCGACGAGCTGCTGCTCTTCACCCACCCCGCGATCCTCGGCTTCGGCAGGCCGCTGTTCGACGACTACGACGTGCCGATCGAGCTCGACCTGCTCGAGCAGCGATCGTTCGAGCAGGGCGTCACGCTGCATCACTACGCCATCCGGGATGTAAAGGAGGCGAGCTCGTGCTGAGGCAGGTCGCGGAGGGTGTGCTGGTCCACGAGAGCGAGTTCTGCCAGAGCAACGCCGTTGTCGTGCAGGGCCAGGGTGGCGTGTTGCTCATCGACGCCGGGGTGCTGGGCGACGAGCTGGCCTGCCTCGCGAATGACCTGTCCGATTCGGGCCAGACCGTTGTGGCAGGTTTCTCGACGCATCCTCATTGGGATCACCTGCTCTGGCACCCCAGTCTCGGCGCGGCGCCCCGTTACGGCACCGCGTCTTGCGCGGCTACTGCGCGAGATCGCCTGTCGGGTGGGGTGGATGCGGTCGCAAAGGCCGTCGGCATCCCCGAGGGGGTACCGCTGGACCTGCTCGGCCTCATTACCGGCCTGCCCGCCGAGACGACGCGGATCCCTTGGGATGGCCCCAGGGTCCGGATCATCGAGCATCAAGCGCATGCTCCGGGCCATGCGGCGCTGTTGATCGGGGAACGCGGGGTTCTCGTCGCCGGCGACATGCTCTCTGATGTCTTGATTCCCATGCTCGACCTGAACGGCACCGTTGACCCGATCGAGGACTACCTCGCCGCGCTGCGACTGCTGGAGGGCGTGGCGGGGGACGTCGACGTCTTCGTCCCGGGCCACGGGTCCGTCGGCGGAGCTGACGAGGTACGTGCCCGGATCGACCAGGATCGGGGGTACTTGCACTCCTTGCGTGACGGCCGTGCTCTCAGCGACCCGCGGGTCGGCCCATCGGCCAAGGACGGCTGGGAGTGGGTGGCCGGCGTGCACGAACGGCAACTCCAGCGCCTCGCCTGACGCCCGCGCCGACCTCCTCGACCACACCGGCGAGATCCAGGCCCAGGACGGCCGGCAGCTTGCTCCTGGCATGGGCGGCCTGGCCGGCCGGATCTTGGTGTCCAGTGGGTTGTCGGGTGGATGTGGGTGCCGGCAAGAAACAGGGACGGGATTTCTGGATCTCACCGCATACTGGAAGAATCTCCATGAACAACGGCCTGACAGGCGACGGACCGGAGGACTGATGGCCGAACGACCCGGCAGGACACGTACGGAGGAGCCTGCGGCCAAGCGCAGGAGGCCTCGTGCGGGTAGCGGGCAGTCGCTCGGCGACCAGGCGTACGAGCACATACGCGCCGCGATCCTCCAGGGCAGATACCGCCCCAACCAGCGGCTGCCGGAAGACGAGGTGGCGGCGCAGCTCAACAGCAGCCGCACTCCCGTACGCGTCGCCCTGATGCGCCTCGTCGATCAGGGGCTGGTCCTCCGGGAGCGGCAGGGCTGGGTCGTGCGTGAGCACACCCCGGACGAGATCCGCGAGATCTACGAGGTGCGGTGCGCCCTTGAGGCGATGGCCACCGGGTTGGCCGCCGTGCGCGCCTCCGAGGAGCAACTGGGCGGGATCGCCGCGTTCTACGACGGGCCGATCGAGGAGTACGTGCAGCGGCCCCGCGCCGAGCTGGGCCGGATGAACCGCGATTTCCACCAGGCCATCGTGCAGGCCTCGGGCAACGGCCGGCTGCTGGACGAATGGCTGCGCAACCGCGACTTCGGCATCACGTACAACATGGCCGTCCTCTTCACCCGGGACGAGGTCGTCACCTGCGTGGAAGGCCATCAGCGCATTGTCGAGGCGCTGATGCGCCGCGACCGTGAGAGTGCGGAGAGGCACGCGAGAATCCATGTCGAGGACGTCCAGGCCGCGGCCAGCCGCCGGCTCGACGCCCTGCAGACGTCCGTCGGGCTGTACCTGTCCTGAACTGGGTGGTCCGAGCGGACGGCATGGCAACCCGCCACATCCTCGATCTCGGCCGCCGAACCGGCATCTTCGCCCTCTTTGAGCACTTCCACCAGGCCGACGTGACCGCCCCGTCGACCTGGTGTGGGCGTCCGCGTCCGGCCTGAAGGCCGCGCGGATCGCGTGGGTGGCACGACGCCCATAAGGCGGCCTCGTACCAGCTCTTCACAGGTCAGATCGACCACCGCCACAGATGCGAAACAGTGATGAAACAGACTCTTGAGGCATTGGATCCAAGTTTGTATCCTACGTTGCATGCAATCTGCCAAGAGCTTCTCGTCGATCGACCCTCGGACAGGAGCCGAGCGGCGCCGGTTCGCCGACGCGACGCACGCCGATCTCGACAAGGCCCTCGCGGGCGCGGGCGAGGCGTTCCCCGAGTGGGGCGGCTTCGACCCGGCGCCACGGGTCGCCCTGCTGCGGCGGATCGCCGATGAGCTGATGACCCGCCGGGCCGAGCTCGTCGCGGTGGCCGGCGCGGAGACCGGGCTGCCGGAGCAGCGTCTCGTCGGCGAGGTGGAGCGGACCGTGCTCCAGCTCACCCAGTTCGCGCGGATGATCGAGAAGGGCGATCACTTCGACGCGGTGATCGACCCGGCGACCGGCACCGCCGCGGACCTCCGCCGGGTCAACGTGCCCCTCGGCCCGGTCGCCGTGTTCGCGGCCAGCAACTTCCCGTTCGCGTTCAGCGTTGCGGGCACCGATACCGCCGCGGCGCTGGCCGCCGGGTGTCCGGTGATCGTGAAGGGGCATCCCTCGCATCCCGAGACCGCGGAGCTCGTCGCCGGGGCGGTGCACGCGGCGGTGGCCGCGACCGGAGCGCCGAGCGGGGTGTTCCAGCTGCTCCAGGAGAGCGGGCTGGAGGTCGCGCGGCGGCTGGTCACCGCGCCCGGGATCGCCGCCGTCGCCTTCACCGGCTCGCTCGCCGGCGGCCGGGCGATCTTCGACCTGGCCGCCGCGCGCCCGCGCCCCATTCCCGTGTACGCGGAGATGGGCAGCCTCAACCCGGTGTTCGTCCTCCCCGGAGCACTCACGGAGTCCCTGGCGGACGGCTTCGCCGGCTCGCTGACCACGTCTAACGGGCAGCTCTGCACCAAGCCCGGCGTGATCTTCGTGCCGAGCGGCGAGGCCGGCGACGGCTTCGTGGCGCGAGCCGTACACCGTCTCCAGGAGCAGCCGCCCGGCGTCATGCTCAACGACGCCATGCGGCAGCGCCTGGCGGCGGGAGCGGCAGAGGTGGCGGAGCGGGCCGGGGTGCGCGTGCTCACCGGGGGCGTCCTGCCGGACGACGCCGGTTTCTCCTTCCCCGCGAGCCTGGTGGAGGCCGACCTGGCCACGTTCCTGGCGGACCCGGCGCTCGGCGAGGAGCGGTTCGGGCCGTTCGGGGTCATCGTCCGGTACGGCCAGGCCGATGAGCTGATCGCCGCGGCGCGGTCCTTCGACGGTCACCTCACCGGAACGATCCAGCTCGGCGCCGGGGACAGTGACGACGGGCGGCGACTGGCCGGCGAACTGGCGGCCCGGGTCGGGCGCATCGTCTGGAACGGCTGGCCGACCGGAGTCGCCGTCACCGACGCGATGCACCACGGCGGACCGTACCCCGCGACCACGAACGCCGCCGCCACCTCGGTCGGCACGAACGGGATCTTCAGGTTCCTGCGCCCGGTGGCTTACCAGAACAGCCCGCAGGACCAGCTTCCCGCACCCCTGAGGGACGCCAACCCGCTGCGGATCGGCCGGAAGGTGGCCGGCGGGACGACCGCCGAGGCGATCATCACGACGGGGCCCGGCGATGCCGCCCGCGGCGCGGTCCTGCTGCCGACGTTGCCCGGCAAACCCGAGCTGACGCCCGAAGCCGCCCAAGTGATCAAGGAGGTGCCGGGCTACCTGGGCGTACCGTTCGTCAGCCCCATCTTCCAGGCGCTGGCCAACTATCCCGACTACCTCGTCCCAGCCTGGAACCGGTTCAAGCCCGTCATCGGGTCAGCGGAGTTCCAGCAGGCCGCGGCCGGGCTGGGCGTGCCGGCCGGGTTGCTGCCCGCGCCGGTGGAGTCCCTGAGCGGCACCGACATCGCGCGCTACACGATCACGTTCCACCGGCTGCTGCCCGAGATCCTCCTGCTGGCCTCGTGCTGGTACCGAGGGCTCACCGTCGGCGCCGATCCGGCCTTCGCCCTCGACGGCAGCGCTCCCCCGCTGACCGGCCCAGGCCCGCGTGGCGTTCCCCCGGAAGCGGTCAACATCGTGCCGGACGGGACGCCGCCCGGCGAGGAACTGGCGCGGGTGTACGAGGAGATCCGCGCCGTACACGATCATCCCCGGGTGCTGAGCTACTACCGCGCGATCGGCGGCCGACCCGGCCTCATGCCGCAGGTGTGGAAGCGGCTGGAGCCGATCGCCCGCAGCGCGGAATACGCCGCGGCGCGCGAACAGGTGCTGGCCGACGCCGACGCCGCTGCCGCCCGCCTGCCCGTCCCGGTGATCGACACGGCTCACGCGGAGGACGTGGCGGCCATTCTCGCGCTGTTCCGGCTCCGTCTGATCCCCTCACTCCTGCTCGACACGGCGGTCGTTCTCGCGCTTCTGGGGGAGAAGGCGGCGGTCGTCACCGCCTGACCATCACCGACCTCACCGAACGGCACGGCTCGCGGCATCGGGGGATCGCCGCTTCACCCCATCCCACCGGCCCCGGTGAACTCGTGTCCCGGGCCATTCCGATCCCGCTGAGGGGTTGCTCATGTACCAGCAGATCTTCGACCCAGTCCTCGGGCAGCTCGGGCTGTCCGCCCTCGTCGCCGCGATCCCGTTGCTCGTCCTGTTCGTTCTGCTCGGCGTCTTCCGTTGGAAGGCTCAGTGGGCGGGCCTGTCGGCGCTGGCGGTAGCGGCGCTGATCGCGGTCGCCGTCTACGGCATGCCGATCGTCCAGACCTTGAGCACCGGCGGCTATGGGGCGGCGTCGAGCTTTCTCACCGTCATCTGGATCCTCGTCAACGCACTATGGATCTTCAAGCTGACGGAGTCCACCGGGCACTTCGGCGTACTCCGCAGGTCGTTCGCCGGCGTCAGCGACGACCAGCGGATCCAGGTCATCATCATCGCCTTCGCGTTCGGCGCGCTGCTGGAGGCCCTGGCCGGCGCCGGCACGCCGGTCGCGATCAGCGCGGTCATGCTGATCGCGCTGGGGCTGCCGCCCTTCCGGGCCGCGGTGGCCTCCCTGGTGGCCAACACCGCTCCGGTCGCGTTCGGCGCGCTGTCCGTGCCGATCACCACTCTGTCCAAGGTGACCGGGCTGGACTTCGAGTCGCTGGGCGCGATCGCCGGACGGCAGACCTCGGTCGTCGCGATGATCGTCCCCTTGGTGCTGGTCTTCCTGGTGGACGGCCGCCGGGGCGTCCGGGCCGTCTGGCCCGCCGCGGTCGTCGCGGGACTGGCCTTCGGCGCCGGGCAGTTCCTCTTCTCCAACTACATCTCGGTCGAACTCGCCGACATCGGCGCCGCTCTCTCCTGCGCGATCTTCCTGGTGGCGTTCCTGCGGGTATGGCGTCCCCGGGAGGCGCTGACCGTCGCCGCCGTACCCGTGGTGGCGGGCGGCTCGGGCACCGGCAGCGTCGAGGAGGAGGCGGCTCTGCTGGAGCGCGCGGGCCAGGACTCCCGGAAGAACGTGATCCTGGCCTACCTGCCGTACGCCGTGGTGATCGCCATCTTCGTCGTCGCGCAGTTCCCCGCCATCAAGAGCGCGCTGGGTTCGGCCGCGATCGAGTTCGACTGGCCCGGCCTGTCCATCGTGGGCTCGACGGGCAAGCCGGTCGCCACCGTCTTCGCGTTCAACTTCCTGCCGGCCGCCGGCACGCTCCTGTTCGTCTCCGGCGTGATCACCACCCTGATGCTGAAGGTCCCGCCGGGCCGGGCGGCCCACATCTACGCCGTCACGGTCAAGCAGCTGACCTGGACGATCGTGTGCGTGCTCAGCGTTCTCGCGCTGGCCTACGTGATGAACCTGTCGGGCCAGACCGGCTCGCTGGGCCGCGGCCTGGCTACCCTGGGCGGGGCGTTCGCCTTCTTCTCCCCCGTCATCGGCTGGATCGGCGTGGCGATCACCGGGTCGGACAACTCCTCGAACGCGCTGTTCGGGGCCGTCCAGGTCACCGCGGCCCAGCAGACGGGGTTGTCGCCGCTGCTCATGGCCGCGGCCAACTCCTCCGGCGGGGTCGTCGGCAAGATGATCTCCCCGCAGAGCCTGGCGATCGCGGCGGCGGTGGTCGGCCTCCAGGGCCGGGAGGGAGACATCTTCCGCAAGGTCATCGTCTACAGCCTGGCCCTGCTGGCGCTGATCTCCCTGCTGGTCCTCCTCCAGTCCACCCCCATCCTGGGCTGGATGCTTCCCTAGAACACTCATACCGACACTGGAGACAGAAGATGACCAACCGGTACCGTGCCCTGTTCGATCTCACCGGCAAGCCGGCCCTCGTGATGGGGGCGGCGTCCGGCATCGGGCAGGCCACGGCGCAGATGCTCGCCGGTCTCGGAGCACACGTCGTCTGCGCCGACCTCGATGGCGCGGGCGCCTCGAACACGGCCAAGGCCATCGTCGCCGAGGGCGGCACGGCTCAGGGCCTGGCCGCCGACCTGGGCAGTCACGAGCAGGTCGCGGAAGCCGTACGGACGACCGTGAACGCGTACGGCAGGCTCGACATCGCGGTGTCCACACCCGGCATCAACATCCGCAAGCGGATGGCCGCCTACACCGAGGAGGAGTTCGACCGCATCGTCGGCCTGAACCTCAAGGGCACGTTCTTCTTCCTCCAGGAGACCAGCGTGGTCATGGCGGAGCAGGGCGGCGGCAGCATCGTCGCGTGCTCGTCCATGCGGGCGCTGATGGTCGAGCCCGGGCTCGGCGTGTACGCGTCCACGAAGGCGGCCATCCTGCAGATGGTGCGCGGCCTGGCCTCCGAGGTCGGCCCGCAGGGAGTCCGGGTCAACACCATCGCGCCCGGGGTCATCGACACGCCGCTCACCCGGCCGCTGTGGGACGACGTCAAGGCCAGGGACGCCTACAGCGCGCACACCGTCTTCGGCAGGTGGGGCAGCGCCGACGAGGTCGCCTCCGCGGTGGCCTTCCTCGCCAGTGACGCGGCCTCGTACATCACCGGGACCAACCTCGTCGTCGACGCGGGCTGGACCGTCATCGACGGCCGCTTCGACCCGGGACGCTGACCGGCGGGATATCCCGTTGCCCTGGTCGCCGCGCCGCTGACAGGATCGCCGCCATGCCTGCCTTCTCCGCACATGATGGAACCCACCTCGCGTACCACGTGTACGGAGAAGGCAGCCCGGTGATCTGCCTGCCGGGCGGCCCGATGCAGGACACCGCCTACCTCGGTGAACTCGGCGGCCTGTCGGCGCATCGGCAGTTGATCATGATGGACCTTCGGGGCACCGGCCGGTCCGCGATACCGGCGGACGCCGCCACCTACCGCTGCGACCGGCTGGTCGATGACGTCGAGGCGCTGCGCGAACACCTTGCCCTTGACCGCTTCGACCTGCTCGCGCACTGTGCCGGCGCGAACCTCGCGGCGCTGTACGCGGCCCGGCACCCGGACCGCGTCGGCAAGCTCGCCCTGATCACGCCGAGCACCTTCGCCGTCGGCATCGCGCCCACCGGCGAGTCCCGGCTCGAGATCGCGCGGCTGCGTAAGGACGAGCCCTGGTTCCCGGCGGCCTTCGCGGCTCTTGAGGCCATCGTGGCCGGCAAGGCCACCGACCAGAGCTGGCAGGCCGTCGACCCCTTCTTCTACGGCCGATGGGACGCGGCGGCACAAGCCCACCACGCCGCCCAGAACGGCCATCGCAACGACGAAGCCGCAGCCGCCTTCGGCGCCGAGGGCGCGTACGACCCGGATGCCACCCGCGCGGCACTCTCCGCCTTCAGCGCGCCGGTGCTGCTGCTCGCCGGAGAGGTCGACCTGAACTCGATTCCGAGCGCCGTGGCCGCGTTCGCCGAACTGTTCCCGAACGCCGAGTTCGCCGTTCAGCCGGCGGCAGGCCATTTCCCCTGGACCGATGACGCCGACCGGTTCGTGGCGACGACCACGACGTTCCTCGGACGATGAGGTTCTACCCCGGCGCGACGGCGTCCAGCGCCAGGGAGGCGATGGCGAGCGCCAGAAAACCACCGGGAAAGGCCAGTTTGTAGAACGCGCGGGCCCGTACGTGGGCAACGACCGCGCCGGCGAAGAACAGCACGAGGCCGGTCGCGGCGGCGAACCCGACGAGCGGTGAACATTCCTCTACGACATATCCACTTATAGGCGATGTGGCATCGGAACACCGACGGCTGCATCGGTCCTGCGACAAGAATCGTTGATTCGTCTGTCAGAGAATTGCAAGACCCGTCGGCGACCTTCGTATCGAGCGCCTCCACCAGGCGGCGCCGAAATCGGAGGGCAGTGCCGTGGGGGCAGACGCGACCATCCTGCGCGACCTCGTGACCGCCGAGCTGGCGCGGTCCGGCGAGGCGGGCTGGTCGGTCGAGGCGTCCGATTTCTGGTGCAGGGTCACTCCCGACGGCTATCCGATGCCTGAGCAGGGATGGAAGCTGCATGTCTCCGCGACGATGCTGTCGGCGCCCTTCATACTCACCCAGGTCGCCCGCGTGCTCATCGAGGCGGGGTGCGCCTTCAAGTTCCCCGCCGAGCTCGGCGCCTACTGGGAGCTGCTCTCGCCGCACTGCGCGAGGGCGCAGGCGGGCAAGTTCGTCACCGTCTACCCGGCCGGCGATGCCGAGTCGGTACGGCTGGCGGCCCTGCTCGACGAGGCGACCAGGGGGCTGCCGGGGCCGGTGATCCTCTCCGACCGGCCCTACCGCGCGGGCGGCATCGTCCACTACCGCTACGGGGCCTTCTCCGGGCACCGGACTCTGGGCAACGACGGGTTCTACGAGGTACGGCTGCGCGCTCCGGGAGGGGAGCTGGTCCGTGACCAGCGGACGGCCGCCTTCACCCCGCCGAGCTTCGCCGCCTCCCCCTTCCAACGGCTCGGCGGCCCGTCGAAGGCGTCCGCGGTCATGCTCAACGACCGGTTCGTGGTGCGGGAGGCGATCAGACACGCCAACAGGGGCGGCGTGTACCTCGCCGAAGACACGAAGACCGGACGCGAGGTCATCATCAAGGAGGGTCGCCCGCACGCCTCCTCCGACCTCAGCGGCCGAGACGCCAGAGACCGGCTGGCCGCGGAACGCGCCGCTCTCGACGACCTCGCCGCCACCGATGGCGTGCCCGCCGTCGTCGACTACTTCGAGCAGGGCGGCCACGCGTTCCTCGCGGAGGAGCTGGTCCCGGGCCTCACCGCTCATCGCTGGTCGGAGGCACACGCGACGCCTCTCGGCCCGGACGGCTTCGGCTGCGCGGTCGAGGAGGTCGTACCGGTCGTCTCGCACCTGGTCGGCCTGCTGCGGGAGGTGCATCGCCACGGCTACGTCTTCCGCGATCTGTCGCCCGGCAACGTCATGATCCTGCCCGACGGCCAGGTCCGGCTCGTCGACCTCGAGTACGCGGCCAAGCAGGGCACCACCGTCATGGTCGGCGGCACCCCCGGCTATCTGGCGCCGGAGCTGGCCCCGCACACCGGCGCCTTCCACCAGGCTCCCCCGGCGACGGCGGATCTCTACAGCCTCGGAGCGCTGACGTACTTCCTCGCGGTCGGCGCCGATCTCGGCCTCGCGGAAGGCCTCGCGGAAGGCCTCGCGGAAGGCCTCGCGGAAGGCCTCGCGGAAGGCCTCGCGGAAGGCCTCGCGGAAGGCCTCGCGGAA
>NZ_JBEZYD010000072.1:27301-32652 GCF_040638335.1 Nonomuraea sp. NPDC026600
CGGCCTCGCGGAAGGCCTCGCGGAAGGCCTCGCGGAAGGCCTCGCGGAAGGCCTCGCGGAAGGCCTCGCGGAAGGCCTCGCGGAAGGCCTCGCGGAAGGCCTCGCGGAAGGCCTCGCGGAAGGCCTCGCGGAGGACGAGGTGGCAGGCCCGGCGTGGGGCACACGCGCCGCCGGCCACCTGGCCAGGGTCGCCGAGAGCAACCCCACCCTGGCGGCGCTGCGGCCGATGGTGGCGGGCCTGCTCGCCGAGCCGGACGACCGCTGGACGCTCGACGCCTGCACGCGGTTCCTGACCGAACTCGAACTACCCGACCTCGAACAACCCGACCTTGAACAACCCGGGCTCGACCAGCCCGGCGCGCGACGAGCTCCGCAATCTGGGGTGACCGCGGACGACCTCATCTCCGACGGGCTCGCCTGGCTGGCCGAGACCATGGACGACCGCCCCGGCTGCCCGTCACCGTGGCCCAACATCACCTATGGGCTCGAAGCCGATCCCTGCTCGGTGAGCGCCGGCGCGGCAGGCATCCTCGCGGTCCTCCCACCCGAACAGACCGGTGCGGTCTCGCGCTGGCTCCACCGGCGCCTGGCCGAGGAGGATGTCTGGCCTCCCGGCCTGTACGCCGGGCGATCCGGCGCCCTCTGGGCGTTGTACGAAGCGGCGGCCGACGAGGAGTCGAGGGACTTCGCGGTACGGGCCGCGTACCGGCTGCCGACCGACTACCCCAGCCCCGACGTCACCCACGGCCTGGCCGGCTGCGCGATGGCCACCCTGCGCCTCGCCATCCGAGCGGACGACCCCGCGCTGCGCGAGCGGGCCACGGAGATGCTCCAGAACCTGCACGACGCGCGGTCCTCATACGAGGGGCGCCCGCAATGGCTCACGCAGGCGGCCCTCGACTCCAGCCTCGCCGGCACCAACCACTTCGGCTTCGCCCACGGCCTGGCCGGAGTCGGCACCGCGTTGCTCTATGGAAGCGTCGCCCTCGGCAGGGCGGACTGGATGGAGACCGTACGCGAGGTGGCCCACACCCTCTACGAACACGCCGACGTCGAAGGGGACACGGCCTGGTGGCCGTTCAGACGCGATGAGCGCGAGTCCGTACGGCCCCGCCGTCCCCACTGGTGCAGCGGTTCGTCGGGCGTCGGCTCCTTCCTGATCCGCTATTGGAACGTGACGAAAGATCCGGCCGCGCTGGAACTCGCCGAACACGCGGCGATCGCCGTACACCGGACCCGGTGGCAGTCGGGCTCGGCGCTGTGCCACGGCCTGCCCGGCGAGGGCGACTTCCTTCTCGACATGGCCCGGTTCACCGCGGACGAGCGGTACCAGCGCTGGGCGGAGGATCTGGCCGGGTGCCTGACCGCGCGGGCCGTCAGGCACGCGGGCCGGCTGCACGTACCCGATCGCCTGGGCAGGACCGTGCCGACCTACCTCGGCGGGACCGCGGGCGTCCTCGCCTTCCTGCTGCGCCTGCGTCACGGACATCCACGCCTGTGGATGCTCGACGACGTCATCGGCGCTCCCCATGATCTCGCCGTGCCCCGAGCACGGCGACGCCAGGAGGAACGGAAATCAGAGAGGGGGGAGAAACATGTCTTTCGACGTTCAGGACCTGCAGAACCTGCAGGAACGTGAGCCGAGCACCACGGAGTCGGCGCTGCTGACCAACTGCTTCAAGCACCCGGGTTGCACCGACACCAACTGATGACGGAGCGGCGTGCGGCAGACATGGGCCGCACGCCGTTTCACAGCTCCGAGAGCCTCCGAGAGGGCGGCAGACGTGACGACCCGCAGGATCATCCGGCTGTTCACGCCATATCGTCGCGCCGTCCTGCTCGTCGTGCTGCTGGTCGCGATCTTCTCCGCGCTGAACGCCGCCATCCCGCTGCTGACCCAGGTCGTCTTCGACCGCGCCCTGTTCGGCAAGGACGGTCCGCGGCCCGACCTGCTGGCGCTGATCGCCGCTCTGGCGGCGGTCACGGCGGCCGGGGCGGCGGGCGTCGATCTGGCCCAGACGTGGATCTCGGGCCGCATGGCCCAGCGGGTCATCCACTCTCTGCGTACGCGGCTGTTCGGCCACCTGCAGCGGATGCCGCTCGGCTTCTTCGCCGCCGCCAGGAGCGGCGAGATCCAGTCGCGGCTGGCCAACGACACGAACCAGATCGAGGACGCGATCAAGGACACGCTGCCCAGCCTGCTCGGCAGCCTCCTCGCGTTCCTGTTCGCCCTGGGAGCGATGTTCTCGCTGTCCTGGCCGCTCGCGAGCGTCACCCTGTGCCTGGCCCCGGCCATCCTGTGGGTCTCCGCCCGCTCGGGGCGCGCGCTCAAGGTCCTCTCCGCCGCCGGCCAGCGGGCCCGCGCGGAGATCGCCTCCATCGCCGCCGAACGCCTCTCGCTGGGCGGCATCACCCTCGCCCGGGTGCACGGACGCGACAGCCACGAGGCCGCGGTGTTCGGCGCGGAGAGCGAGCGGCTGGCCCGGCTCGGGGTCCGCGCCGGACTGGCCGCCCAGTCGGTGCTGAGCGCGGGGCACATCTTCTTCGTACTGACGCCTTACATCGTGTTCGTCGCGGCCGGGCTCATGGACGGGATCACGCCCGGCACGCTCATCGCGTTCGTGGTGCTGCAGTCGAGGCTCTACCAGCCGCTCTGGCAGATCCTGCACATCTCCACCGAGTTCCGTACCGCCCAGGCGGCCTTCGAGCGGGTCTTCGAGTACCTGGACCTGCCACCGGGACCACCCCCCGCCGTGCGCGGCGCAGGAGCGGGCGAAGTGCGCGTCGCGCGGGCCTCCTACGCCTACGCGGGACCGCAGGACGAGGCACGCTGGGCACTCCGCGAGGTGACCCTCGACCTGCCCGCCGCCTCCGCGACACTGATCGTCGGCCCGAACGGATCGGGCAAGACGACTCTCGGCTACCTGCTCGCCGGGCTGTACGAGCCGGCGGAGGGGACGGTACGGATCGACGGACGCGTCTGCCTGGCTCCGCAGGAAGCGTTGCTGTTCCAGGGCTCCATCGCCGAGAACCTCCGCTACGCCGCCCCCGACGCCGGCCTGGACGACCTGGTCGCGGCCTGCGCGACGACCAGGATGCACGACCGGATCATGGCTCTGCCCGACGGCTACGACTCCGTGGTCGGTGAGCGGGGGGCGCTGTTCTCCGGTGGTGAACGCCAGCGCATCGCCCTGGCCCGCGCGCTCCTGAGTGACGCGCCCGTCCTGGTCCTGGACGAGGCGACCTCCGCGCTCGACCCGCTGACCGAGCGCGAGGTCATCCACGCGGTCCTGCGGCGGCGCAGCGGGATGACAACCGTGATGATCACCCACCGGTTCGGCGGCCTGGACGCGTTCGACACCGTCGTCGTACTGGACGGAGGACGCGTCGTCGAGTGGGGCGCCCATCTCGAACTGCTGGGCAACCGGCACGGCCTGTACGCGCGGATGGTCCGCGCCCAGGCCGTCCAGCGGGGCGATCCAGCCAACGGCGAGGGTGCCGTAGAAGATCTGCCGTCATCCCTGGTCTCCACAGGCCCGGCCTGCAGATGCTCGGGATCGGTGCGACAGCTGAGCATGGATAGCCAGATGTCGCGAATCGAATACGAAGTGTGATCAAACCCAGTACGGTCACCCGTATGCGGGTCGGGATCTACGTGGATGGCTACAACCTCTACTACGGTGCGCGAGGTCTGTGCGGGCGTGGGACACCGGGCTGGCGTTGGCTCGACATTCGCGCGCTTGCTGCGAGCCTCGTCGCCGCTCGAACCAACTGGCAGACAGCCGATGTTGACCGGGTGAAGTACGCGCCGCTCGCAGTACGGGACCGGGCGGGCCGGCCCGTGCTCGCGCGTCCCTCGTGGCCGATCCAGGTGTGCGACTCGGCAGGCGCGTCGGTCCCAGGCCCATCGGGCTGGTGAGGCAATCGCCCCGCGTCTGTGAAGCTCGCCTGCTATTCTGAAGGCATATACCACCCGGCTCCTTATGGGCCGGGTTTTCTTATGTCCAGCCCCGCGCCGCGCGCCCAGATCGCCAACTCAGGGTGCGCGCCGGGCGGCGTCGGCGAGTATGTCTGATAGCTATGGGACAAAAGACGTTATACCCGCCGATTGAGCCGTACGAGACCGGGATGCTCGAGGTGGGCGACGGGAACGAGATCTACTGGGAGGCCTGCGGCAACCCCGACGGCAAACCTGTCGTCTTCCTCCACGGCGGTCCCGGCGGTGGGTTACTGCCGGCGCAGCGGCGGTTCTTCGACCCCGAGGCGTACAAGATCGTCCTGTTCGACCAGCGCAACTGCGGGCGCAGCCGGCCGCATGCGGCCGACCCCGGGGTGTCGCTGGAGGCCAACACGACCTGGCACCTCGTGGCGGACATCGAGCGGCTCAGGCGGCGGCTCGGCATCGAGCGCTGGCAGGTGTTCGGCGGCTCGTGGGGGTCGACGCTGGCGCTGGCCTACGCGCGGCGGCACCCGCAGCGGGTGAGCGAGCTGGTGCTGCGCGGTGTCTACTTGGCGACCGAGGCCGACAACGTGTGGGCGTTCACCGGCACCGGGGCGGCCCGGCTGTTCCCGCGGGAGTGGGCGGCCTTTCACGACTTCATCCCGGAGGCGGAGCGGGACGACCTGGTCGCCGCCTACCATCGCAGGCTGTCCGACCCGGACCCGGAGGTACACGTCCCGGCCGCGCGGGCGTGGGCGGCCTGGGAGCTGTCGGCGAACACGCTGCTCCCCGTCTCGCCACCGCTCCTCGACGACCGGGAGCTGGTGAGCTTCTCACGCATCGAGGCGCACTACTTCAGCCAGGGGTGTTTCCTGAAGGAGCGTGAGCTGCTCGACGTGGCCGCGATCCGGCACATCCCGTGCGTGATCGTGAACGGCCGCTATGACATGAAGACGCCGCCGGACGGGGCGTGGGACCTGCATCTGGCCTGGCCGGAGGCGGAGCTGCGGATCGTCGAGGACGCCGGCCACGCGGGCGCCGAGCCCGGCTCGCTGCACGAGCTCATCACGGCCACCGACGGTTACCGGCACGGGTTATAGACGATCGCTGTTCGTGACAGGAGAATTACTGTCGGCACGCACGAACGAGGAGGGCCCCGTGGCGTTCCCCATCATGAAGCTGGCGGCCGCTCTGATGTTCGCCTGTCCGAGCCCCGTCCCCGTCGCCCCCGCCGGCACCGCGCTGCTCCAGTCGGGCGAGATCCGCTTCCACACCATCAACGAGGCCAAGGACGCCGACACCATCGTCACGGTGACCGTCCGCGACCGTAGGGGGCAGACCATCGCCCTCCTGACCGGCGTGGGGGGGGGGGGGGGGGGGGGGGGGCGGGGGGGGGCCGGCACGCCGGTCG
>NZ_JBEZYD010000073.1:0-31251 GCF_040638335.1 Nonomuraea sp. NPDC026600
AGGCGACGCCGGCGCCCGTCGACGAGCGCCAGGCCCTCACCGAGGCGGCCGGCGAAGGCCTCGCCGAGCAGGGCGCGTCAGCCGTACCAGCAGCCTCCGAGCCGCCCCGGCCGGTCGATCAGAAGGCCCCAGCCGCGCCAGCGTCGACGTCGGAGCTGTATCTGGCCCGGCTTGATGGCGAGAACGCCCTCCTCCTGGTCGACGGGGCACGGGTGGGATGGCTGCACGCCATACCCGATGGCTGGCAGGTCCACGACGCCGGCGGGCGGCTCGTCACCACGCTGCCCGCCGACGACACGCACGGACGCCTCGTGGTGGTCGGGCTGAACGTCGCCCGGCTCGCGGCGGCCGCGCTGGGCGTCCCCGGCGCCGAGCACGCCGCGGTGACGATCGGCCCGCTCAGCGACGACCGCGGGAGAGCCCTGGACACCTCGCCGGCGACGCTGGTGTCCTGGAGCCTGCTCAAGGGCCGCGTCCCCGGCCGCGTCGACGTGATCATGCACGGCCGCTGCGTCGGCTGGCTGCAGCGCGACGATCGCGGCCGTGACGTCGCCTGCACGCTGGACGGCCCCGTGCCCGGATCGGCCAGCACCAACCGGGTGCAGGCCGTGACCGCGCTGCTGGCCGCGCTGGTTGCCCCCGCGCCCCTGCCCGAGCTCGGGCCCGAGGCCCGCAAACCCCGTAGGCCGCGCGCTCGCTCGCCGCGGGAGCGGCCGATCAGCGTCTTCACCCCGGCGCAGCTGGCCGCCGCCGCGCTGGCCGACAACCTGCCGCGCCTGCCCGATGGCTCCTACCGGGTGCACATCCACGACGGCTACGACGACACCGAGCTGGGCCGCGTCTACCGCTCCGGCCGCCGCTGGCAGGCCCTGAACCCGGACGGGCGCGTCGTCGTGCACCGCGCCGAGTCCCGTACCGAGGCCGTCGACCAGCTGCTCGCCACTCCCGGCCCGCTGTTCGGCGACCCCGCCGACACCGTCCTTCACGACCTATGACCCGTACGTCAGTCAGTCCCCACTGATTCACGTACAAGATCGCAACGCTGACGCGCCCAGGACCACGAGAGCCCCCCGGCCCCCCTTTCCTCTTCGAGGGGGCCGGGGGGCTCTCTTCGTGCTTGCCTCCCCTGGGAGGGCGCGAGGGTTTCTGGACTTTTTAGACCGGCCTACGCGCACGCGCGCGTAGGCCGGTGCGCCCGTCCGAGAGATCCGAAGGCGACGCGTCAGTCAGTAGCTCGCATCGTCGACGAGCACGGCGGCCAGCAGTTGGCCGTACAGCAGCAGGACGCGCTGCCGTTCGCGCGCCGGGCCCGCCCCGGCGGGCGTCCAGGCCTCCGCGTAGGCGGCCACCGTCTGCGTCAGGTCGGCCAGCGGGCCCGCCGCCGTGTCGACCAGGGTGCGCAGCGGAGGCGCGAGCGGGCTCGGGACCGTCGCCGGGTCCGCTACCTCACCGGGCCGGCGCCGCTCCCACAGTTGGCCGACCGTCTCGCCAAGCGCCTCATGCAGCCGCGCGGCCAGCGCGCGGTCCGCATCGGTCGGCCGCCAGGTCCCGCCGGTGTAGGCACGTTCGGCGCGGCTCAGGGCCCGCAGCGCCGCGTCGGCGGCCTCCTGCTCTGTCATGCCCCGACTGTCTCATCCTCCCAGGTGGCGGGATACAAGGGAGAATTGAGCCCAATGGGGCACGGGTCCGTACAAGGTGGCATGACACACAGTGACGAGCGTGCAGGGCACGCCACTCCCCGCGCAGGGGAGACGCACAACCACGTGAACGGGGCCGACAGCTCCGTCATCCAGAGGGGCAACCTCCCCGACCTCGGTACGGACGTCGACGTCGACGTGGTGGCCGAAGCTGTCCCGCCCCACGCGTCGACCGTCCGCAACACCGTCACGGGTCACGTCAGCGGGTCCGTGGTGCAGGCCGGGAACGTCTACGGCGGGCTGACGATCACCTGATCACCGTTCTGTCCGGCGCGCTCTCGGTGGGCCCGCAGCCCGCGCTGCAGGCGAGCGCGCCCCCCGGTGGTCGACGAAAACCCGGCGCGGGCTCGGGCGGCGGCCGCTCCGGGTGAGAGGTGTCAATCAGCCAACGAGAAGGTGTTGAAAACGCGCGTTTTCAACGACAGAATTGGTTGGTGGTTCCCCATCGAGAAGCCCTTCGGAGAGAGGCCGGCATATGACGCAGGACTCGACGCGGCAGGATTCGGCGGCGCTCCGCGCTGATCTGAACGCCGTGATCGGCGAGGTCGCCGCGATCTATCACGAGCGAGACACCGAAGCCCGGATGATCACTGTGGGCGTCCTCGCCCAGCAGCACACGTTGCTGCTGGGCCCGCCGGGCACGGGCAAGTCGGCGATCGTCCGCGAGCTGACCGGCCGCATCGAATCCGGCCGGTACTGGGAGATTCTGCTGAGCAAGTTCACCGCGCCGACCGCGATCTTCGGCCCGATCGATGTCGGCGCGCTGGCTCAGGGCACCTACCGGCAGATCCTGGATGGTCACGCCACCACCGCCCACGTGGCGTTCCTGGATGAGATCTTCAAGTGCAGCGCGGCGGCGCTGAACTCCATGCTGGCCTACCTCAACGAGCGGATCTATCACCCCGAGTCCGGTGGCGCCCCGATCTCCTGTCCGCTGGTCAGCGCCGTGTGCGCCTCGAACGAGCTGGGCGAGGACGAGGCCACCGCCGCGCTGTACGACCGGCTGCTGATCCGCATGGAGGTGGACTACCTCGCCGAAGCCGACAGCTTCGACCGGCTGCTGATGTCGGCTGTTACCGGCGGCGGGCAGGCCCCGACGCGCACGACGGTCGAGCTGACCGGCCTGCTTCAGGTCGCCGCCCACGAGATCCCCGCCGTCGACCTGCCCGCCCCGGTGCGCGAGGCGATCCGTGATGTGCGGTCCGACCTGAGGCAGCGCGAGATCACCTCATCGGACCGGCGGTGGAAGCAGGCCGTGCGCGTGCTGCAGGCTGCCGCGTGGCTGGAGGGCCGGGCCGCGGTCGCGGTGGATGACCTGGCGGTCCTGACGCACGTGCTGTGGGACGTGCCCAGCAACAAGTCCACCGTGTCCCGGGTGATCCGCGGCTACCTGTCCCCCGACGACCGTGACCTGGCGAACCTGGAAGACCAGGTGGACCGCATCGCCGCCGAGCTCGACAAGCTCATCGCCGATGGCGATGAGGACGAGCTGCGGACCTGGGCGGTGAATCGCAACGTCGAGCTGGCCCAGGTCGCCAAGCGCATCAGCGCGATCCGCGACGTGGCCTCGCGCGGCGGCCGCGCTTTGGCCCCGTACCAGCAGGCCGCCGACCGCGCCCAGCAGGTCTACACGCGGCTGCTGAGCGAGGCGCTGGGCGTTGCCCCGGACAAGATTCCCGCGCTGGGACGTCGGCGATGACCGGCCCGACAAAGGGGACCGGCCCGGGGATGAGCCTGGGCCGGCTTCGCGAATCTGCGGCGCCGTGGCTGAACCGCCCCGCCGGCCCGCCCCCCGCAGGCCGGCGGGTAGTCGACAGCACCGATCGCGCCGACCTGGCCGCCCTGGACCAGATCATGGCCGACTGCACCGCCCTGGCCACGCTGGAAGACACCCTGGCCGACCAGTACGGGGCGGCCGGCCTGGTCGAAGACCTGTGGCTGGCCGCCTACAGCCGTGACCCCCAGCTTGCCGATGCCCACCAAGTCGCCCCCGGCCAGAGCGCCGGCCGGGCCATCGCGGCCGCGATGCTGGGCACCCCGGAACACCAGGAACTGCGCCGCGCGACCGTGGGCGACCCGTACGCGGCCGCCATGTCCGTACTCGCCCAGGGACGGGCGCTGCGGCAGATGCTGGGCAGCCTGGACGCCCAAGGGCGGCCGCGTGTCGCGCACCAGGCGCACCAGGCCGCCGACCGCGCCGCCGACGCCGTGCAGCAGGCGTACGCCGCGGCGGCCGGGGCGGTCGAAGACACCCGCGAAGACGACCCCGCCGTCCTCGCGGGCGGTGCCGGTGGTGCCGACGGCGCGGGCGTCGGCGACCTGGGCGACGCCGACGTGCCGCATCCGCTGGTGGCGGCCGTCCAACGCGCCATCGCCGACGCGCAGGCGGCCGACGCCGCTGCCGCCGGTGCGGACGCCGCGGTGGCCGACCAGCAGGAAAGCGGCGACATGGCTGTGGCGATGGTGCGGGCCGCCGCGCGTAAGGCCGTCGCCGAAGCCGAGGCCGAGCTGTCCAGCGAAGCCGCCGCAATGAACGCGTGGGGCGTCGGCGAGGGCGAGCGGCAGCGGCTGGGCGCGGATGAGCGGATGGCTCTGGCCCGCCGGCTCCGCGGCGGCAAACTCGCGCGGTTCGCCGAGCTGATCGGCCGGTTCCGGCAGATGAGCACCGCGCAACGCTCCCGCCGCGTCGAGCACGCCCGCAGCGAATATATCGGCGTGACGCTCGGCGATGACCTCGGTTCGCTGGTGCCCGGCGAGCTGGTGGGCCTCGCGCTGCCCGCCCTGCGGGCGCAGTTCGCCGTCCGCTACGCCGAGCGGCAGCTCATGGTCTACGAGCAACGCGGCGACGACCACGAGGCCCAGGGCGCGATCATCGCCTGTATCGACTGCTCGTACTCGATGTACTACCCCGATGAGCACGGCATCACCGGTGAGGCCTACGCCAAGGCGATGGCCCTGGCCCTGCTGGACCAGGCCCGCGACGCCACACCGCCCCGCGATTTCGCGGCGATCTTGTTCTCCGACACGGCCGAACCCGCCATCCGCTTTCCCGCCGACAAACCCGTGAGCTTGGAGGACAAGATCACGATGGCCGAGCTGTTCCCCGGCGGCGGAACCGCCTTCCAGCCGCCGCTGGACGCGGCCGTGAAGCTCCTGGACGCCGAATACAACACCGCCGGCAAGCAAAAAGCCGACATCGTGTTCATCACCGACGGCGCCGCCGAGATGGACGATGCCTGGCTGGCCACATGGCGCCAGGCCAAAAAACGGCTCGCCTTCCGATGCTTCGGCATCTCGATCGGCGAGTGGGCTGAACCGGAACGCGCACTCGAGGAGATCTGCGACGACGTCCGCCGGATCGAAGACCTGACCGACACCCACGCCACCGCCGACCTGTTCCGCGCCATATGACCCCGGCCAGCACCGACGCCAGCACGGCACAGACCAAAAAACGCGCGTTTTCGACCCTTGGAGGCATGAGTGACCACGGCTGAAACCCCGGATCTGATCACCCGTGACACCGCTTTCGACAGCTACCTGCGCGGCCTGGGCGGCGAGGACGGCGAGGGTCTGCTCGGCCATCTGGTGATCTACACCATCGCGGACGTCGACCCGATCGGGCAGGCCGAACTGCGGGACTGGTTCGATGAACTGGAGCTCAGCCCGTCGTACCTGCCGGGCCCGCCTCGCCAGATGGATGCCTTCGAGAAGGCCACCAGCGCGGCGAAAGCCAGCTACCCGATGGGCGGCACCCGAAGACGCGACCACGGCAAGCACGGTCAGAGCGTCACCCTGATGATGCGGGGCGTGGTCCGAGACGAGACCCGCATCATCCGGCACCTGGTACGTGAACTGGCCGACCACGACAACGAGGAACTGTCCTATGAGGTCTGCCTCGCCGAGGCACAGTTCCTGCGCTCAGCCGATCCGGCCTTGCCGGACGGGGCGGGGGACATGACCCTCACCCCTGACGAGGCCGAGATCGGCCGGCTGCCCGCCGACGAACGCGACATCATCACCGGCTTGCTCAGCCAGATCGAGACCGACTTTGAGAGCCGGTCCCGCTACATCGGCGCGGACCGGCTGCGGAAAATGCTCCGCGACTACATCGAGATCGAGCTGAACGCGGTCCGCGTCCACGCTGGGGTGTATTTCGTCCACCGCCGGCACGCCCCGAAGCTGGCCGCCCTGCGCACCCTGGCCGCCCGGTTCTCCGGCGAACTGACACGCATCCCGCTCCCCGACGCCGACGAGATGCGCACCATGGTCGATGGAGCATTCGAGGCCAAGGCCCAGGCCGATCTGGAATCGCTGGCCCGCGACATCGCCCGCGCCCAATCCGACCCCAAGGCCTACCAGGTGAGAAAACTTCACCAGCGGTACCTGGCCGTGCAGAACGCCGCCCAGGACTACCAGACCACGCTGGAGACCCACCTGTCGGCGACCGAGGCCACCTTGAGCCTCGTCCAAGCGCAGATGGCCAGCCTCCTGATCGCCGCGGGAACCGCCGACCAAGAGACCCTCTGAGCGAGCCCTGGAACAACACCCCGACCGCTGTTGATCTTGTCACCAGTTGGTGACAGCCACTGCGCCCGCCCCCCACTCGCGCCCGCACCGCGGAGCGAAAGAGGGGGCGGGCGCAGTGTTTCTCGTTTGCCGCACCATCCCGGACAAGCGTGACATTGGACGGTCAGCGTGCCAGCGTGCTGGCGTGCTGGCACGTTCACGTTGCTACTGCCGGTCGAGCCACTCCCCCACGGCGGTGGCCACGGCCTCGCGCAGCTCGATCTCCTCGCCCGCGCAGTGCGCCTTGAGCCGGCGGCGAAGATCGCGCGGGAGGTAGGTGGAGAAGTTCACCCAGTTGCCCCCGTCGGAGGGCTCGGCGTGCTGGCGTGCTGGCGTGCTGGCAGGCTCCGGCGGCGGGTCGGTCGCGCCAGTCGTGATCTGCTCTACCTGCGGGGTCAGCCGCATGGGCGAGGTGGCGCCCGGCCGGGCTCGCGGAGTCTTGGCGGCGGTCATGCGGGGTCCGACACGGGCTGTCCCAGCTCGGCGAGTAGCCGCTTGGCCAGCTCCTGGAAGATGAACGCCATCTCGGTGGCGTTGGAGCGGCCCAGGGCCCGCAGCGGGATCGCTGCGTCGCCGGCGTCCTTCACAGGGGCACGCTCGGGGACGTTCGGCGACCACAGCCGGTCTCCGAACAGCTCCGGCAGCCCGTCGAGCTGGTAGGCGTGAGCGCCGACATTGCTGCGGACCCGCGACACGACGTAGCCGATCAGCGACAAGCCTGGGTTACCCACGTCACCGGCCCGCTGGGCGATGAAGTCGCGGAAGCGAACGGCGCCCTCCACGCTGTCGTACTCGGGCTCGACCGTGCAGACCGCGACGTGGCCGGCGGCCAGGGCGAGCTGGGTCAGGTGACCGAGACTGGGCGGGCAGTCCAGCAGCACAAGGTCGTAGTCGTCGTCCACGCCCTCCAGTGCCTTGCGCAGACGCCAGACAGCGCCGACGACGCCCGCCTCGGAGATCCGGTTCTCCAGGTCGAACCGGGACGGAATCAGGTCGATGCGCTCGCCGATCTCCTGTTCCCACTGGCAGGGGGAGATGGCGTCGGCGGCGACCCCACGGGCGTCGGCCTTGATCGCCTCGGAGATGGTGGGGACGGGCTCGGCCGGGTCCCAGCGGAACCCCAGCCGGCGGGAGGCGTTGGCCTGGGGGTCGAGGTCGACGACCAGGACGCGACGGCCGAGAGCCGCGACGGCGGCGGCGGTGTTCACTGTGTAGGCGGTCTTTCCTGCCCCGCCCTTGTGGTTGCCGATCACCACACGGCGAGGTTTCTGTGCACTCATGAGACGCAGGATGCCAGAGGCACGCCAGCACGCCAGCACATCAGCATGCCAACACGCCAGCGTATTGGCGTGTTGGCGTGTCGTTCCAGGTCACCCCGACGCCGGGGGCCCGGTAACCGGCGGTTACCAGTGGAACTTGCGACGGGAAGCGTTGAAAACGCGCGTTTTCCACAGCCTTTGCGGTCGGAAATGTTCGTTCCCGGCTCGGGCTAGGCGCGGTTGTGCGGTCTTTGGAGCTGATCCACCACGCCAGAACCCCGCCTGGAAGGCGCTGAGAGCCCCCACAGGGCCTCAAACGCCCCGCCCGGCCAAGATCCCCCACCAATTTGCCGATCAGGGGCTCTCAGCGCCTTCCAGGGATCTTCTCTAGTCGACGCTCTCGCAGAAGCGGGCGAAGTCGTTCACCGACGCGAAGTGCCCCCGAAACGTTGCCGCGACCGTCCCCGTGGCTCCGTTGCGGTTCTTGGCCACGATGAGGTCGATCTCGCCGGGCCGGTCCATCTCGTCGTAGACGGAGGGCCGGTGCAGCAGGATCACCACGTTCGCGTCGTTCTCCAGCCCGCCGGACTCGCGTAGATCCGCCATCATCGGCGTGTGATCCGCCCGCTGCTCCGGCCCGCGGTTGAGCTGGGCCAAGACCACGATCGGGATGGCGAACCGCTTGGCGAGCAGCTTCAGATCACGGCTCATCTTCTGCACCTCGGCCTGCCGGTTCTCCGGACGCTGCGGCCCCAAGCTGGACAGCAGCTGCAGGTAGTCGACGACGACCAGCTCGAAGGGCGTGCCCTTGCGCCGCATCGCGGTCAAGCGCCGCTCCAGATGCGCGACGGTGAACGCGCCGGACGGGTCCAGGACGGTCAGCCGGGGCCCGGCCTCGGCCGCGATCTCGTACCCGGCGGCCAGCCGGTCCCAGTCCTGGGCGCTCAGCACGTTGCGCTGTTCGGTCATGGTGACCGTCTTCGACAGCTCGATACGGGCGGTGGCCGAGGTGAGCCGGGCGGAGACTTCCTGGTGGTTCATCTCCAACGTGACCAGCAGCGTGTTGACGCCCTCGATCGCGGCGTGACGGCAGATCTCGCCCGCCACCAGGCTCTTGCCCATGGCGGGCCGGGCGCCGACGATCACCAGGTTGCCCGCGCGCAGCCCGCCGTTCAGCAGCTTGGCCAGGTCCCGGTACGGCAGCGGCACCACCGCCACCGCGGTCGGGTTCTCCGCCGCGTCCATGTCCCGCCGATACAGCTCGTCCCAGGTGACCTCGTCCGGGTCGTCTCCGACCGGCGCGGCCGCCCCGTCCAGCAGGGCCAGGGCGCGCTCGCGGACCGCGTCGATCTCCTCCAGGCTGGCCCCGGCCGACAGGTCCGCCAGCCGGATACCGGCAGCGTTGACCTTGCGGATGTAGGCGTAGTTCGACACCTCGCCCAGGTGCTGGCCGAAGGCGTCAGCGGTGGTCACGGCCCGCGCCGCCTCCGTCAGCAAGGGCAGATAGCGCAAAACCACCAGGTCGCCCAATCTTTGGGCGCCTTGCGAGATCACCAGGAAGGACGGCTCGCGGCCGCCGGCCTCCGCATCCACGATCAGGCCGTAGATCACCTGATGGACCGCCCGCACGAAGTCGGCGGCCGCGACGCGCTCGATCAACGTGGTGGCGAAGGAGGGGTTGGCCAAGACCGCGCCGAGCACGGCCGCCTCTGTCTCGATCTCCACTACGCCCGGCGCCTCCCCCGGCAGGGCGCTGACGTCGAGGCTCATCGGAGGCTCTCCTGAGCCTTGGCGATCGCGGTCGGATGACACACCGGGCACGGGCGAGGGCCTTCATCGCCGTACAGATTGCGGTCCAGCGGCACGTAGGAGTCATGCCGGGCATCGCCACAACGCGGCGGCAACGCCGGACGAGCCTTCTGCGCCGGGCGCGGCGCCGGCAGTTCCTTCAGCCGCGAGGCCCACACGCCGTACAACGACCGGACCCCGCCCAGATCAGCCACCAGCTCCTGGCGCAACGCCTCCGAGGACCAACCCGCGCTCCAGGCCGCGTCCACCAAAACGGTCAAGCTCTTGAGCTGGCTCGCGGTAGGGCCACCCTCACGCCATGGCAACGACAACACCAGCTCCTCCGCCGCCGCACGCCGACCGCCGTGCGGCGCATCAGCGCCAGTGGGCTGGGGTTGGGGTTGGAGGTTGAGAAAGTCCCCCTCCTCCTCCCGAGTTTGAGCCTGTGACTCAGGAGACGCGAGCGCATCAGTGGGGGGGAGGGGGGAGGAGGTTATATCGGAGGGTTCAATCGGAGGGTTGGGGGACTGTGAGTCCCCCCGCGAGGGGACTGTGAGTCCCCCCGCGAGGGGACTGTGAGTCCCCCCGCTCTCGTTTGAGCGAGGGGACTGTGAGTCCCCCCGCTCTCGTTTCTTGCGCCGCTCCGGCCGAGGCTTCCCCTTGTCCGATCGGGCCGCCTTCGGCGGGGCCTCAGGCAGCGCAGGGCGGTTCTCCTGGGTGATCGGAACGCGGCCCCGTTCCTGCCGCTGGGCATTGATCTCTTCGAGTTGGATCGGGCTCCAAAACTCAGCGGGGATCATGACTTCCCACACGACCGGCTTCTTGTCCTTGGGCAGCTTCTTCCACCCCTCGGGTTTGGGGCCGGTCTGGCGACGGAGGATGCCTCGTTTCTCCATCGCGCGGCACTTGCTACCCGCTGTCTTTGGGTCGATCCTGGCGATCCTGGCGAGGGTGGGGTAGGAGCGGTAGCAGTTGGATCCATCGAAGTCGCCCTTGAGGACCAGGGCGCTGAGGATGGCGCGTTCTTCGGCGTCGCGAACGGGAGCGTGTTCAGCTGCCCACAAGATCGGATAGAGGCTCATCGGGCACCACCCTGGGGGCGGAAGCGCGCGGCGGCATGGTGCCCACTTGCTACGATCGTCACGGGTTGCTGGGCCTTTCTTACTTTCGTGAGAGGCCTGGTAGAAGGCATTCCCGTTGGTAGCGGGGCGCCTGGTGCAGGCCTTTCTTTCCTTGGCGGGTGGGGAGGCTTTGAAGGGGGCGGATCTCGGGCGAGGTCCGCCTCTTTCGTTCGCTGCCACCTCCGGGTTAGCGAAGATGGCTGTCTAGCATTTGCTGGCGTTAGTGGCTTTGCCCCGACGCGGTTGAGGACCCCCACTACATCTCGACCACCGCTACGGTCGCGTCGTCCGACTTCTTGAACCGGGGCCACTTCAGCCCTTCAGGGTCGCAGTCCTCGATCCGGCGGACGTGCCGGATCAGGCCGCGCGGACCGTGCTCCTGGAGATAGTCCAGGCACGTGGTCCAGTCCATCTCGCCGAACGTGTCGACGGCCCGGGAGGCTCCGTCGGTGAAGATCGCGACCCGCCGCACATCGGCGATGGGAACCTTCTCGGTGAAGGCGTTGTCGGCGGCTTCCCTATCCGCCGCCGCCACCCAGTAGCCGCCGGGGACGTTCCTCTTCTTCAACTGCTCAACCGACATTCGGGCGACGGCCGCTTGGTGCTTGGGCGTGCCGATGGCCTCTTTGCGGGTGCGGGCCAGCGCCTCGGGTGCAGCGTTTTCCACGCGCGTGTCGCAGGTGACCTTAAGGCCGTTGAGGGTGTCTACGACGATCGCGGTGTCTGCGAGGACAAGCCACTCCAGGTTGTCGCCCGCCTTGCGGAGCATCGCGACAGCCGCTGCCGGGATTCCGGGACTGGTCAGGTCGCAGGTGTCCCGGTGAAGGCTGGCCACCTGGTCGATGGCGTCGCCGAGCACCTTGTCCATGTCTTCGTCCTCGGCGAGCAGCATCAAGAGCCGCCCGCCAAGGTTCTGCGTGAACCACGAGACCGAGTGATGACAGCCGGGCGCGACCACGCGGGGCGCAGTAACCCCGTCGAGGACGATCACGGCGGTCGGGGTCGCGGCGACCCAGTCTTCGTTCGGTCGCTCCGTCGAACCGCCCAGAGTCTCGAAGGCGATGTTCACGTCACCCCTCGTGCCGGTAGACCGGCGTGACACGCTTGCTGGAGATGATCTCGTGGCTGTCCTGGTCGTACTGGCACGAGATGAGCATGGAAAACCGCCGCATCCGAACCTCGCGGTAGAGGGTCTGCAGCTCGGTGCGCAGGTAGTGGACGACCCCCGCCGCCCCAGCCGCGTGGATCCCGGCGATGTACAAGAAATGGCCCTTGCCGTCGGGCCGGGGAAGGCGCCCGAAATAGGCGATGTCCCCGGGCTCGTCGGAGTCCTCAGGCGAGCGGTAGACAGTGCCCGCCTCGCGGTCAACCAGATGCCAACCGTCGTCGTCCTTGTCGAACCTCAGCTTGTCGTCGGACTCCAAGACCTGAGCGATAAGCGAGGAGTGGCGCGGCCCACAGATGAGGACCAGGCCGTCACGGTTCAGTCGTACGTTGCCGGGCGGCCGAATCACCTCGTAGGTCGACTTCAGGCCAAGGTCCTCAACCAGGCAACGAAGCTGGTCGTACGCCTGCATGTCGTCGATGGAAACCACCGGGCCCGGCTTCGCCTTCTCGCGCTCCAACTTCTGAGCCACGGCCGCGACTACCGGTGTGGTGGTGGCTCCGAAGAAGGCGCGCTCGGGCGCGGGCCCAGTCTTCACCAGCTGGCTCATGCGCGCGGTTGTGATGCCAAGCTCGCGGGCAATGTCGGCCTGCTTGACGCCGCTACGAATTAGCTCCTCCAGCGCCTCTCGGCGGATCCGGGAGAACTCCGCCTCGACCGCCTTCACGGCGGTCTGTGCGTCGGTGGCGGCCTTGGACCTCTCTAGAGGGTCGCTGATCTCGCGGACGCTCTTGATCTCACTCTCGAACATGCGTCATCACCTCTCTCTCCTGTCACTTAAGGGCTCTACGGGGCTTCCGTTTGAGCCAAGTTAACCGCCACTTAGGAACTTGGCAAGTGGTGCTTGACGCGCTGCGAGGCCGTCGCCTAGTGTCCCTTACGTCGCCAGTTAACCACCGGTTAGCTCGGCGACAAAGGAGGCCGGGCTGTCCGGCGGGGAAAGTCGCAAGATGGCCAACCCGCCCGGAAAGCCTTACGGCTACGAACTTTGAGAACTCAACAGTGGAACCAAGAACTTTGGGGCGGGACCGTGACGACACCGGCTCGCGGGCGTGTCCATGCCGCTCGACCGACCCCGAGAACGATCACCCCGCACACCCGTGGGGCTGAGACAGCGCCGTCCGTCAACCGGGCGGGGCGAACCCCTTTCAACGAGGCCCTCGGGCCTCCCCCGAAACGCTCAAAGGCGCGCCCCTGCCAGGGGGCGCGCCTCTTGAACTGCAGGCCCCGCCCGACCAGGGACGGAACCCATTCCTCTCGTGTCATGAAAGGAACTCCTATGGTGCCACGCGCCCCGGCCATGCCTGGCCGGCACCCCGCGCAGTCGCTCTGCGCTCCTGTTCTCTGCGCTGAGGCTTCGGCCCGGCTGGAGCGGCTCTACCGCCTGTACGCCGATCGCGTGCTGGCCGTGGCCGTCCGCCGCACTGGTAACCGGGACGTCGCTCAGGACGTCGCCGGCGACGTCTGGCTCCGCGCGGGGATCTCGCTGGCGCGTGGTCTCCTGCACGGCGGCGACGAGTCGGCGTGGCCATGGCTGGCCGCCATCACCCGCCGCGCGGCCATCGACCACTTCCGGCCCGCCCGGTCGCACGAGCGCCCGACCGACTGGGACGACCCGGTTCACGGCCGCGCGCTGCCCACTGCTCCCCCGGCCGAAGACGCCGCGCTGGTGACGGTGGGCGTCCTGGAACTCAGGCGCGCGATCGCCCGGCTGACGCCCGCTCAGCAGGCCGCGCTCACGCTTCGCGCTGAGGGTCTGACCTGGCGCGCCGCTGGCTCCCGGATGGGGCGCAACCCCACGACCGTCTGGCAGGGAGCCCAGCGTGGCGCTCGTGCCCTGGCCGCCGCAGGGGTGAGCGCCTGATGAGCGTCGACCGACTGCTGACCAACATCGACGAGGTGCTGTCGTACGACATGCCGACCCCTGTGGCGCTGCCCGCCCCGGTCGCCGTGATGGACGACGACGACCGGCAGCGCGAGCTCGTGGCCGCCCAGGCCGACGTCGACCCGGTCGAGGACACCGACAAGACCGAGGCCGTCGAACACGAACGCGCTGAGGGCGAGTTCGTCGAGGGCGAGCTTGTCCCCCTGGAGGGCGGGGAGACCCGGCAGGTGCGGCGGGAGCGCCGCAAGCTCGCCGAGTCCCACCAGCTGGCAGTCCTTCAGGCTGACCAGACGCCGCTGCTGGTCGACAGCAAGCAGGTGCGTAAGCGCCGCCTGGCCGCGATCGAGGCGGCCCGGTTGCACGCGCTGGAGCAGGAGCCGGCGATGCTGGCCTACACCGCGGCCAGGGCTCGCCGCCGGGTGAACACGGCGCTGACCGTGGCGCTCGTGCTGGCGCTCGGCTGGTCGACCGCCGGGGTGCAGGCGTTCGCGTCCGACGGCGCCGAGCCGTGGTCGGCGGGCTGGATTTTCGCGTGGTTCGTCGAGCCGTTCATGTCGATCGTGCTGCTGGCGTTCGTCGGCGCCAAGGCGTTCTTCGCCACCCGGGGCCAGCCCGCCGACGACGACGTGCTCAAGCGGATCGAGTACCTGATGCTGGCGCTGACCCTGGGCATGAACGCCTGGCCGTACCTGCCCTGGAGCCTGTCCGAGGGTGAGTCGTTCAGCTTCTCGGTGCTGGTGCTGCACCTGGTCGGCCCGATCGTCGCCTACATCGTGGTGACCGGCTGGCCGCGGCTGCTGGACCGCTTTGCCACTCTCGATCACGGGCTCGGCGACAGCGCCCGCGACGAAGATCGAGTAACCCCCCTTACTGCCGTGTCGTACAGCGCAAACGCCGCCTCGACGCAAGATCAGCGCAAGCCCTTCGGCGGGGGGCGCAACGGCCTGCCTGAGACCGCGCACCGGCAGCGCGTGCACCGTCTGATCGCCGCTGGGCATCTGCCCGCCCGGCCGTCCGCCCGGGCGATCCAGAAGGCGCTGAACTGCGCCACCGACACCGCGTCCCGGCTGCGTGACGAGCTCGCGGCAACGTCTGGAGGTGCGACGTGAGCATCACAACTACCGTTCCCCAGGTTCAGGGGCTGTCCCGGAACGAGCTGGTGCTGCTGGCGGCCGCCTACAGCGAGCTGCTGGCCGCCGCGCGGGCGAGCGTGGCGTCCGCCAAGCTCGGTGAGGCCGACCCGGTCGGCTACATCCGCGATTACCTGGCCGAGCACTACCAGCTCCCGCCCCTGGGGGCGCGGCCGTCGCGGCTGCTGGCACAGGCCACCGTCCCGTCGACGCACCGGGCGGGGGTGGCCTGAATGGCGGCCATCACGATCCCCAAGGCCTTCCACCAGGCGTTCCCCGGCCAGGCCGACCAGATCGGCGCCGCCCGGCGCTGGGTCTTGGAGCACCTGCCGCTGCCGGACGACGACCCGCGCGCCCACGACATCGCGCTCGTGGCGTCCGAGCTGGCCACCAACGCGGTCATGCACTCGGCGTCCGGGTGTCCGGCCGGCCGGTTCGCCCTTCAGATCGAGGTTGAGGGCGACTCGACCGACCAGGCCGGGGCGCTGGGTCTGACGTGCATCGACATGGGGCCCGCCCTGGTGTCGATGCCGCGTGGCGAGGGCGAGGGCGGGCGCGGCCTGGCCCTCGTGCAAGAGCTGGCCGACGCCTACGACGTCGTCCTGACCCCCACCTGCCGGACCGTGTGGTGCCGCCTGGAGTGGCACCGATGACCGGCCCGTCGGCGCCGTCTCGCCGCCCCGCGGTGGCGGCGCCGGCGGGCGACAGCAAACCGCACCCGCACCACGGCCCGCGCGCCGTGACCATCGGAAAGGAACCGCAGTTGAACACCGACCCGAACAACCGCTGGCGGGGGGAGATGCTGGTCACGCCGGAGAACATGGACGCGCTCTCCGGCCAGATTCGCGCTCTCATCGCGGACCTCTCCGAGTTCATCGGCCCCATCCGCATGGACGCGGAAGCGATGTGGCGGGCCAACCCGCCCGAGGAGTACGGCCGCATCGAGGCGGCGGTACGGCACCACAAGCTCGTCTCAAAGTTCGCCAAGCTTCAGGAGCACCTGGAGGAGGCGCGCAAGCTCACGTTCGAGGTGGCCGCCCAGTACCGCAAGCAGCGCCACGACGTGCCCGCCCGCAAGGCCGAAGCCGCCGAGATCAAGCGGGAGGCCGCGCTGAACCGTGGACCCGCTGCCCCCCGCCACCTGAGCGGGGGGCAGCCCTACCCGAGGCCCCGCCCGGCGTCCCGTCCTGGTGACGACGACGGCGGCAGCTTCATGGACCGGGTCCAGTCCGCGTGACCACGACCCTGGTCCCCGCCGCCGCCCCGGCCGGGGGCGGCGGCCCTCCGGCTCCCCGATCACCAGCCCCGCAGAGGAGGCGCAGTGGACACCAGGCCCATGACGAGCGCGGAACGACGCGCACACAACCAGATCAAGCACGCCCAGCAGCGCCAGGCGCGGGCGGGCCAGAACCCCCGGGAGATCGCCGTCCTGTGGTGGGACGAGGCCCGGAAGATCGCCCGGAACCGCGCCGAAAACGGCGACGAGACGGCCTGGGCGCACCTGGCGCGGACACTCGAAAACTTCTGCACCGGCTACAGCGAGTGACCGCGCCCATGTTCATCTTCATGTTCATCCCGGCCGCGATCGCGGACTCGCCTCGCGTAATGCGAGCGCGCGAGCGCCTGCGCGCACGAGCGCGCGAGGCTACGCCGTCCGGTCACCGTCCGTCAACGCCTGAGAGGAGCCGAACGCATGGCTGACGACAGCAAGGTGGTCCCCCTGCGGCCCCGTTCGGCCGAACCCGTGCCGCCCCCGCCGCTGCCCACGATGCCGGCCTCGCCCCGGCTGTCCGCCCCCGTCGCCACGGCGACGGCTCCGGCCGACCTCGCGCCGGTCCTGCCGCGCCGTGAGATGCCCAGCGTCCCGGTGGCCCTCCTGACGCCGCCGCCCCCGCGACCGGGCGGTGGCCCTGGCGGTCCTGGCGGCGACGACGGCCAGGAGAACGATGAGTTCGCTCCGCTGGAGGCGGCCGACCCGGACAACCCCACCGCCCGGGAGACCCTGCAGCTGTGCATGACCCTGGTGACCGCGCTGGGCGTGGCCGCCGCCAAGGGCATGTGGCACCGGGCCCGGCACCGCCAGGCGCTCGCTGACGAGGCCCGCGCCAACGCCGACAAGTCCAAGGCCAAGGCGGCGGCCAACGGTGGCCACCACGGCAGCAACCACGGCGGCCACGGGGGCGGCCGTGGCGGTTCCCGTGGCGGCGGCATCCTGACCGGCTCGCGGCACGAGGGCAGCAGTTCCCGCAAGCGCGGCGGTTCCCACGGCGGGGGTGGGCACGGGGGCGGCTTGGGGCACACCGGCCCGGGCGGGCGCAAGAAGCGCAAGAAGGGCCCCGGGGACTCCCACGACGACGGGCACGGCGGCTCCCACAAGCGCCGCAAGGGCCCCAAGGCCGACCGCGGCGGCCGGACGTCGACCGACGGGGGCCCGGCCGGGTCCAAGCGCAAGGGCAAGCGCGGCAAGGTCAAGGGTGGGCTCGGCGACGGCCCGTGCATCCAGACGCGCGAGCCCCGCAAGCCCAAGGGCGACGCCGACATCAAGGGCGGCAAGGACCGCAAGGCCAAGGCCAAGGGCGGCGCGGACGCGACCACGCCGAGTGCCCCCAAGCCCCGCCCGGTGACGTGGAAGGCCCCGCACAAGAGCAAGCCCGGCTCTGGTGGGGACGAGGCCCTGCCGCCCGGCCGTAAGCGCTGGACTCGCACCGCGCCAGCGACCCCCACGCCGGGTGACAAGAGCGGCAAGGAGGCCAAGCGCCGCCGCAAGGGCGGCAAGCGCCGGGCCTGGCGGGTGTGGATGACCTGGGAGAGCGCCGCGCTGAAGCGCTGGCGGGCCGGCCGTAGGGCGGCCGACTCGACGGTGGCCGGGGACGGGCACCGCGACGGCCGCAAGGCGTGGACTCGCCGCACGTCGTGGGCCCGCCGCAGATTCTGGGACCGGCGGCGGCGGCCCGGCGCTCGCCGGTCGACGCCGTCCGGGTTCGCTGGCTTCCAATGGGGGTCTCCGCCGCCCGGGTCGGACCGGTCGACGCCCCCGCCCCCGCCGCGCGGCACGGAGTGGATGCGGCCCCCGCCCGGGTCCGACGGCTCCACCCGGATCACCGTCGAGCGTGTCGACGCCCAGCCCCGGCGGCAGCGCCCGCAGAGCGCACCCGCCCCGGTGGCAGGCGCCCCGGCCGCCGGACGGCCCGCGCTGGCCCCGGCGGCCGCCGCCAGCTCGGCGAGCACGAACACCATGACGACCACGACCGAACCGCCGGCGAGCAACGACAACCCGACCGTCCAGGCCACAGCAGGCCGGGCCACTGGAGGAGGCCAGATGAACGGACCCGCGATCCCGGCTGGGGCGGTGCCCGCACCGCGCCCGTCCACCGTGGCGGCCCACGGCACGCAGTACGACGACGACGCCGAGCTGACCATCCGCGACGTGATCGAGGCCGCAGAGGACGCCGCGGAGGAGATCACCGAAGGGGTGGACGCGGCCCGCGCCACCGCGATCGGCGCCGAACGCATGGCGGGCCGGCTGGAGTCCCTGCACGCCGAGATCGTCGACCTGAAGGTGCCCGGCTGGTTGGAGGCCATCTGGGGGCGGCTGGTCGACAAGGCGTTGCACGTCAAGGCGTGCGCGGAGGGGCTGGCCGACGCGCTGCCCGCCGCGTCTGAGGCGATCTCCGTCGCGGCTGCCAACGCCGCCGACCGGGACCTGGGCGTGGCCGACACGACCCGCGATTACGGGCACATCCGGCCCGCCGAGCGCGAATACCACGACGAGTAGGAGACCGCGATGAACGAGGTGGCCACGACCGGTGAGGCGATGGAGGAGGGCGGCAGCCTCATGCCCCGCCTCGTCCGCTACGGCATTCTCCTGGTCCAGCTCGGCTACGCCGCGGTGCGGCTGAGCGGTCTGAGTGAGCGCATCCGCGCCACCTACGCCTACGTCGAGGGATGCGCCGCGAGCGTCCTGCAGACCGCTGACCAGATGGCGGGCCTGGAGGTCGACGACGACACCGTGGGCGAGTTCCGCGACGCCGCCGCGGTGATGGTCGGCGCGCTGGACGACGCCGCGGCGATGGCGGAGGCGACCGAGGAGATGTCGGTGCTGTTCACCGAGGCCCGCGACGGCCATGAGAGCGACTACGGCGGTGTGGTCGAGGCCATCCGCACCAAGTCCGGCCGGATGGCCAGGTCCGAGTTCTACAGCAACCGCTGACCAGCGCGAGAGGAGACCCGCCCCATGGCCACGACCAAGACGACCAGCCGGTCCGCGAAGGTGCCCGACCTGCCGCCGTTGGAGGTCGAGCTGCCGCGCTGGCCCGCCCTGGACCCGTGGCGCCGCCGCCTGGCGGCCGTCCAGAGCGCGACCGGGCGGGTGGCCACCCTCGCCGGGGCGTGCGCCGCCGCGTCCGGCCTGTTCACCGGCACCCTGACCGGGGCGGGCCTGCTGGCCGACGCCGTGCTCACCCTGTCCGGCCTGGCCACGCTGCGGCTGTGGAAGCCCGAGGGGCAGCAGCGGGCGGTCGCCACGGCGCTCTACCTGACGCCCGGCGCCAGCCTGGCCGCCCTGCTGACCGGCGAACACCTGATGCAGCACCTGACGCCCGGCATCAACCCGGTGGCCACGACCGTCGAGGCCACCGCGCTGATGGCCTGGACGGTCGGGGTGTGGGTGGCGCGCCCGGCCCAGGTCGGCCGCCGCCTGCTCACCCCGCCGGCCCCGGCCGCCGAGCTGGTCCCGGCCGGGCCGCCCGTCAGCGACCATCCGGCCGCCCGGTGGTGGGCCGCCAAGGCCGCCGTCAAGGGCGGCGTCGCCCCGGGCACCCTCCTGGACACCATCGAGTCCACCGGCCAGAAGTCCATGCGGGCCATCATCCGGGCCGCCACCCCGGGCGAGCCGGTCCCCGACATCGCCATCCGCCGCCTGAGCGCGCTCATGGACATCCCCGAAGACGAGATCGACATCGACCCGGTGCCCGGCCGTGGCGCCGGCGTGCGCCTGCTGAAGGTCGGCAACCCCGAAGAGACCGACGACCTGGCCACCCGATGGGCCAAGCACGTCGCCCCCAAGGCCATGCCCGGCACGGTGCTCACCGGCATCCAGGTCGGCACTCCGGGCGGCGAGGTCCGCACCATCCCGGTCACCAGCACCACCAAGAGCATCACCACGGAGGACGCGTGAAGACCACCGCGATGGCCCGGCCCGGCGCGGCGGACGAGCTGACCGTGTTCACGGTCGAGCACCCCGAGGGCGCGGCGATCTCCTACGACATCGCGGCGCTGTGCAAGAAGCTCGGCATCGACGACCCGGGCCGCCTGGTCGTGGAGACGCAGGGCTATCTCGGGATGGTCATGGTCTACCCGCGCAACCCGCTCGCCGAGGTGCGGGCCGTGACCCGCGAGGACCTGATCATGGACCGGCAAGGCCGGTACACGGCCGGGTTCTACCACAACGGCCAGCCCGTCCGTAAAAGGTTGTTCGACCCGGTGACCGGCTCGGCGCAGCGGTTCGTGCTGTTCGGCACGACCGGCGCCGGCAAGTCCAAGACGCTGCAACTCCAGCTGATCGCCGAAAAGTTGAACGGGTTCTGCACCTGGCTGGCCGACCTCAAGGAAGGCGCGAGCGTTCCGGAGGCCGAGGGCAACGTCGACTGGCGGGTCACCACGCCGGAGGGCGCCATCCTCATGCTGCTGGCGGCGGTCAAGGTCACCCTGGCCCGCATGCGCCGCTACAGCGCCCTGGGCCGCAACGCGTTCGTGCTCGGCGAGGACCCGCTGCTGCACGTGTGGATCGACGAGGCCAACAGGTTGCTCGAGCGCGGCGCCCCCTACCGGGCCCTGGCCACCTACCTGATCAAGGAGCTGTCGCGGACCGGCCGGTCCGTGGGCGTGGGCGTCGGCATCGCCGCCCAGGCGTCCCACCTGGAGGACCTGGGGGGCAGCGACACGATGCGGGCGATGATGAAGACCGGCGAGGTGACCCTGCTGCGCTGGACGTCGTCCATGATGAGCCAGCTGGTCGGCGACGGCGTCCTGCCGGGCGGCACGAAGCTCGCGCCCATCCTGCCGACGCTGGCCCCGACCGTGCTGCGCAGCCCGTTCGACATCGCCGGCGACGACGCCGACGCCCCGGGCACCCAGGGCATGGCCTACTACGTGAACGGGCAGCGCCCGACCGCCCTCATGCGCCACCTGAGGGTGGGCTCCATCGCGCCGCTGACCGGCAAGGATCCGGAGATCCTGGCCCTGTACGGCGATGAGGAGCCCCGCCACCTGGAGGACGCCTCCGTGCGGGCCCTCAGCAGTCAGCCCCGCAGCCTGGGGGACGCCGTCGCGCGGGCCCTCGACGACAACATCGAACGCAACGCGTACACGCTGCGCGACGACGGCCCCGCCTTCGACGCCCTGTGCGCCCAGTTCGCCGCCGAAGCGCGCAAGAGCGCGGCCAAGGGCGGGCGCCACCCGGCCCCGGCCGTCCCCGACGAGCACGCCGGCGACGACTACGACGACGGCGAGGACGACGACGTCCCCCCGCCGCCCGCGTCCCTTGAGGACCGCATCCTGGCCGTCCTGGCCGACGCCAAGGCCCCGATGACCGCCCCCGACATCTGGGAGGCCGTCAACGCCGACGGCGGCCGCCAGATCAAGGCGCTCAACTCCGTACGCAACGCCCTCAAGCGGCTCTCGGCGGAGGACGGCCCGGTCGCCAAGCACGAGCGGGGCCAGTACGCGCTCGCCACCTGAGTACCTGTCCTTCGATCCGAACGGAGATCAACCATGTGCGTCAAGTGCGAACGGCATGACCTCGCGATCAAGTACCTCGCCGAGACCAAGACCGACACGCTGGGGCTCACCATCGACGACGCCGTCGAGCTCGGTCAGGAACTCCAAGAGCGTGGCTATCACCCGCCGATCGGAGCCTGACGATGGACGCCCCCATCTACAGACCCGCAATCACCTCACCGAAGGAGAAGCCTTGATGAAGCTGAAACTGCCGTCCCTGCCGCCGCTACCCACGTGCAGTCACGCCGACGCCCTGCTCGACACCGCCGACCACCTCGAAGATCGCGCCGACTTCTACCACCGCGAGGGCCGGCATGTGGCCCTTGTCTTCGACGTCGCCACCCTGGCCGCCCTCTTGTACGGCGCCCTGCGACTGATGGTCATGGCCGCCAGAGGCTGCCACAACTGCCCGCCCTACGCCGCCGAGTTCCTGCAGATCGTCGAGCACGAGGACAACGGCAGCGCCGCCCTGGCTGGCGCCGACGACCCGATGCCCAAGCAGACCACTGCCGCAGAGATCACCTCGTTCGGGTACGGCCACGCCGCCCCGCCGGCGGCGGACATCGTCGTCGACGCCCGCCGCCGCTTCCGCAACCCCCACGCCGACCCCCGGATGCGCGAGCTGACCGGCCTGGAGGAGATCGTCCGCTCCCAGGTCCTGGCCACCCCGGGCGTGGCAGCCGTCATCCGCCGCACCGCCCAGCTCGCCGCCGAGCTCACCACCACCACCACCACCGGGCCGGTGACCGTCGCGGTCGGATGCGTCGGCGGCCGCCACCGATCGGTAGCCATGGCCGCCGCGATCGCCACCGAGCTCACCGACGCGGGCCTGCCCGTCGCCCTGGTCCACCGCGACGTCGACCGACCCGTCATCCAGCGCTGACTGTCTCATCCACGATCCACCCGACAAGAAAGGCAAATCCCCATGACCACCACGACCATCCAGCGCCCCGGCGCCCTTCATGAGGCCCGGCGCTTCCTGGCCGCGACCGCCGAGCGCGTCCGCCAGGAGGACGACCTGCTGAGCTACCCGGTCGACCGCGCCGTCATCAACGCCGTGCTCGGCACGAGCGGCGCGCTGCTGGGCGACCGACGCGGCGGCGAGCGCCTGGCGGCCGCCAGTGAGCAGCTGCGCCACCACGTCCAGCACGGCCAGGCCCACCACCAGGACGCGGCCGTCGCCCACACCCTGCTGGCCATCCTGTACACGCTGCACCCCGACCCGGACCTGCTGGGGCACCGTCACCTGAAGGACGCCAGGGACCTGATCGAGGCCGACGACGCCCTGACCGGCGGCGACGCGCTCGTGCTGTGCGCGCTGACCGGCCTGGCCTACGCCCTGCTGGCCACCCGGGACTGAACAGCCAAACGGGCGCGCATCACCGTGGTCTTTCCGCCAAGACCGGCCACGGCGGGCGCGCCCGCACACCCCACCAATCTCCAGATCAGAGAGGCAGATCCCATCATGACCGTGCTCGAACGAGAGCGCACACTCGGCGCCCCGCCCCTCGACAAGCAGCGCCTGGCCGTGGTCCTGGCCGAAGCCGACCACCTGGTGGGCCTGGTCGATGAGGGCCTGGCCGCGATGCACGAGGGCCTGGCCCAGATGGACGCCATCATCGGCCGGACGCCGAAAGGGCTGGGCCGATGAACGGCCAGACCTCGACCACCGCCCTCGCCTCGACCGCCGCCCAGGCATCCGGCCTGGAAGAGCGGGCCGTCACGGTGCTGCTGAGCGAGTACGACGCCCTCAAGGCCGAACAACGGTCGCGCATCGGGTTCCGGGACCAGTTGCTGTACGCCGTGCTCACCGCGGCGGCGGCGATCGCCGCCGTCACCGCCACAGCCAATCGGTTGGAACTGCTGCTGGTGCTGCCGCTGACCGGGATCGTGCTCGGCTGGACGCACCTGCACAACGATCACATGATCACCCTGATCGGCCGGTACGTACGCGACCGGCTGGGGCCGCGCCTGCACGCGCTGGTCGACGACGGCACCGACATCCCGATGTTCGAGTGGGAGAGCGAGGGCCGCGGCGACCGGCGTTGGTTCTCGCGCAAGGTGCTGCAGCTCGGCGTGAACCTGACCACCTTCTGCGTGCCGCCGCTGGTCGCGCTGGTCGTGGTGTGGGCCGCCGGCCCGCACACCCCTGCCGTGCTGGCCGTCTCGCTCGCCGAGCTGGCGGCGGTAGCGGTGCTGGCCGTGCAGATCGTCCTGTACGCCGACGTGGCCAGGCAGGTGCGGGCATGACGACCTCCACCTTCCCCGGCGCGCCCGCCGTGCTGCAGCGCGAGAGCGACGCGGTGCGCGTCGAGCTGGCCCGCGTCGACGTCAAAGCCACCGCGCTGATCGGGTGGGCCGGGACCATGGTCGCGATCCTGGCGGCCGCCGTCAGCGTCGGCCACCTGCCGCTGCCCTCCACCGTGGCCGTCGTGATCGGCGGCACGCTGCTGCTGGCGGCCGCGGTCACCCTGCTGTGGGGCGTCATCCGGCCCGCCCTGCCCGCGCCCGGCGCCATGGGCTACGGCTTCGCTCGCCACGCTGTCGCGGGCAGCACCGACGGCCTGATCGACGCGCTGCGCGGCAATGACCACGGCACCACCCAGCGCCTGGCCGACGAACTGCTGCAGCTGTCGGTCCTGGCCCAGGCCAAGTACCGCCGGTTGCGCCACGCGGTGGACCTGCTGCTGGCCGCGCTCGTGGTCCTGGTGGCCGCGCTGCCGCTGGGAGCGCTGTCATGAGCGGCCCGGCAGCCGCGGTCACCGAGGGCAGACGGTGAGCCGGGCGCGGGCGCCGATGCCGTTCTGGGACCCTGACGGGTCCCGGTTCGGCGGCGTGCCCACCTACCCGTGGCGGATGGCCCCCGACAACCTGGCCACCAAGCGTCAGTTGGCGGCCGATGGGTTGCGGCCGGGCGGGCAGCAGGTGTGCGCGCAGATCATGTGGCGCACCCGGCGCACCAGCGGCGCCCGGGGCGTGCCGCGCGGCATCGCGGTCGCCTACCTGTACGACCGGGAGCTGGCCAAGCCCAAGCGCGAACCCAGCGAGGCCCAGCTGGAGGCGATCGGCAAGGCGCTGCGCGCCCGCCGCATCTGCCCCGACTGCAGCATCGAACAGCCCTACTGCCTGCCCCGACGCTACGGCGCCTGCCAGGACTGCCACGGCTGGGAGGTGAGCGCCTGATGCCCATCCGGCCCGAGAACAAGATCCGCTACCCGGCCAACTGGCCCGAGATCAGCAACCGCATCCGGTTCGAGCGCGCCGGCGGGTCCTGCGAGTGCGCCGGTGAGTGCGGCCGCCACCACGGCCAGCCCTGCCCCGCCGTTCACGGCGAACCGCACCCGGTCACCGGCTCGCGGGTGGCGCTCACCACCGCCCACCTGGACCACACCCCGGAAAACTGCGCCGACGCCAACCTCAAGGCCATGTGCCAAAGGTGCCATCTGTCCTATGACCTGGCCATTCACATCGCCAACGCCGCCCGTACCCGCTTCGCCCGGCTGACCGCCGGCATGGACCCGCTGTTCGAGGTGACCTGAATGACCACCACCATCGCCGAGCCGGACACCAGTACTCCCGCAGCCGACGCCGAGAGCGTCACCGAGGCGGAGGCGATCGGCGCGCTGCTGGGGCGCCTTCCCGAGGCCGACGCCGCCGAGCTGGTCGCGCTGGCCCGCACCTGCCCGGAGTTCGGCGTGCAAGCCCTGCTGCCTCGCGTGCAGAGCGTCCTGGACGAGCTGCGCCACCGCCTGATCGAGGTCATCGCCCAGGCCCACCACGAGGCCGCGCTGGCTGAGGAGTGGATCGCCTCCCTGGAGGCCCTCGCCGAGGCCGAACTACACACCGAGAGCGCCGCGTGACGGTGCCGACGTTGCGGGTCCCGCCTGGCCGTGTGCCGGGCGGGTGCCCGGGGCGTCCGCCCCGACACGACAAAGCCCCAGGCGTTCATCCGACCAAGAACGCACGCCCGGGGCCCCCATAGCAGGGAAGCCCACCATGTCACAGAAGCCCGACCCGTCCTACCGGCAGGCCCAGAGCCGTCTCGTTCACGAGGCTGCCAAGGCGTACCAGACCCCGGGCTGGGGCCAGGAGGACGACCACTCTCGGACTGCGTACGACCGGGACCTACGCCGGTCGATGCCGGTCAACGGAAAAGGCCGGCGGACGAAGTAAAGCCGGTGTCGACGTTGCAGGTCCTCGCCTGGCCGACGCCGGGCGAGGACCCTGGCAGGATGGCTCATTTACTTCGTAAAGATCACGGCATCACAGAACTGGAAAGCGAACCGACAGGAACAACCAGCAACGATAAGTGGATCTTGAAGAGTCGAAGCAGCAAGATAGGAGTTAAGTGGCCCCTTATCGAAAGACGATCAAGACCCAAGATCAACTCACAGTGCTAAGGTATCGTCACCGATACTCGGGCAACCCCGGCCATAGCGCCGGGGTTTTTTCATGTCCGCGATGCCGTACGCCCTGCTCACGAGCACCCTCTGCACGCCTGCCTTATCGGCGGAGCAAGATAGTGCGTTGGGTTCCCCAAACGCAGGGAGGCGCACGTGACCGACGCCGAGCAACCGCCACCGGCACGCAGCCGGCGGACCCGTCAGCGCGGCCAGGGACAGCGCGTCAAGCGGGTCAACCTGCGCCTGTCCGACGCCGAGCACGGCGAGCTGGACAAGGCCGCCACCCGGTACCGGCAGACGCTGGCCGGGTACGTGAGCGCCGCCGCGCTGGCGGCCGCGCGCGACGAACTGCCCGCCGATGCCCGCGGAGCGTGCGTCGAGTTGTTCGGCATGCAAGCCGACCTGGCGCGCCTGCGGACCGCGCACGGCATCGACTCCGGCGAGCTGGCCGACACCCTCTTCGCCATGCGCGAGGCGATGGAGGAGGCCGCGGCGGAGTTCATCAACGTGGCGCGCCGGGCCCGCGGGCAGCGCGCGCTCCGCTCAACCCTGCGACCTCAACCCGCCCCCGCACCACAACCCCAGGCCCCGCAACAGCAGCAGGAGGCCGCCGCCCCGCGCCTGCCCTCGACGGCGGAGGAGTGGCGCAAGCAGCTCGCCGAGCTCGCCCGCGCGCTGGAAGCCGGCGGGCAGCTCGCCGATCGGCACTGGGAGTTCGGCAGGCTGTACGGGGCGGTGCTGGACGTCGTCGTCGCGCTCGGCAACGCCTACCCCGGCGGTATCGACCGGCTGAAGCCACGCCACTGAGCGCCGCACCTCGACCGCCAGGCGCACGCGCGGGACGCTGACAAAAGCTGCTGAAAAGCTGACTCCCGGCCGCTGACGAACCGCCCACGATCACGGGGATGGACCAAGGTATCTGCGAAACAGGGGCGACGGCCACGAGGCTCAAACGCCGTTGGATGGCGGCTCAATTAGAGGACCGCTGACAGTCGAGGAACCTGTGCCGAATGCGTTCGTGATGGGTGGGGATGACCGGTTGTATGGAGCGGCACCCGCAGGAGGAGCCGGATCGGGCAGGCTCCGCGCTGGACGTCGATCAGGCCCGTGCGCTGACCGCGCAGATCCGCGGAGCCATCGCCGCCGTGCGGCAGGCCGGGGCTGTGCTGGCTGAGCGGGTCCGCCGGGCCCACGAGGGCCAGATCTGGCGCCCCCTGGGCTACGCCTCGTGGGCGGAGTATGCCGCCGCCGAATTCGGTCTAAGCCGGGCCCAGGCGTACCGGCTGATCGACATCGCCGCCACCGCTGGGAAGCTGCTGGAGGTGGCTACCGCCATGGGCGGCCTGTCTCCCGCGGGAGACACTCTGGGCCTGTCCGGGCGAGCGTTGCGCGATGTCCGCGACCGGGTGGACCAGGTCGCGGCCGTGCTGGCCCGCCTCATCGACCAGGCCCGCGCTGCCGGCGAGCTGACGGGGGACGACGTCGCCGAACTGCTCCGCCGGGCCGTGGCCGAGGTGCGTGCCGTGCCTCCTGCCCCGCCACCGCTGCCACCGGCCGCGCCGGGTGAGCCCTCCCACGTTCGTGAGGGGCGCAGGTTGATCGAGGAACTGTATGCGGGTGCCGCCGAGATCGGGCTGATGTGCTTGGAGATCGCCCCCGGCTACCTGTCGGACGCCGCCGTACCGCTGGCGATGTTCGCCGAGGAGATCGGTCTGAACCTGGACGGCGTCCTGGCGCACCGGCGCTTCGCGCTCACTGGCGACCGCCGCTGTCTCCAAGGCGTCCTATAACGGCGCGCACCCCGATAAACGCCGCGTCCCGTCGGTGTCCGGTCAGTCGTCGAAGAGCTGGTCGACGGAGACCCCCTTGACCCGGTCGTAGCTGTCGACGATCAGGTACCAATAGTCGTCGTAGGGCACCTGCAGGGTGATGGGGCTGTAGTCGTAGAAGCCGCCGTGGTACTGGTAGGCCTCCTCATCGAGGTACGCCTGGTATTCCTCGCTGTCCATGAGGCAGACCCGGGCGGTCGAGCCACGCCAGTCCACCTCGAAGCAGGCGCCGGCCCCGGTTTCTCCGAGATCCCAGTACAGATGCTGCACACATCGTTTGTAGCTGGTCACGCACCGGCCGGGAAGTCCGGCCCGTAGCCTGAAAGCGCGGAGGAGGCCCTTGATGCAGCAGTACACCGAGTCCACGACCATCGGCGCCCGGCTGAGGATCCTGCGTAAATGGCGCAAGATGACCTTGGCTCAAGTCGCCGGCCTGGCAGGGATGAGCGTCAGTCACCTGTCCAACATCGAGCGTGGGCTGTCGGCGTTGGACCGGCGGTCCTACATCGCCGGGCTCGCCGGCGCGCTGCGCGTCTCGGAAAGCGACTTGGTCGGTGGCCCTCACCTGTCGGCGGACCCGCTGCAGTCCGAGCCGCACAGCCATGTCTCGGCGCTGCGGCAGGCTCTCACCTCGGCCGAGCTCGGCGAGTCGGCGGTGGAGCGGGCGCGGCCCGTGGCCGAGCTGGCCGAGCTGCTGGCCGGCCCCGTGGAACACGCCTGGCGCTCGAACGACTACGTCACCGAGGGCCAGTTGCTGCCCGACCTCATCGATGAGTTGCACTACCACGTGGCGGCGCCGGCCGACGAGGCCGCGCTGCAGCTGGCGCTGAACACTCTGGTGGAGGCGTCCGTGCACGCCTCTGGGCTGGCTCGCATTCTGGGGTACGCCGACCTCGGCCACGTCGGCGCCGCCAAGGCCGTGGATGCCGCCAACCGCCTGGGCGATCCCGTCGCCCGAGGCCGAGCCATGTACATGTTCGCGCGCTCGGACGGTCGGGACTGGACCCGGGCGGCTCGCAAGGCGGAGGCCGAAGTTGCGCGCCTCCAGCCTGACGCCACCAGCTCCGAGGCGTTGCAGGTCTTGGGGATGCTCATGCTCAACGCGGCGATGGCTCAGGCCGCCAACCTGAGGTTGGACGCTGCACGCGCCTGGCTGGACGAGGCCGCGGAGGTGGCCCGGCACGTCCCTGACGACATCGACCGCAACTGGGAGTCCTTCGGCTCGACGAATGTGAAGATCTGGCGGATCAAGGTCGGCGTCGAGATGGGCGAGGGTGGTCGCCAGGTCCTGGATCTGGCCAAGACGATCGATCGCAGCCGTCTGGGCACGTACCCGGCCAGGAAAGCGAACTTCCTCACCGAGGTCGGCCGGGGCCTGGCCCGGGAGAAGAAGACCCGCGATGGCGCGGTCACGTGGCTGCTCAACGCTGAGCGGGTCGGCCCCCAGCGCTTCCGCAACCTGTCGCGCGTTCGGGAGACCGTGGCCGTCCTGATGGAGCAGGCCAAGGCGGACGCCGGCGGGCGGGAACTGCGCGGCATGGCCGCCCGTCTGGGCATCCCCTACTGACTCCCCCGGATTTCACTCCAGTGAAAACCGCCGTGCCGGACAGGTCTAGCGTCCCCTGATCATGGAGACCGTCATTGACTCCAGGCTCGACGCCCTCAGGGCCGAGCTGGAACGCTTCGGGTGGATCGCCCAGCACCACGGGCGTGGTGGTGGGGTCCCCCGGCCGTTTCTCCACGTGCTCAACCCGCTGGACCGAGGCTTGAACGACTCGGTCGAGTGCCGGGCCGAGCGCTTCTGCTGGCTGTGGGGCACGGAGATCGGGCCGGTCGACGACGTGCCCGGCACGGCCGCGCGCATCATGTACGCGATGCGGCTGGTGGGCTCATGACCACACCGCTCGGCGACGCCCAACCTGACGAGATCCTCGCGACGGCCACACAGACGTTGCGGGCCTTCGTCGAGCGGGTGAGCGCCCAGGATCACCGCGCGTTCCTTCACCGCGCGGCACTGTGCGCCACCTTCCCCCGCTGGGACGTCCACCACAGCGGCGATGACGGGTGGACCGCCGAGCTCCGGCGTGTGCTGACCGACTCCATGCGCAACGCCGGGATCACCGCGACCCTGCGGGCGCCGACCCCGGATGCGCTGGCGCGCGAACTGGCCCACCATGACCACCTCCTCGACGTCCACCTGCCTGCCGCCTGGCCGGCGGACGTCTAACGATCCAGCAGCCCACCCCACAGGTCGCGCTGGATCCACGGGCCCTGCCTTCTCTCCGGGGGGCAGGGCCCCATGTCCGTCTTCCCCAAGCCTTCCGGCCACGCGCCGCCCGCTGACGGACGCCTCGCTACTGACTTCCGAGAATGGATATTCCCGGAAGCTGATCAAGGTTAGAGTGGACCGCAGAACATCCCCCAGCCCGAAGGAGGGCCTCCCTTGGCCAGGTACGCGCACGAGCGCTACGACATCCCCGACGACACCCACGTCCCCGCGGACGCCGGCCGCGAGGAGAGCCCCGCGGTCACGTTCCCGTTCGACAACGCCGCCGAGTACGCCGCCGCGCGCAGCCTCGCCGCCGCGCGCCAGCAGATCGCCCACGAGGCCACGCACCTGGACACGTGGGAGGAGCTGACGGACAAGGACCAGGAGATGGCGGCGGTGGACGCGCTGCACTACCTCCGCGCCGGGCGCCGCATCGGCATCTTCGTGGAGCGGCGGAGCATCGACGAGTACGTCGGCGCGTACGCCCGGCAGATCACCGACGCGCTTGACGCCGAGGACATCGTCGCCGATCAGCACGAGTGGCTCAGTTCGGAGGCGGACGACGGCCCCGGCATGTACTGGATGTTCGACCCGCAGACCCCGCCCGTCGACGACTCGTGGACCGAGGGCGTCACGATCGTCTGGGACTGGCGCCAGGGGTGGATCGACAACACCGGCGCGCCGCTGCCGCTGACCAGCCTCGCCGCCGTGGTGGACGTCGTGGCGGCGATCAAGGCGCACATCGCCGCCCGGCCCAAGGTGACGAGCACGGACGGCCCGCAGTGGCACAACGCCGCCCCGCTGGAGGGCCTGCTCGCCGAACTCGCGAAGGAGATCGACGCGTCATGACCGACAGCGCCGAGTCGCGCACGTACGCGACCGAGGACATCGAGAGGTTCGTGACCGCGCTCGCGGCCGTGGCTACGCCGCTGTCCCCCCTCGGTGCTTCCGAAAGGGAGCTATATGACCGCCTGGCGACGATCAGGGTGGTTGCCGAGGATCTGCTTCAGCAGATCCTCAGTGACGACCTTCCCGGCACTGGCATCAACTGGGTGCAGTACTACACCGGAACCCTGGAGCGCATGGGCGCGGACAGCGCCCAGCACTACAGCGAGGGCCAGTGACCGAGCTTGCCCGCCTCGACGACGGCCAGGAGCACGCGCTCCCGGCCGTCGCCGGCGCGCGCCCGGCCGACCGCAACCCCTACCTCGTGTACGTCGGCGGGCTCGACAGCGCCGAGTCGCGCCGCACGATGGCCGGCTGCCTCGCCGAGGTCGCACGGATGCTCGGGGCTGACGACCCCGCCGCCGTGCCCTGGGAAGCGCTGCGGTTCGCCCACGTCGCCCGGCTGCGCGCGCTCAT